>CAZIPL010000012.1:0-19014 GCA_964541255.1 uncultured Clostridia bacterium | reverse complement strand
CAATTGATTTTTTAATTACATATTTTTTATATTGACATATTTCGTTCTGCTGCCGAAAGGTACGAACGCATGTCCGCCGCCTTCGTAGAATTTGCCGAAGAACTCGATATATTGCAATCTGCAATCATGTACATATGCGCCGAGTACGTTTATCGCCATATTCATCGCGTGTCCCACGAGTATGAATATTACGGCAACGACTCCGCCCGCAACAGGTCCCATAAGGTCTATGAAGACCGCCGCGATTTTATTGAATACCATTCCGACAACGCCCGTGGCAAGCCCCAAACCGAAGAGTCTTGCATAAGACAAAATATCGGAAACGTAATTTACTATATCGTAAAGGGACGCTAAGCCCTTAATAATCTTTTTAGGAACGCTCGCTTCCTTTCTGCCGCCCGTCAAAACTATGACGACAAGTCCGACAATCGCTACGATAAGTCCGGGGGTAGAAAGCATCGCAAATCCGTCAACCATTGAAAGCGCGAATAAGCCTATTCCGATAAATACGAGATACCAGCTTCCCACGTCAAATACCGCGTCAAGCGCATGACCGTTCTTAATAAGCTCCCTTGCCTTCAAGCCAAGCCCGTAAAGTATCTGCAAAACGCCTATTCCTAGCGATAATCCCAAAACTCCGATAGGATTGTCAAGCGGCGAGAACCAGCATAGCTTTTCGAGGAACGTGCCCTCTATCTCTATCGAGAAGAATCCGCCGAACAAAAGTCCCCAAAGAATAGTCGATACACCGCCGAGCGTTATTATAACGACAAGGTTTTTCATGCCGGGTTCGAGCTTTATAAACTTCAAAATCAATGCTCCCGCGATTGCCAAGATAAGTCCGTAGCCCGCATCGGAAAGCATAAATCCGAAGAACAGGAAGTAAAACAGCATAACCGAGAAGGTCGGATCCGATTCGTAATAGCTCGGAACGGAATACATATTGGTAACCGATTCGTAAGCTTTCATAACGGGGCCGTTGTTCGAAAGCGTAGGAGGCATTTCGTCCTTTTCGGGATCGGAAAACTCTACATATACGCAATCGGTCTTTTCTTCTATCGCCTTGACTACGTCGTCGGTCTGCTTTTCGGGAACCCAAGCCTCAAATCCTACGGCAAGCTCGCCCTCCGTTCTTCTGAAATCGCCGCCGCTTTCGATCTTCTCCTTTTGATAGGAATAGTAATCGTAAAGCAGTTTGAAATCGTCTACGCACGGATAATAAGCCATCGCGTCGCCGTTAAGAGCTATCTCGCTCTTTTTCAAAGCGTCCTCTTCTTCCTTGATTTCCTCTATGCGTTTCGACGGCAATTCTTCGCATTCGACGTTTGTTCTAGAAAAACCCGCATCTGTAAGAGCCGCATAAGCTTCCTCCGCTACCGACTTGTGATACGCAACAAACACCGTGAGATCCGAGCCGACGGTTTTGATTGTTCTTATCAAAAACAATCCGTCATCTATAAGCTTTGAAAGACTACTTAGTCCGCTCGACGGCAAAACGCCTATTTCCATAACGACGTTTCGAGAGTCCGCAACGTCCGAAATAGCAACATCTAAATCTTCGAAAGGTCTGAGCGCGCTTATCTCCGTTTCGGCTTGCGCAAGCTTTCCTTTAAGATCTGCAAGGGAAAATGCTATTTTGTCAAGCTCGTCGATTCTCGAAAACGCTTCTTCGGACGCTTCGCCGCGAGACAAAAACTCGTCGTGCAAAACATCGCGTCTAACCGCAAACAAGGGCTTTTTCGGTGGAGTATATTCGACGACGTTTTTCTTCGCAAGTTCCTCTCTTATACGCTTTTGTCCCTCTAAAAAGTCAAGCGCGTTGGAAAGTCTCGCGATTTTGCCGTTCACCTCGTTGAGTCTGTCAATGTCAAGCCGCGCGTGAGTATTTTCAATCTCGTCGCACTTTTTAAGCTCGACCGCACCCGTTTTTTGCAAAACGTCGAGAATAAGATCCTTTTCCTCGGAAAGACCGACCAGCCGCATTTTTTTCATACGGACAGTAGCCATCAGATAATCCCCTCCGTTATGAAGTCTACCGCCTTATCGACGTTGTTTCCCAAGCGTCTTTTCGTTTCCTCTGCGTCTTCCTTTGCTTTCGCGATTATTTCCGCATACGCCGCATCTGCAGTCGCGCTTGCTTTTGCGCTCGACTCGATACGAGTATTCTTTGCGGTAATTCTTGCTTCGTTAGCGACAGCTTTCGCTTTCTCGTCTGCGGAAGATATTATTTCTCTTGCGGAAATGTTTGCTTCTTTTACGATTTTTTTGGCTTCTTTTTCGGCCTCTAAAATCGACGTTATAACTTCATTTATCATTTCAATACCTAAAAATCGCATAAAGGCCGTATATAAATACGGCCGTCTGCTTTTCTTTTGCGACGAAAAGCTCCGCCGCCGTTTCTCTTAAATTATTTCGTACCGAACAATCTGTCGCCCGCATCGCCAAGACCGGGAACGATGTAGCAATGGTCGTTGAGCTTTTCGTCAACGGAAGCTACGTATACGTCTACGTCGGGATGAGCTTCGGTGAGCTTCTCGATTCCGTAAGGAGCAGCGATAAGGCAAAGGAACTTGATGTTCTTTACTCCTCTTTGCTTCATGAAATCGATTGCAGCTATCGCAGATCCGCCCGTTGCAAGCATCGGGTCGAGTACGAGGAAGTCGCGCTCTGTTGCGTCAACGGGGAGCTTGCAGTAGTACTCAACGGGCTTTTTGGTCTCGGGGTCGCGGTAAAGACCGATGTGACCTACTTTAGCGTTGGGAACGAGGCTCAAAATGCCGTCTACCATGCCAAGTCCAGCTCTCAAGATAGGAACGATACCGAGTGCATGTCCCGTAAGTACGTTTGCTTTGGTCTTGCAAATAGGCGTTTCGATTTCAACCTCTTCCAAAGGAAGGTCTCTCGTTGCCTCGTATGCCATAAGCATAGCGATTTCTTCTACGAGCTCTCTGAAGTCCTTGGTGTTTGTGTCCTTGTTTCTCAAGATCGAAATCTTGTGCTGAACAAGCGGATGATCGAATACTACTACTTTACCCATATTTATGTCCTCCAAAATATATAAATATTATTTTTTCTTTTGATTATTTACCGAAATTTTCTTCCATTTCGGCGATTTTGTCAAGTCTTCTTTGATGATAGCTTCCGATGTAATCGGTGTGAAGATAAACATCCACTATCTCGAGCATTGTTGAAAGCCCTATAACTCTCGCGCCCATAGTCAATATATTGCTGTCGTTGTGAACTCTTGTCATCTTTGCGGAATATATATCGTTCGCGCACGATGCTCTGATTCCTTTAACCTTGTTTGCGGCGATTGACATTCCTATTCCCGTTCCGCAGATAAGAATTCCTCTGTCAAACTTGCCCGAAGCAACCGCCTCTGCGACCTTTTTCGCATAGTCGGGATAGTCGCAAGATTCCGTCGTATACGTTCCGAAATCCTCATATTCGAAGCCGTTCTTTTCAAGATATGCGATAAGCTCGCTCTTATAAATAACTCCGCCGTGGTCAAAGCCCAATGCTATTTTCATATCGTTACTCCTAAAAAAATATTTCCTTAAATCAAATTGCCGCCGCACGATTTCGTCGCACGGTTATATAGCCCTTCCGCTTCGCTTTCGGAAAACGGAATGAAGCATACGATGACCGTTCCTAAGTTTTCGCCGCGACGAAGCGACGCAAAATATCCGTGCATATATTCTTCGACGCTCTCGCCAAGGTTTATATGAATAGCCGCCGCTATTTTTCCCGTTTCGCCGTTTCCTATCAAAACGACCTTCTCACCGCCGTTTTGAAGCTTTTGAATCTCTTCGCCAAGTCCCGCGATACTTTCGAATCTGCAATACATTTTGCATTTCGGCGAGTAGTGGCGATATTTCATTCCGGGCGATCTAACTTCGTCCGTAGCACCTGCGATTTTAACGTCTCCGCACACTCTTTTTATGTCTTCGCTCGTAATTTTCCCCGCGCGAAGAACAATCGGGACGTCGCCTCTGCAATCGACCACCGTCGATTCTATACCGACGTCGCACTCTCCGCCGTCGAGAATATATTCTATCTTTCCGTCCATATCGGCAAGAACGTCTCTCGCCGTTGTGGGAGACGGTCTTTTCGAAGTGTTGGCAGACGGTGCCGCAACGGGAACCCCGCATTCTTTCAAGAAACGCCTTGCTCCTTCATGCCCGACGATTCTTATTCCGACGGTGTCTAAGCCCGCCGTAACCTCATCGGCAATAAGAGAGTTTTTCTTGACAACGCAAGTTATGGGACCGGGAGAAAACGCCTTGAAAAGCTTTTTCGCGGTTTCCGTAAGATCGTCCGTTGCTAAAACGGCGTCCTCTATATCCGCGACGTGGCAAATCAAAGGATTGTCCGACGGTCTACCCTTTACTTCGAAAACTTTTTTCACACTTTCGCCCTTATATGCAGAAACGCCAAGCCCGTATACCGTTTCGGTCGGAAAGGCAACAATATCCCCTTCTCTAACCCTTTCGGAGCAAAGCTTGACGCTGACAATGTCTTCTATTGGCAAGATGTGAGTTTTCATTGTTTTTATTCTATCACATCAAAAAATTTATGTAAACCAAAAAAACAATGTTTTGACGGATTTTACATTTATCACACAAACTCGTTTGCAAAAAAGCGTTATTATAGAGTATTATTTAGCTATGGATAAATTCGAAATAGTAGTAGCGACGGCTTTCGGAATAGAAAGCGTAACAAAAAGAGAGCTTCAACGTCTCGGAATCGACTGCCCGTGCATAGGCGGACGTTTTTACTTCGAGGGGGATTATTCCCTTGTTATGAAGCTCAATATGTTTCTTCGAACGGCGGAAAGAGTTTTTATTAGGCTCGGGAATTTCCACGCAAGCTCTTTCGACGAGCTTTTTGACAACATAAAAACTCTCGACCTAAAAAACTTCATACCGAAAAACGGTAAGGTCACCGTCAAAGCAAAGTGCGTAGATTCGGCGCTTCACGCTCTTTCGGCAACGGAGTCCATAGCGAAAAAAGCAATAGTCGAAAACTTAATGCACGCATATAAAATATCGACATTCCCCGAAACGACGGGAGAATTCAAAATCGAGGTTTCAATAAGAAACGACCTTTGCGACGTTCTTCTCGATACGTCTGGAGCCGGACTTCATAAACGAGGCTACAGAAGCTTGGCGTACTCTGCGCCTTTAAAAGAAACATTGGCGGCGGCACTTATCGACCTATCGATCTGGAACGACGGCAAGACCTTGATAGACCCCTTTTGCGGCAGCGGAACCATTCCGCTTGAAGCGGCAATGAAAGCTCTTAACATAGCGCCGGGGATAAACAGAACGTTTGCGTTCGACAGCTTTCCGCAAATCCCCGAAAAAGACAAAAATCTTCTTCGCGAAAACGCAAAAGATCTCGAAACGCGAGATAAAAAGCTTTCTATTTTAGGCTTCGACATCGAAGAAAAAGCGATCTCCGAAAGCCTTTTCCACGCGAAGAACCTCGGTATTTCGGACAAAATCCATTTCCAACGCCAAGATATGAGAGAGCTTCGCTCGACTTCGTCTTACGGAGTTATTATCACAAATCCCCCTTACGGCGAAAGGCTGTTAAACCCAAAGGAAGTGAGAGAGCTTTATCGCGACTTCGCAAGCGTTTATAAATCGCTTAACAACTTCTCCGCATACGTTCTTACGGCTATGCCCGACTTTGAAAGAATAACAAAGCTCAGAGTTAACAAAGAGCGCAAGCTTTTCAACGGCAAAATCGAGTGCCGCTATTACACTATTTTAGGAGAAAAACCGCCCAAGAAACAATGAATTATCAAATAATCGACAACAAAATAATCGTTGATAACAACGTTTTCGACGCTCATTCGACGCTTTTTTCGGGGCAGGTTTTCAGAGTCAAAACGTTAGCCGAAAACAAATGGCTCGTTCCGAGCTTCGACAAAGCGGCAATAGTTGAAAAGCACTCGACAGAAACCGTGATAACGAGCGAAGATTCTGCGTATTTTGTCAACTTTTTCGACCTTGACGAAGATTATTCTTTCTTTTTATATAACGTTTCGGACGAGTTCGCTAAAAAAACAATACTATCTTGCCCGCCGCTTAAGATTATGCGACAAGACAAATTCGAAGCTATCATCGACTTCATTATGTCGGCGAACAACAATATCAAAAGATTTTCAAAAACGCTTGATAAAATCGCCGAAAGATACGGAGAAAAACGCGAGCTTTTCGGAATCGAATACTATGCTTTCCCCTCTCCCGAAAGCCTTGCGAAAGCAACTCTTAGCGACCTCAAGCTTTTCGGCTGCGGATATAGAGATAAGTATATCGTCGAAACGGCAAATGCTATTGCAAACGGTTTCGACCTAAATAAAATAGCAACGCTCGACACCCTTTCGGCGAATAAGTATTTATGCAACTTAAAAGGTGTGGGTGAAAAGGTCGCCGATTGCATTTTGCTTTTCGCGTTCCAAAAATACGACGCATTTCCCGTCGATACTTGGATGGAGAAAGTATATATAGAAAACTACGGCGGAAGCGAAACGGACAGAAAAAAGATACGAGCATACTTCGTCGAACTCTTCGGCGAAAAAGCGGGAATCGTTCAACAATATCTTTTCTATAACGCGAGAGAAAACTAAATGTTTTGAAATCCCGAAATTGACTTTAGTAATTGAAAGTCGTACCCGATTAAGCCTAAATAGATTCTTATCTTAATAGTATTTTATCATAAAAAGAACCATACCGAACGCAAGGTATGGTTTTTATTTGTTATTTAATTAAGGCGGTTGTATTTTATCCCGAGATAAGAAAATCAAGATAACCAAACGAAATGACAGAGAAAAGTTACTTATCCGTAAATAACCGTCGCAAGATAGCCCGCAATCAGTCCCGTCAAAAACAATATTCCGACGATTTTTAAGTTGAATTTCACGTTGTTTTTGTCTTTGATAAGAACCGTAACGCCAAGTCCCGCATTGACGACAAGACCTCCGAGCATTGCGCCGAAGCCTATTGCGCCCAAAGAGAAAAGATTGGCAAGTAATAGCGACGAAGCGCAATTGGGAATAAGACCTATAATTACGGCGATAAAGGGAGCGATATACTTCCCCGCCGTCAAAAAGCCGATAAGGCTCTCTTCGCCGATGAAATATAAAAGCGTGCCGAACACAAGATTTATGGCAAAAATATACGTAAATGTTTTGAGCGAATGCACCAGCGGATGCAAAAACAAGCTATGGAGTTTACTCTCTTCTTTTATGTCGTGATCGCAACAGCCTTTAAGCTCAACTTCCGTCAAATCGCAAGCCGAAACGGGCTTTGAAAAAACGCCGATTTTGTCGATAGCAATGCCGACGAGAACAGCCAAAACAAACTTTATGCATAAAAGCGCAAGCAACTCTTTGTAACAATCGGGGTGGCTCAACAAAACGGGCAGAGCCTCGTCGCTCGTAGAGATATATACGGCAAGCAACGTTCCGACGGTAATCTTTTGCTTTTGATACATATCCGTTGCGACAACGGAAAAACCGCACTGCGGAATAAGTCCCACAGCGCCTCCGATGAGCGGCGACAAGCCTTTCGATTTTACTAATACATTCGAAAGCTTACCCTCTATCGCGCCGAGAATTACGTTGACGGCAAAAAAGACCGCAACGACTTTCAGCGAATCTATCAATGAATCCAATAATACTTCTAACATCTGCAATAAAATACTCCCTTTTCGCAATATTGTCAAGGAAAAAATGAAATATTATAACCTATAAGAAGTAAATGTTTTAGTTAATGCAAAAACATTTTGCAAACGCTTCGCTTTTGCCACGAAACTACTGTTTCGCACTTCTAAGTTTGAAATGCTTTGAAGTTTCTGTTCTTTGCAAGCAAAACAGAAACTTCTTGTATTATAACCTATAAGAAGTAAATGTTTTGTCTAACGACAAAATCTTTGCAAAACGCTTCGCTTTTGTCACAAAACTCTCGTTTTGTGCTTCTAAGCTTGAAAAACATCGAAGTTTCCGCACCTTGCAAGCAATGCGTAAACTTCTTGTATTATTATTTATAACAGCAATTATAGCGCAATAAAGCCGAACACAATCAAAAATACTTTTATATCACCGCTACATTTACTTTATACTTTCGAAAATCTCGGCATTTTATTTGACAATTTAGGCAAATCGTGATAAATTTAATAAGCAGCCGAGGTGTAGCGCAGTTTGGTAGCGCGCTTGGTTCGGGACCAAGAGGCCGCGAGTTCGAATCTCACCACCTCGACCAAAGATCGCTTGAAGATATTTTCAAGCGATTTTTTATTTCCGAACAATTCCTTATAGATTTGATTGGAGATATGACTTTTTGCGTTATCCATTGAAAGTCGTGCATAATTGAGTTTTAGCGGCAATCAATTTGCAATCTAAAGTTAAACTCACTCATAATACTAGATGCAAAGATTTGTCGAAATAGGCAAAAAAGACACCTTTTAGGCTCAATCTGTTCGACCCTTCAATGGATAGTTTTAACAAACATTCTTTTTATTTATGGTACTTACCGTTTTGATTTTCTATCTTTCAAAAAACTGCTTGAAATATTTCACAATATACTTCTTCTAAAAACGCTTTATAAAATAATATCTGCACGGACAAGAATGAATATCGAATGCTAAAATGTAGAAAAACAAAAAGGAGATGATTTTATGGAAAACAAAAACTTAATCGACAAAGCGATCGATTATATCCAACAAAATCCGAAAGACAATCTGTCACTACAAAGCATAGCAAGTAGCGCAGGCTTTTCTCTCACCTATTTCGATTCGATATTCAAAGCCCGTACGGGATATAGTCCGATCGAATATTCGCGCGTATATAAGCTTACTCGTTGCGCGCTCGAATTAAGAAAAACGCAAAAGACCGTTCTTGAAATCGCGCTTGATTTCGGATATGAAAGTCCCGAAAGCTTCACGCGAGCATTCAAAAGCTTTTATAGCTTAACGCCGACAGATTACCGCAAAAAATATTCTGATGCCGCTATCTCGTGGCACGACCTATCGGGAAGAATTGCGATAAGCCATTTCAAAAAAAGCTTCCCCGAATTAAAAGTATCTGACGTTGAGCTTGCTCTCGATTTTTGCTTTACGCATAATCCGATGAAATACGCAGAAGACATAATCGGAATGACCGTTGCCGAAACGGAGATCTTAACTCTCGGCGATACCGAAAACTTAGAGCACTTCCTTTATGTGTCCGATTATAATTCCGCCGAGCCTTTCGTTACGCTCGTTTGCGAAACTGAAAAAGATGCGATTTTATATCTCAATCTTTTGAAAAAGCTCTCTTCTCCGAAGTTCTCGATAAGAAGATCGATGGATTTAGAATGGAACGATTTCGACGCTTTAGTGGCAAAAATCGGATTGACTTGCCAAAACGGTTACGATACGCTATATTTCGGCGATTCGATTTCTCTTCCGACATACGACGGCTTATCCGTGCGACAACTCACAAAAGACGATTTGATTTCGATTAAAACCTTTAGGCAAAGCGGTTATTGCGCAACGTGCCACGAAAACGCAATTCAAATTCACTTCGACGGCAGCGGGAACGTCGGAATGAAACCGATAGGCGTATTTGAAAACGGAAAGCTTATTTGCCTTGCAATGCCGACGCTTGACAACGTAAGAGAGCTTAAAAAATATGACATCGGCGCAATTTTTTATGCTGACGCTTTAAGTGCAGAAAATGCCGTGGAACTTGTTTGGAAGTATGCGATTAACCTATGCTTAAAAGAAAACGCACTTCTCGGAAACGCAAACGCCGACGATGACGATTCGCCGCTCGGAATAGAATATTGCGAAAAATTAGGGTTCAAGAAAGTCGCAAAAAGAAGCTATTATCAAAAGTAACACAAAAACGATACAAAAAAATCCTATCGACAAAACATCGATAGGATTTTTCATTATTACATATAAATATTTAGCCAAATGCAATCAAGTAAATATTTGTTTTATTCGCCTTTTTGTTTTTTCTTAGAAAGACAAAATCTTCGATGCTTCGTAAAGCTCTTTGTGGAATCTTCTTTCCATAGAAAGCGCTTCGACGATGTCAAGGTCGATAATCTGCTCGTTGCGCGTTCCGATAACTCTGTTTCCGATTCCGTTCTTCAACAAAGTTGCCGCACGATAACCGCATTGCGTTGCAAGCATTCTGTCGTTAAGCGTCGGCGAACCGCCTCTCAAAAGATGTCCCAAAACGGTTCCGCGAACGGACATACCCGTCTTATCCGAGACCTTTTTCGCAACGTCGTCGGCATTGCCTGCGCCCTCAGCCAAAATGATTATCGAAGAGGATTTTCCTCTTTCTTTCGCCTTATAAAGTCTTTCGCAAACTTCGTCGATAGACATAGGATCTTCGGGGATCATAATTACTTCGGCGCCCGAAGCGATACCCGCATAAAGCGCGATGTCTCCGCAATGTCTTCCCATAACTTCGACTACGCTTACTCTTTCGTGCGAACGCATAGTATCTCTCAAGTTGTTGATAAGAGAAAGCGCCGTGTTGCACGCAGTATCGAATCCCAACGTGAAGTCGGTATAAGCAAGGTCGTTATCGATAGTTCCGGGGATTCCGATTGTGGGAATTCCGTATTTTACGGAAAGGATCTCCGCACCGTGGAATGTTCCGTCGCCGCCGATTGTAACCAAGCCCTCGATTCCCTCTTTAACGAGATTCTCAACGCCCTTTTTCTGTCCCTCTTCGGTCTGGAACTCGGGGCATCTTGCCGAAAGAAGCATAGTGCCGCCTCTTTGAATAATGCCGGAAACGGACTTAGAGTCCATTTTCACAAACTCGGAATTGAGTAGTCCGGAATAACCGCGCATAACGCCGACTACTTCCATGTCCATACCAAGTCCAGCTCTCGTCACCGCTCTAATCGCGGCATTCATTCCCGGCGCATCTCCGCCGCTTGTCAATACTCCAATCTTTTTCATAGGTTTTTTCTTCCTTATATTCAATATACTTTTTGACACTTCGACTATTCTACCATTTTTTTTCGAAAAGTCCTAACGTTTTTACCATAAAACACGACTTATTTACAAATTATAAACTTTTCGTCAAGAACAGTCATGAGTTCTTGTCTCAATCCTTCCGAATATGCGACCTTATACGGCAGCATCAACGCTTTACCGTCGAATTTAACTACGACTTGAACGTTGCCTACATAATCGAGAAGAATATCTTGCACCGACGACAGCTGCTCTTCGGTGTCTACTTTAAGGTATAATTTTTCTTCTTTCTTTACTTCTTCGACCGCCGCTTTTTTGCAAGGAACAACACTCTCGGCGTTTATCTGATATTGCGTTTCCGTTTTAAGCACAATCGTTCCTTTAACCTCTACAACGCTGTCTTCCTCGATAAGCTCTTTGTATTTTTCGTATACTCTCGGGAAAAATACAACGTCCATGCTTCCGAAAAGGTCTTCTATCTGACCGTATTTCATAGACTTTTGGTCTTTCGTCAAAACGCCACGTAAGTTTTTGAGCATCCCGCCGACAACGACTTTCTTGCCCTCGAGCGACGGCTTTTTCTCTTCGACGAAGTCTTCTTCGTCATCTTCTTCGATTACCGCCATAGAGGTATTGAAATCGAGCTTTGAAAGCTCGTCTCTGAAAGAGTTGAGAGGATGTCCCGAAACGTAAATACCCAAAACCTCTTTTTCCAAATTAAGCTTATACATTTCGTCGTATTCGGGCGTTCCGTTATATTCGATCTCGATTCCCGAGCTTTCGAGAATATCGCCGAACAGCGACATCTGTCCGCTCGCCTGACCTTTTTTGTCGTGAACGAATATATCGACGTATTTTTCATACAGCGACAAAAGCTCCGCTCTCGCATGCCCGAAGCAATCGAAAGCGCCTGCCTTTATAAGGCACTCGACGAGCTTTTTGTTTATCATAAGGCATGTTCTCGACAAAAAGTCCGCAAAATCCTTGAACTTTCCGTTTTGCGTTCTTTCTTTGATTATATCAAGAACCGCTTGCTCGCCGACGTTCTTTACGCCCGCCAAGCCGAAACGCAACGTATTGCCGCTCGCTTTGAAGTATGCTATGGATTCGTTGATGTCGGGCTGAAGTATCTCTATCCCTCTATCGCGAGCAAAAGAGGTATATTTCGTAACGTCCTTGATGTCGGTGATTCGGTTATTCAACACCGCGCATATAAACTCGCACGGATAGTATCTCATAAAGTACGCCGTTTGATAGGTAACAGTCGCATAAGCTGCCGCGTGAGACTTGTTGAACGCATAGCTTGCGAACACTTCCATCTTGTCGAAAAGCCTTGCAGCGACGTCTTCGGGAACGCCTTTCGAGATAGCGCCCGGGATATGCGCGTGCTTACTCGGTTCTTCGCCGCCGTAAATGAACAGCTTTCTGTGGATGTCCATTTCGTACTTTTTCTTTTTACTCATCGCACGGCGAATGATGTCTGCCTGTCCGAGCGAGTACCCCGCAAGCTTTTGAACTATCTGCATAACCTGCTCTTGATATATGAAAACGCCGTAGGTTACGTTCAGAATGTCCTCGAGAAGGGGCGAATCGTATACGATAGTCTCGGGGTGGTGCTTACTTTCGACATAAATGTCGCAAAACTGCATGGGACCGGGACGATACAGCGAAATACCCGCGATAATATCCTCCATGCACGTCGGTTTAAGGTTCATCATAAACTTCGTCATTCCGCCGTTTTCGAGCTGGAACACGCAAGCCGTTTTGCCCTCGCCTATCATTTTATATACTTCTTGGTCGTCGTCGGGAATCTTCGAAAAGTCCACCGTAACGCCGTAGTTTTCTTTTACGTAATCGGTCGCTTTTTTAAGATCGGTCAAAGTAATGAGCCCCAAAAAGTCCATTTTCAAAAGTCCCAATTCTTCAACCAAGTCTTTCGCGTATTGCGTCGTTACGTTTTCGCCATTTCGTTGAAGCGGTATCCAGTCGTCGAGACGTTTTCCGCAAATTACGACGCCCGCCGCGTGCATACCCGTGTTTCTCGGCATGCCCTCACACTTTTTCGCCATATCGATGACTTTTCGCATTTGCGGATCGTTGTCGTATATCTCCAAAAGCTCGGGAATCTCTATTTTCGTATGCCCGTTCTCGTCTCTGTCGAAAAGCTTTTCAAGGGTAACTTTAAGGCCGGGATTTGACGGAATGAGCTTTGTCACTTTAAGTACGTCGGGGATCGGAACGTCGTATACTCTCGCGACGTCTCTTACGGCATTTTTCGCCGCCATGGTACCGAAAGTTACTATCTGGCAAACGTTGTTGCTTCCGTATTTTCTCGTTACGTATTCGATTACCTCGCCTCGTCTTTCACAGCAAAAGTCGATATCGAAGTCTGGCATGGAAACCCTTTCGGGGTTTAAGAATCGCTCGAAAATCAGCGAGAATCTCAACGGATCGACGTTTGTTATTCCGACGGCATACGCAACTATCGAGCCTACGCCGCTGCCTCTTCCGTAGCCGACAGGAATGCCTTGGCTTTTTGCGTAGTTTATGAAATCCCAAACGATAAGGTAGTATTCGACATAGCCCATTTTCGTAATAAGCCCGAGCTCGTAATCTGCTCTGTCGCGGATTTCTTGCGTAATCTCGCTGTATCTTTGGTGCAAGCCCTTTTCGCAAAGGTCATACAAAAACTCTTTCGCCGTCATGCCGTTTTCGGGAACGTAGTTCGGGATAAGATCTTGGTGGAACTTTATCTCGACGTCGCACTTGTCGGCAATCTCTCGAGTGTTGTCTATCGCCTCTTGGCAATAGGGGAAAAGCGCACGCATTTCATCTTCGCTTTTCAGATAAAACTCACTCGTTTCGAAAGCAAAATCCAGCTTGTCCGTCATTTTGCTACCCGTCTGAATACGCAAAAGAACGTCTTGCATTTCGCCGTCTTCTTTGTTTATATAGTGAACGTCGTTTGTCGCGACAAGCTTTACGTCGTGCTTTTTCGCCAACTCTATAAGCTTAGGCAAAACGTATTTTTGCTCCGAAAGCCCGTGATCTTGAATCTCGACATAAAGGTCGTCGCCGAACATCTCTTTAAGCTCGGAAAGATAATTATCCGCCTCGTTGTCGTCTCCGTGCAAGAGTGCTTGCGGAATATGCCCTGCTAAACACGCGGTAAGACATATAAGCCCCTCGTGGTGCTGACGCAAAAGTTCCAAGTCGATTCTAGGTTTGATATAATATCCGTCTACGAACGCAATGGAATCGAGCTTCATCAAGCTCTTATATCCCGCCTCGTTTTTCGCCAAAAGCACAAGGTGATCTCTATGCTCTCTCGCGACCTTTTTCGTATGGTCGTCAACGACATAAAACTCACAGCCTATTATCGGCTTTATGCCCTCTTTTCTCGCCGCTTTCCAAAAGTCTATGACACCGTACATTACTCCGTGATCGGTTATCGCGATAGC
Source organism: uncultured Clostridia bacterium (assembly GCA_964541255.1). GTDB lineage: Bacteria > Bacillota > Clostridia > Christensenellales > CAMQZB01 > CAYOSU01. Next base: position 4,564 of record CAZIPL010000012.1, on the reverse strand, counting down.
GTCTTGCCCGAGCTCTTTGCAACGCGAAAAAAGACGATTGATCCTCGCCGCGCCGTCAAGCAACGAATATTCGGTATGAACGTGCAAGTGTACGAAATTACCCATTTATTCCAATTCTCCCGCAATTTTCATAAGCTTTCTCATGCGGTAATTAACGCCGCTTTTGGTAAGCTTAGGCTCGAACATATTACCGAGTTCTTCAAGTGAAAGCTCGCTGTTTTCAAGCCTTACTTTAGCAAACTCCGAAAGTATGTCGGGAAGAGACTCTATCCCTATCTTTTCGTCTATTTTCTTTATCGCGTTAAGCTGCCTTTCTGAAGCTTTCAGCGACCTGTCGATATTCGCCATTTCGCAATTCGTTTGGCGGTTGATGAGATTCCTCGTTTCGCGCTCGACCATTTTTTCGCTCATTTTCAAAACGCCGTTCATTGCCTCCATGAAAGCAAGCATATCTAAAATCGATTCGCTGTCTTTGAAATATATCAAGCTCTTCCCCGCTCGTCCTATAAACTTCGGATTGAAGCCGCAACGAAGAAGAAGCGACGCGAAATCGTCCGCAGCGATGCCGTTATTGAACGCAAATTCCAAGTGATAGCCGCCGCTCGTTTTTTCGCTATTTGGCAAAGTTACGGAGCCGCACCCCAAAAATGCCGCTGAAACATACGCTTTTTCGTCGTAATCGTTTTCAAAAAGCCCCTCGTCAATGCCGAAAATAACCTCTAACCCGTCGGATAAATCGATGATTCGCTCTTTTTCGAGTATCGTTTTCGCCTTTTCTCCGTATAAGCTCGCGCAATAAACGGGGCTGGCGTTGGGACCGGGGTTGTCGTCCTCTACGATTTTGAGGTTCTCGCCGTAAAGCTCTTTGATTATTTTTACCCCTTTAAGTATTATGGCTTTGGTTTCGCAGGATAATTCGAACCCGAGTTCCCCTCCGCGCATACCGATACTGCCCACGGTGTGAATGAGGGCGGATAAAAAAGCTTTGTCGCTCGTTTTTGGGAGCTTGACGGATAAAACTTCTTCTTTGACTTCTTTGGTAAAGGACATTCTTATTTCCTCGTATTGCCGCGAAATTCGGGCAATTCATTATAGTTTGCTATTCTCTCTAACGGTATTCCCGCCTTTTCGCACATTTGAAGCGAAAGAGCGAATTCCCCGACTCTTTCGGGTGTGTGCGCGTCGGAATCTATGACAAGACCGACTCCCGTTTTTTCGACTTCTTGCAAAGTTTTGGTATCGACATGCTCTTTCTTTGCGTTTATCTCGAAATACGTTCCGTATTTGGCGCAGGTTTTAGCGACCTCCACCGCGTCAACTTTCATATCGTGATTGACGTGAGACAAAATGTCTATATTGTTCTTTTCGACCGCAAGACATAGTGCGCGTGTATTTATCTCTTTCGTGCGCTCGGATTGCATCAAATGAAAGAATTGAAGCAAATTATTCTTTGCCACAAAAACAATCCAATCGAAAAAGTTTCTCGAAAAAACCGCCTTGTGATAGCCACAAACGACTATATCGAACCACTCGCGCTGCTTGGGAGTAATATCAATTTCGCCGTCGCGGGACGCTAAGTTTGCTTCAACGCCGAGCAAAATCTTGACGTTGGTCGTCTTTTGAAGCTCGTCGATTATTGCGCGCATTTTTTTTACTTTTCTCGGTCTAAGTCCGAAAATAATATGCCTCAAGCCATGGTCCGTTATCGCTATTTCTTTTAATCCGAGCATTTCCGCTCTTCGAACGTTTTCCTCTATCGTTCCTTTCCCATGGCTGAATATCGTATGTGTATGAAAATCCGATGTAATCAAAAAACCTTGTTAATCTCCGTTGTTAGTCGTATGTTTAATTCATTATACACTTTTTCTTCGACAATGTCCATAAGTTTAAGGACTTCTTCGAAGGTTGCTCCGCCCGTATTTTCGATAAATCCGCAATGGGTCGGCGAAATACGAGCATTCCCCACTCTTTTTCCTTTAAGCCCCGATGTCTCTATCGCGTACCCCGACGGCATATTATCGCTCTTAAAAATGCAACCGAGCGTCATTTTTGAAAGAGGCTGCGTACTTTTTCTTTTTGACAGAGTATTCGATATAATGCTTTTTACGTTTTCACAACTCTTCACCTTTATATCGCAAGAAACAACTGTTTCGCCCTTCTGAAACCTCGAATGCCGATAAGAAAAATCGCAAAGAGTTGCAGGCAAAACTTCTACTCCCTTTTCGGTTATTGCCAAAACACTTTTAATTATATCTTTCATCTCTAAGTTATAGCAACCGAAATTCATCGCAACCATTCCGCCGATACGGCTCGGAACACCGACGAATTTCTCCATAGACGAAAGCTTGTTTTTCGCTAAAAAGGAAATCGTCTCTCCCGAAGTCGTCCCGGAAAAAATCTCCAAAACACCGTCCTTTTTAGTAATGCCTTTTATTTGTCGCATTAAAATAACAACCGAAGAAAGAATTTCGGCGCAAAAAAGCGTGTTCGAACCTCCCGACAAGGCATAATACGAAAGCCCTTGCTCTTTCACCTTCTCAACCAAAAACAAAAGCTCGTCGATGTTTTTCGGCAAAACGACAAGCCGTGCGACGACCCCGATTCCTATCGTCGAATATTTCTTTATCGGGGCGAATTCGAAAAACGCAATTCTTCTTTCCTTTAGAGCCTTTATGAGAATATTATATGCGTTATTATTCATTTAATATTTTTTCGATTTCTTTTTGAGCGTTTTTATCGCCGCTTAAGGCAAGCTTTGCCAATTCGCAATAGTTTTCGCAATCGAAAACGGATAGCGGAACAACTTTCTCTTTTTCGTATTCGGAAAAGGGCGAAACGGAATATATTCCCTTAACGCAAGGCGAAAACAAGTTTAAGTACGAAAGTTTTCTTTGAACGCTTTCCGACGTTACGTATTCTATGAACGTTTGCGCTTCCGCGTTGTTTTCGCTTTCGGAATATATTCCGAGAACGTTTATCATATCGGTAAAGCCGCAAAGCACTTCGCACGAAAACTCGTCAAGCTTTCCTCTTTCCACTCTTGACATAAGCTTCGAAACCTCCTTTGCCGTTCCGACAAACGAAGTCTTTTTCAAAAGGTATTCGTTATAAATAACCTCCGAATCTAAAGTTCCCTCCAACGTCAACGCTTTTTCGGATAGATACGCCGCAAGATAGGAGTTGTCTTTAAGTGCATTTGTTTTATCGCCGCTTCCTATAAGAAAATAACCGTTATATGCCCACGGCACGGCATATATTACATCGTCTACTTCGACGGCTTGAAAAAACTCGTCGAAAAAATTCACTCTGCCGCGATAGGGAGAAAACAGATTTGCGTCCGAAAAAAGTCCCGAGCCGAAAGAGATTATATCGGGCTTTCCGCTTTTTATCGCGTTTTCAAGCTCGCTTTTGTCGTATATTTCGACAATGACAAGAACGTTTTCTTTCTTGCCGTATTCCTTCGCAACGCTTTTCAAAAAGCTTCCGCGAGAGTTTTTCCCGCCGCTTTTTACGTCGGCATGATATATCGTCAGCACTTTTTTTTGGTCACTGTTTCCCGTAATATCTACGCCCTTAATATTAAACGCAGGCATAAACACAAGGCAAAGCGATAGCACAAAACAAAAAATTACCGCAAGGATTTTCTTCATAGAATATCTTATGCGGTAATAATATTTTCTTGCAAAAACCAATCGCTTTTATTAAATCGCATTATGAGAAATTACTCATCGATTTTGCAAATTGATTGGATTGAAACTCAATTGACAGGGCTTTCAACGGATGAGCGTTTCTTTTGCTTTGACGTAATATTCGTCAAGCTCTTCGTCCGTCATTTCTTTCATATTTTTTCTGTCTTTCAAAATCAGTTCTTCCGTCTTTTCGAAGCGCGAAACGAATTTTTGCGACGACTTCGTAAGGGCAAGCTCGCCCTCGACTTTCAAAAATCTCGCCATATTGCAAACCGAGAAAAGCACGTCGCCGAGTTCCTCCTCTACGCCCTCTCCGCACTCTATCGCACTTTGAAGCTCGGAAAGTTCTTCTTGAATTTTTTTGAAAATATCGTCGGTGCTTCTGAAATCGAAGTTGGCTTTAGCGGCTTTTTTAGCAACCTTTTCGGCGTACATAATTGACGGCAACGCTTTTGACACGTGTTCTATGCTCTCGCTCGCAGTTTTTTCCCCTTTGAGCTTTTGTTTGTTGTTGTCCCACAGCTTCAACGCATCGCTTGCGTTTTCGACCTTGTCCGTTCCGAAAACGTGCGTATGACGGTCGATAAGCTTTTGGCATATTCCCGTCGCTACGTCGTTAATGTCATACTCTCCGCCGTCCTTTCCGATCTCTGCGTGAAGCACCGTTTGAAGCATAAGGTCGCCCGTTTCTTCGATAAGCATATCGACGTCGTTTCTGTCGATTGCTTCCGCAACCTCATACGCCTCTTCGATAGTGTTCATCCTTATGCTTTGATGCGTAGCCGCCCTATCCCACGGGCAACCGTCGGGAGCGCGAAGAGCCGTCACTATATCGAGAAGATCCTCGACCATAAATCTCTTTTTATGTAAAAAAT
>CAZIPL010000011.1:0-34696 GCA_964541255.1 uncultured Clostridia bacterium | reverse complement strand
TCTTGCGGCGCGTGCGTTTATCACTGCCCGTTCGGAGCAATCACCGATAAGTCCTTTATTCTCAACGTAATCGACCTCATCAAAAAGAGCGAAAACAACTCGATCTTTAAGGTTTACGCCGTTGTCGCACCCTCTATATCGAGCCAATTCACTTACGCAAAGCTCGGACAGATAATCACGGGGCTTAAAAAGCTCGGATTTTATACCGTCATCGAAGCGGCTCTAGGCGCGGATATGGTCGCGGAAGCGGAATCGAGAGAACTTGCCGAAAAGGGCTTCCTCACAAGCTCGTGCTGTCCCGCGTTTGTAAGCTATATCGAAAAGAACTTCCCGAAGCTTTTGCCTTATGTTTCGCACAATCTTTCCCCAATGGCGGCGATTGCGAAATATATCAAAGACCAAGAGCCTACCGCAAAGGTCGTATTCATAGGACCTTGTACCGCGAAAAAAGCCGAGGTTCAGAAAGAATCCGTCAAGCCGTACGTTGACGTTGCCATGACCTTCGAAGAACTGCAAGCGCTTTTCGACAGCAAGGAAATCGATATAACGACTCTTCCCGAAGACGTTCTCGACAACGCTTCGTATTTCGGAAGAATATTCGCAAGAAGCGGAGGACTTTCCGACGCAGTTAAGCAAGGCTTGAAAGAGCAAGGTCTTGATAAAGATTTCGAACTCAAAGCGTGTGCTTGCGACGGAATAGAAGCGTGCAAAATTGCCCTTTTGCAAAAGAGCAAAGGAAAGTTAGACGCGAACTTCATCGAAGGAATGGCTTGCGTTGGCGGATGTATCGGCGGAGCGGGCTGCTTGACTCACGGCGAAAAGAATAAAGCCGAAGTCGATAAATACGGTATGGAAGCATACGAAAAAACCATTTCCGACGCAACCAAGCTTCTTAAGCGCTAAAAAGCTTAAAATCGTCCGACCCCCACAAACAAAAATCGGCATATGATTTCAAATCAAAATATATTATCAGCTAAACTTATTGTTTAACAAAACACTAAAAGGATGCTTAATTACAAGCATCCTTTTTTGTTTTTTTAACGATAGAGTTTTACTGCAAAATCATATCTTCCATGACGTTCATAGAGAAATCTTTCCAATTCTATTTATTCTTTCAATCGCAGAAAAACCATATCTAAAGCCCCGTGTGTTTAAAATCTTTGTCTTCTGCAACTTTAATCGCAATCGCATATCTATAACTTACTTAACCGACTTTTTAATGAACGACAATCAAATATATATTCGTTATCTTGCGCATATTTTAAGGTTTCAATAAAGGCTTCCATTCAATCGCGTCGCACCACATGATTATTTCACGGGAATAATCTTTATGTTGGAATATGTAATTCCGTCAACCTCTTCCGCAAGAACGGAATATATCCCCGCGACGTCCTCTTGCGACAGCTCGTCGGCTTTTACGATGACGTTGACGTTATCGCTCGTCGAAGACATAGTTACCGCAACGTCCTCGAAGCCTTTTGCTTTAAGAAGCCCCTCTAAAATAAGCTCCTTTTCCATAAGATCGACTATCTCCATTTTTTGCAATGCCGCTTGACTTACGGTCTCTTCTGCAAGCGAAGTATTCCCGATAATCCCGTCAAGATATAACATCTCTTGCTCTCTCGTAGACGTTCTTTCGCTGCGATACTCGGTGAAGAAGTTGCTCGATACGGACAAATCTTCCTCTTCTTTGCCGTTGGCGAGCAAAATATTCAAATATGCTGTCGCCGCAAGAAGAAGTACCATACATATCGAAACTATGATTTTTTTCTTTTTTGACATTGAAATTACCTCCAAAACAATCTTTTTCTGTCAAATACTCCTATGCGGGAACGAACATCGATAACGCCGCCCGCCAAAGCTCTTTTTGCAGTTCTTGAAGTATTTTATGCTTAATTTTTTCTCCGTATAACTTCTTTAAGGATATTCTTGAATTTTTTCTTCCTCGATTTCCAGAATCGAAGAAATTGCTTTTTTCACAAAGGAAATATTTTTGTCTGCAGAAAAAATAACAAAGCTCGTTTTATCGCAATATGTATATATTTTTACATCGGCGTTTATTCCTTGACACCGCAAATATTCTTCGATATCGTCCTCCGTTTCGCTTGTTTTATTTTGAAAAGCGGAATAAACGGCACTAATCTCTATCGAAAAATCATCCGATATTCCGTTTTTGAAAAAAGAATATATCGGCGAAAACGCGACTGTCGTCGCGGCTATCCCGATAAAAAAACCTACGCACTTTTTAAGTTTTCCGTCAGGCATAATCGTTTCGCACAAAAGCGACATAGCACTTGCGGCAAAAAGCCCGATTAAAACTGCTTTCATAAGATATACTCCGTCGCTTTGATAAAGACAAAAATCGCTTCGAGATACATTGCCGTCACGCATAATATGGAACTTCCGACAATATCGGTGCATTTTGCAACCGATTCGAAGATTTTCAACGAACCTCTTTCCGAAAAAGGCGAAGCTATGCTCGCGGCAAGCCTCACGGCAAAGCTCAAACTAAAACACTTTGCGATAGGAGTAATCGCTTTTGCGATAAAAACGATAAGAAACGCAATCCCTACGGCGTTTTTGATTTCTACCGAGCAAACAACCGCCATATCAAGTCCATCTTTTATGTAAGCCCCTACAATCGGCACGCTTTGCGAAAGGGCGAAACGAGCCGCTTTATACGCCATTCCGTCGCGACTTATCGCATAGCTTCCGGTGATTGCGATGTATGCCGTGAATATCACGACGGAAAAAACAAGCGTGGTTTTTGCAATATCGCCCGAAAGCTTAACCGTTTCCGAAAGGTCGAGCTTATCCGATAGATTCGAAAACAGCGACAACGCAAAAGAAAATATAGCAAGCGGAAGAACCATTTTTGATATAACGCCCGTTAAAGTTACCGACAAAAAATATAATACGGGTTGAATGCCGACCGACGTCGTTTCGCTTCCGCTTGCAACAAGAAGAGTCGTCAAAAACGGAAAAGACAATTCCATTTGAGATTTCATTTTTTCAATCGAAAGACTAACTTCTTGAAACGCGACGACAACGTATATCCCCATTAAAATCGCGACGGAAAGAGAAAATGCAAGCCGTAGCGCTGCCGAAAGCTCGCCCGATAAAAAATCGCTCTTTCCGTTCCCGAAAACTCCGTATATCAACGTCAACGCAACAAGTATTCCGACAAGCGGCACCGTCTTTTTGACTTCCGAAAACGCAAGAGAAAGTAGTTCTCGAAAAATACCATTGCCGTCTATTTCACCGCTAAGTAATTTCTTCGAAAATGACGAAAACGTATCTTCTTGCAAATATTCGCTCACTTCCTCAAAAAAGTCCTCAAACATAGAAAAGTCGTATTCATTGATTTTTTCGCTTGAGGAAAGCTCTTCTCCGAAAGCGTTTGACGGAAATAAGACTAACGTCGCAACAAGAGCCATCACGGCTATAACGATTTTCTTCATAAAAGCCCGAATATCATTTCCGCCAACTGCGAAACGAGCGGAATACAGGAAGAAAAAATCGCAACCTTTCCGTAAAGGCGAATTTTATCCGCAATGCCCTTTTCCTCCGCGCTTTCCAAAACGTTCGAAGATATTTCCGCCGCATAAGCTATCGCTATCATTTTTCCGCATGACACGATAAGCTCGCCTTGTCCTACAAATCGAGAAAACAGCGTAGAGAACTTTTCGTAAAGTCCCGTTACTTCCGACACAATCACAGTCAAAAGGACGACCGCGCAAGCTATCGACACATAAACGGAGTGTTCCTTTGAAACGCTTTTGACGGTCAACGACACAAATCCGAGACTCATTGCAAGAGCGACAAACTTTATAACCGACATAAAAGTATCCCTTTTATTTCAGAAAATAATGTGGAGACGAGATTCAGCACCATCAAAAGCACGATTATGACTCCCGATATGGCAACTATTTGGGCTATATCTTCTCTGTCGGCTTTTTTAAGGAGCATCGACACAAACGTAACGATAATTCCTATCCCAGCAATTTTAAATATTATTTCGACATCACTATACATTGCTAAATAATTACAAGCGAAGCAATTACTCCGACCATTGCACCGACGATAATCGCGCACTTTTTCTTTTCAGAAGACTTCGAAAGCGTTCTCTCAATTATTTTTTCGACTCGCCCCTTTTCGGAAAGGATACGAATCTCATCCGTTTCCGTGTCGCTTTTCCCGATACAGCGAAAAAACTCATCGATTGCACTCTTTTCTTCCCCTTTAAGGTGCTTTTCGCTTTGAGAAAAATCAAATCTTTCCTTAACGCTTAAAACCGTTTCTTTCGAATACCTCACAGCAAAAAGAAGCTCCGACAAAAAATCAAGATAATTTTTATAATACGCCTCTTTTTCTCCGATCCTTTTGGCGATTTCTCTTCCGAAAAGAGTCGAAAGAGAGATTAAAAGCGAGCAAATAACAATCTTCATTCGAAACGCCTTACCCTTTTTCGAAATCCCTTTTCGTCGCAATAAGTCAAAATAAGCATATCGAACAACGACCTTTTGTCTTGCGAAAGCTCTTCGTCTTCTCCGAAAGTCGTCGCTATGACCTTTATTCCGAAATCTAATGCTCTTTTTACGATGTTAAAATCCGTAACCTCGTCAAAGGCGATATATCTCGGGCTTAACCCCTTGACGCCCAAATCCAGCACTGCCTCTTTTGAAACAAACGACATTACGTCTGCGTTCTCTCCAAGGCTTCGAGATCCTAATAAAAGCTCTCCTTTTTCGTCCGCTACGGTTATTGGATAAGGACATTTTTTGATAAGCGAACGTAAAAGCGTAGTTTTGCCCGAGCATACCTTCCCCGATATGAGAACGGACTTGTCATTCAAAAACACCTCTTTCGCAATATTCTCTTCGACGCAATCTATATCTTTCGGGATTCTGATATTCATCGACGAAACGTTTCTTATCCCTGAAAGTGTGCCGTTTTCGTCTACGCCTTTGCCGCAAAGCGTGATTTTCGCACCGTGATAATTCAAAAAGCCTTTTGCAAAGCTTTTTTCGAATGCGTAATACGAGCTTTCCGTAATTGTTTTGATAGCACGGTCTATCATATCCTTCGTCGCAACCGTTTCAACTCCGCCCTTTTTATAGATCTTATACACCCCGTTTTCGAGATACTTGATAGGCAAATCTCGCCTTAGCCGTATCTCCTGCACGTTTTTAAGGTCTATCGCGATATTAAGCTCTTTCAACAACTTGTCTGTCATGATATATTAATACGCTTTTACTTCTTTTGATAGACCAAAATAAAAACGTTCCTTTTTATAGGCGCTTTTCAACGCCTAAAAAGGAACGCTTATATCATTTTTTTATTGTTCGTCGTCAACGTTTTCGCGATCTTTTCGTTTTGCGACTTTTCTTTCTCTACGCCGTTCTTCCCGCAAATCTCTTCTGTCGTCAACCTTTTGCTTATGCTCTTCTCTTATCGAATGAATATTATAAGAAAACTCTTCGTAGCCCTCTCTCATAATCTCCCAAAGATTGAGTTTCTCTGCCGTGATTGCCGCTTTGACCTTTGTGGATAACCCCGCATTGTTAAAAGACGTTCTTAAATTTTCAACCAAAAGCTTTCTGACGGTTTTGTCTCCCATGAGCTTTGTCGAAATATCCAAAAGGATGCTCTTTTCCTCGGGCGAAAGATTGCGATACGCTTCAAGCGTTTCTTTGCCTTTTGTCATAAGATCCGTCAACGTCGTCGCGCCGCTTCCGAACAACACCTTATAAAACGCTTCGGTAAACTCTTCACGTTTTTTGTCGTCCATTCCGTCGATAATGCCTTTTGTGAGAGCGTTGATTTCGTCAGACCAATCGAGATTTCTGTCGGAATATACGAAATCGTCTTTCGTAACGTTCCAGTTGAACGCGTCGTGCTGGATAAGTCCGGTGTTTTCGCTTCTTACTATTCTCGTCTGCTCTTTATGACAAAACAATCTTCCGACGATGCTTCCCTCGGGAATTATGTTATAGATTTTATCGTATATCGGCGACTCGACGAGCTTTTCGCTTTCCTTTTCCGAAAGCCCCGGGCCGTCGAAAGAATATGCGCCTTTGATTTTTGCTTTTGTTTTCTTGTCGCAATTGACTGCGGAATATAACGTCAGATGTCCGCCTTTACTATGCCCCGTAACGTAAAGATCACCTCGCCACGACCTTGCCATATTTTCAAGATATTCCGTCGCGATTTTTTGTGCGGGAACTTCCTTATACATAAGATTGAAATCCTCTTTCCACGCAACAATCGTATCGCCCGTTCCGCTGAAAATAACGATTCGGCTGTTGTTCGGCATATCCGCGGTAACTGCCGTTATCTGCGTATCGTTGCCCATGTCGGTGATTTCTATTCTGTCGTGAAGCCTTGCTTTTTTGAACCTTTCGCTGTCGGCAGCCATATTCATAAGCCCGACCATATCACGAGGCGCAAGTAAACCTACCGGCACGTCCGCCCGTCCGATTTGATACATTTTGTCTCGCATTGCTTCGAGCGTGACCTTTCTCTTTTCGACAACACCGTTTAGATCAAGCAAAACAAATTGCGACATTATGAGAATGTCGACGATGTTCATTTCTTTTTCCTCAAAGGTCAAATCGCCTCTCCAGGAAATATAATCGATCATATCAGCCATTTTCTATCTCCTAAATACCAAAATCTCTTTCAAAAAGTCTTTTAAACTCACGAAAAAGCATAATCGACAAATTATTCTTCCTAAAAATAAACACGCCTCACGCCCGTTCGGGCGCAAGCTGTCATACGTATTTACGAGCAATTTTTGCCGTTATCGTCCGCTTACAATATATTTTAGTCATGTCTTTCGTCGCTGTCAAATGTTTCGCAAAACCTTGCCGCGAAAGAAGGTTCGATGCCTTTTGCGTATAGGTGCGACACGTCGCCCACTCCGCTTGCTCTCCACATAACGGTACCCTCTCTACGCTCTTCCGTATAAACCGTCGTTACGGAAGACGGGAGCGTTACGAAATTATGCCACAAACTCATAGGAGATACCGAAAACAAATGAGACAACAACGTCGCCGTGATTCCAAAATGGCAAAAAAGCGCAATCGTATCTCTGTTGGGCTTCACCGCTTTATAACCGTTGCCGTCTCGAACATAGCCGTTTTCAGCCAAAAGCTCGTCGAATTCTCTGCATACCCTTTCGTAATTCTGTTTGACGGGCGTATCTTTATATATTCCCGTATCGAACCACTTATCTTTATCGAAATAATCCTTTTCTTCTACGAAATCCTCGGGCAATATGTCCCAACAGCAATATTTGAGCTTGACGTGATAGGTTATCGGGCCGTAAAACTCACAAAGGAAGTTCTTTATTTCAGCACTCTCTCCGCGCGCTATTTCCGTAAATTCGCACGTCTTTTTCGCTCTTCCGAGAGGCGAGCAATACATTTTGTCGATTTTTTCGTTTTTAAGCTTTTCGGCGAGAGCCTCCGCCTCTTTCATTCCTCTTTCAGTCAAAGAGTCGTTTTCATAATCGGGGTCGCCGTGTCTTATAAATAAAAGTCTCATATAATCACCTTTGAAGCCTATTTGCAAGCAAAATTATTATCTCGATAGGAACGCCGACGATATAGCATAGCCACAGATTATATTCTTGCCACTGCAGACATATCGCGGTAATAAGCGTCCAAACCAAAACGGAAGCAAGCACCGTTCCGAACACTTTGTTCTTTATCCACTTGTGCTGATAACGCAAAAGCAAAATCGCGCTGACCGGAATTGCCCATACGAACGCTTGCCAGAACACGAAATCGCCCTCCCAAATCGCATAAACAAACGCTATCGCCGCAATAAGGAACACAGCCGTGACCGCCATGCACATAACGATAAGCTTGTTTTGCATTTCGTGGTTCTGTTTCTTCTTGTCTTCATCTTCGTTTATCCCCGTTTCCGCATTGCCGTAAACGAGAAAATCCAACGTCACGCCGTACATATTTGCAAGCGCGGACAAAATGGATATGTCGGGAAGCGAATCTGCATGCTCCCACTTCGAAACGGACTTATCCGAATAATTCAATTCTCTTGCAACGTCCGCCTGCGTCATTCCTTTGGCTTTTCGCAAAAGTATGAGATTGTTGGCGACGTTTTCTTTTACGTCTTGTATAACCATATGAACATTTTAGCATTATTTTTCGTTTTTAGCAACGATTTTCATCAAGTAGAGAGAACTCTACTGCCGCGAGAGTCCTCTATTTTCGTTCCCACCGCCGCGAGAGTTGTGTTTCTCGTTTTGTTTTACCTCGGTCGAACGACGGTCGAGAAAAAACACTTCCGTTTTTTCGTTAAAACATCTATAATCAAGCCATAATAGGAATACAAAGTATTCCGCAAAAACAGAAGATAGGATAATTCAAATACGGTTGCCGCTTCATCTTTGATGAAGCGGCGATCACAAAACTAAAAGGAGATTTTTTATGAATATCGCAATAATAGCGGACGTCCTAGGTGAGCCAAACAACGGAACGTCTCTTGCAACTTATAACCTCATAAACGCAATGAAAGCAAAAGGGCACAACGTCAAAGTAGTATGCCCCGACGAAGATAAAAGAGATTTGGACGGGTATTACATCGCACCAATCAATCATTTGGGGCCAATTATCGATAAAATTATCGAAAGAAACGGCGTTGTATGGGCGAAAGGAGACGACGCGGTCATTACGGAGGCAATCAAGGACGCAGACGTCGTACACGTAGAAATGGCATATTCACTCGGCAACAGAGCGGCAAAGCTTGCAAAGGAGATGAATAAGCCACTCACCGCAAGCTTCCACTGCCAAGCGGAGAATTTCACATCGCACATCTTTATGATGAACTCGAAGCTTGTCAATAAGATAACTTACAAAACGTTTTACAAAAACCTTTTTTCGAAATGCGACGCAATTCACTATCCGACTCAGTTCATTAAAGACGAATTCGAATCGCAAATCAAAAAATCCACTCCCGGCGTTGTGATTTCAAACGGCGTAAACAAAGAGTTCTTCGGGAACGAAAGGCTTCCCAAAACCTCGGACAAGTTCGAAATAATATGCACCGGCAGACTTTGCGCAGAAAAAGCGCAACACGTTCTACTAAAAGCCGTAGCCAAATCGAAGCACAAAGACGATATAAAGCTATTCTTTGCAGGACAAGGTCCCGACAAAAACAAGCTATTGAAACTTACGAAAAAGCTCGGCGTAGATGCGAACTTTAAGTTCTATGACAGAGAAAGCCTCAAAAAAAGACTTCTTTCGGGAGATCTTTACGTTCACACCGCAACTGCCGAAATCGAAGCGATTTCGTGCCTTGAAGCTATAGTATCGGGGCTTGTTCCGATAATATGCAATTCCGAGAAAAGCGCGACGAGAAACTTCGCTATTGACGAAAATTGCCTTTTCGAGAAAGGAAGAGCGGAAGATCTTGCTCGCAAAATCGACTATTTTTACGAAAACAAAGACGTTAAAGACTCTTACGCGGAAAAATATAAGAGCATGACGGAAGCTTTCAACATCGAAACGTCTATGAACAGAATGGAAGAAATGCTGAAAAGCGTCGTGAAATAATATGAAAACATATTATTATAAAGACGAAGTCAACGACGATTTCGCGGGAACAGACATCAAGCGAAAGAAGTTTTCGAAACACCACAAGTATTTCACCAAAAACCCTGTTTGGCATTTTTTCGCGTTCGTTTTTTATAGGCTTATCGCAACGCCGATAGGATCCCTTTTCAACGTATGCGCATACCGAATGAAAGTCGTAGGGCGAAAAAAGCTTAAACCATATCGCAAAAGCGGCTATTTTCTTTACGGAAACCACGTGCTTATTCCCGGCGACGCCTTCACGCCGACAATGGTTTCGTTCCCGAAAAAAGCGCACATCGTCGTCAACCCCGACGCGACTTCAATTCCGATAATAGGAAAGGTAGTCGAAATGCTCGGTGCCGTTCCTATCCCCGACGACATAAAAAATCTTCGCGAGTTTTATAAAGCAATGGACGAATATGCGTGCAAAAACAAGGTGGTAGCGATATACCCCGAAGCACACATCTGGCCGTATTACACAAAAATCAGACCGTTCAAAGATACATCGTTCAACTATCCCGCAAAGAACAATAAGGCGGTCTTTTGCTTTACGACAGTTTTCACGAAAGGAAAAGTACTTCATATTCCGAAAGCAACCGTATATATCGACGGGCCTTTTTTGCCCGACGAAAGCCTAACATTAAGAGAAAACAAGCAAAAGCTTCGCGATGAAGTATATATAGCGATGAAAAAGCGAAGCGAGCTTTCGACATTCGAAAAGAATCGTTATATCAAAATCGAACAAAAAAGCGTCGACTTAGATATGAATAGCACAAAATAAAGGACGATATTTGACGTTTGTTTTAATACTATTCAAAAAATCATCAAAACCGCTTCAGAAAACGGCATAATTGCGTATTATCTATTTTCAGTTTAATTGCAATTTTGCCGTTTGTTTTATATAATTTATTTAGAATTATTTTATTCCATTTGCCAATAAGGAGAATTTATGAAAAAACTCGATTTTAATCAAGACTGGCTGTTTTCAAAATTCGGTGACGAAAGCCATGCGATAACGCTTTCTCTTCCGCACGACGCAATGCTTCACGAGAAGCGTTCCGCCACGTGCCTTAACGGGAAAACCACGGGATATTTCCCCGGCGGAAAGTATAAATACGAAAAAAAGTTTGTTTTGCCTAACGATTTCAAAAATCAAAGCGTATATATCGAATTCGAGGGAATATATCAAAGAGCGGAAATTTTCCTTAACGGCGAGAAAATCGCTTTCCAGCCATACGGCTATACGGGCTTTGTTCTCGATTTGACGGATAAGCTTCTTTTCGACGAAGAAAATACCATAACCGTAATTGCCGATAACAGCGGCGAACCTTGCACGCGTTGGTATTCGGGCGGCGGAATATATCGCCCCGTATATCTTCACGTCGGAAACAAAAACCATATCGAAGTCGACGGTGTTCAGGTATTCACAGTTTCTTCCGCTCCTGCGGTAATTCGCGTAAAAACATTGGCAACAAGCGGAACAAGCAAAGTAACAATTTCAAAAGCCGGAAAAACCGTCGCAAAAGCACTCGGAAACGACGCTACTATCGAAATTTCCGACGCGCTTTTATGGAGCGCAGACAGCCCTAATCTATATACCGCAACCGTCGATTTGGAAGAAAACGGAGTTGTTGTCGACACCCAATCGGTCGAATTCGGAATCTGCCACCGCACTTGGAGCACCAAAGGACTTTTTATTAACGGAGTCGAAACCAAGCTTCGCGGCGCGTGCATACATCACGACAACGGCGTTTTGGGGGCATGCGAATATCCCGCCGCAGCATTAAGACGAGCAAAAATTATGAAAGAAGCGGGCTTCAACGCAATAAGAATGGCTCATAACCCCGCATCGAAAGCACTTCTTGACGCGTGCGACAAAGTGGGATTATACGTAATGGACGAATTCGTCGATATGTGGTACGAGCATAAAAACCGATTCGATTACGCGACTTACTTCGAAGAGTATTATGAAACCGACCTTACCGCAATGGTTCGCAAGGATATTTCTCATCCGTCGGTTATTATGTATTCGCTCGGAAACGAGGTTACGGAAACTGCAGAACCGAGCGGCATAGCTTACACCGAAAAAATGGCGAAAATTTGCCGCGATTTAGACAGCACTCGCCCCGTAACGTGCGGAATCAATATGTCGCTCAACGTAATGCATTTCGCAGGACTTGGCGTATATAAGCCCGAAGACGGCGACCCCGTTCGTCCTCCTGAGCCTAAAAATCCGAAAGCATTGGCTACTCTTGCCAACATGCAGACCTCTCACCCCGCGCCTAAAAAGCCCGAAGAGGGAGATTCTATGGATGCAGGAATGGCGGCACTCGGAATGCAAAAAGACGCAGGAGACAAAAAAGACGGCAAGCTTGTCGGAAGCGAATACTTCAACAAGATGATGATGTCTATGAAAGAAGCGCAACAAAACGTCGTCAAGCAAGATATAGCGAAATTTTTAAGCGAAGACGCATATGCCGCTCTTGATATTGCGGGATATAACTACGCTACTTCTCGTTATACGCTCGACGCGACGGAATACCCCGATAGAATTTCCGTAGGCTCCGAAACTCTCCCGCAAAAAATATATCAAAACTGGCAGCAAGTTCTCGCTTGCCCCTATTGCGTAGGCGATTTTATCTGGACGGGCTGGGATTATTTGGGCGAAGCAGGCATCGGAGCATTCTGCTACGACAGCGTCGGCACGAAAGACAAGGAATATCCGTTCCTTTTGGCGGGCTCGGGAACTATCGACATATTAGGCAACTGCCGCCCCGATGTTTGGCTCAATAAAGCCTCATATAATCTCACATCTTCCCCCTACATCGGCGTTGAACCTTTGACACACGCACACGAAAACCACATAATAAGCGCATGGAGATATTCCGACGCAGTGCATTCTTGGTCGTGGAGCGGTTGCGAGGGAAGAACTGCCGTGATAGTCGTTTATTGCAACGCACCGACAGTCGAACTATTCAAGGACGGAGTATCGCTTGGCAAAAAAACACCCGTCGAGTGTCAAGCAACTTACGAAACGGAATACTTCGGCGGCACTCTTACGGCTGTTTCTTATGACGAAAAGGGCAATATTTTAGGGAAAGACGAGCTCGTCACCGCAAACAAAGAAACGGTTTTGCAACTTATCCCCGACAAAACAATTCTTTCATCCGACGGACATGATTTGTGCCACCTTGAAATCAATCTCGCAGACGAAAACGGCACCGTCAAAGCTTCGGAAGACAGACTCGTTACCGTCACCGTTTCGGGCGCAGGCGAGCTTATCGGCTTTGGTAACGCTTCCCCTTGCACGGAAGAGCTTTATACCGACAACGTTCATACGACTTATTACGGGAGAAGCCTTGCCGTCATTCGCTCAAACACAAACGGCGGAACGATCACCGTCAAAGTCTCGGCAGAAAACTGTAATGAAGAAACCATAACTATTAAAGTTAATTAAAACATATCCGTATTATGTATTTTTAGATTCCAAATTGATCGGGTTAAAACTAAATTGCTTTGGGTTTCAATGGATAATATGATATTGATATATCACTCCATAATGGCTGATTTTGAAACAGCCCTAAAAGTTTAGCTGGAACTTTTTGAAGTGTATATCACTTCTATGCTAATTTCTTTTGCAGATATACAATTTTGTATCATCACACTTTCAACAATCTATTCATACATAAAAGAACAACGCTTCGAAGAAAACTTCGGAGCGTTGTTTTATTTATACTTTCCGTTAAGACGTCAGCCCTTAAAAGAAGTAATGGCTTATAGAAAACTATCTTTTGCCGAAAAAACGGTTTTTTAAAACAATTGTATTTCTCCTTGAAATCATTCTTCAAGCTTCTGTCTTTTCTATGCAAAAACCTCTTATGCTGCCACACGCTATGGATTAAGACTCAAAAGGCACATTATTTCTCAGCCGTTTTGACGCGCCGATTTATCACCAATCTTCGAGCCTTTCAATAGATCTGATTTCGGCGTTTTGCGTCATAAGCGTCGCAAGTTCGTCTGCCGTACACATATTGCGCGTTCTTATAACGGCCTCTGCGACAATATCGCCTTTTTCGTTATGATACGCCTTAAATCGAGAAAACCTATCGACCTTGAAAACCTTTTTCAAAAATGCCAAAGTTTCCTTGTCATAATCAAACTTCACGAGCAATAGATGATAATTGTTCGTTTCGCTGAAAATCTTATTATGGAACAGCACTTGCGCCAAGATAACGACAACCGTCGCACCGCAGCCCAGAACATACATACCGCTGCCTATCGCCATACCTACGCCCGCCGTGAACCATATACCAGCCGCCGTCGTAAGACCGTGCAAAGCCTCGCGCTTGAAAAAAATCATACCTGCGCCCAAAAAGCCTATACCCGAAACAATCTGCGCCGCAATTCGAGCGGGATCGCTCGTCATCGCAAGCGATATGCACATCATGAGCGCTGCGCCCGCAGACACTATAAAGTGCGTACGAAGCCCCGCCTCCTTTTGGCGCTTGCTTCGCTCTAAACCGATAAAAAAGCCCAATACTCCCGCAATCAATATGCGAAGCAAGTATTCAAGCTCTTCGTCAATCTGAAAACTAATTCCCTCTATCATTTTTACCCCTTGTCGTAGAATACTTATTGTAACCAAACTTTGAAAAACCGCGAAGTTCCAAGCTCTAGCAAGCAAAACAGAACTTCTTGTTTTTTTACCCATAAGAAGCAATCGCTTTGCCTAATGACAATCCATTTAGAAAAGCAATTATGCTTTGCCACAAAGCCAAAGACTTCTTTAGTAATGGAGGTGTCATTGCATTTCGCAATGACTGAGGGATTGCCGCGCTTTAGCAATACATCGAAAGTCCAAAACCTTGCAATGCGTACTCTTCCTATGTTTTTATTTTATACTTTTTGCTCAGATAATAATCTTTTGCAATAGCTTCGCTTTTTATAAAACAACCGCTATCGCGCTCTTTTGTGATTTTGTTAAAGATTTTTATCTATCAATCAAAACAACATCTCTCAAAGCCAACTTTTCGAGAGAATTATCACAGAGCGACAATAGTACGAGAGCCCGTATAGAGCTCTCGCAGTATGAAGCGTTTTTTATAAATTCCCCGTAACGATAATATCGGCACCCGACGACGCGATATTCGTCGCAATAACGTCTCCGCATTTAACGGTTTCTGACGGCGTAAGCTTTTTGATTTCTTTCAAAACGTCGAAAATCATCTTTTTCGGAACGGGATTACTCGTTCTGACGCTTGTAGTAACGCCGTTTGAAAGCTTCACAAGTGACGTAACCATACGAACGGGCATCGTATACTCCGCTTTGCCGTAAGTTTCGCCGCGCTTACAAGTGTTTCCGATTACCTTTATTTCTCCGTTTATTTCCTCGATGTGAAGAGGACATCCCATCGGGCAGTTTATGCAAATAGTATCCATTATTTAACCTCCTTGTCTACGAGAGTTACGAATACATCGCCCTTGATCTTCGACTTGTCGAGCGTTATTGTTTCCATTTCGCCCGGAGTAAATATCAATGCGTTTTTCTTGAAAATAGCCTCTCCGCCGCTTGTCACTTCGAGCCTCTTGTCTTTATAAACATTGCCTACTCTCAAGAAAAGGTTGACTTTGCCCTCGCCCGTCGTAACTGCTTTCGGAACTACGTATCTGACTGCCTTTCCGTCGCAAGTAACCTTTACGTCAGCCTTTTTAAGCGCTTCGCCCTTTGCGTATCTTGCCGCGGAAATTCCCGCGGTTTTCGCCTCTATACTTGCGTTATCCGCAAGGTCGTGCACGTGCAAAACGTTTCCGCAAGAGAAAATACCGTCTACGCTCGTTCTTCTGAATTCATCGGCATAAGCACCGTTCGTAACGGGATTCATTTCGATGTTTTTGCCCGAAATAAGGTCGTTTTCGGGAACAAGTCCTACGGAAAGAAGAACGGTATCGCACGGAACGTATTCTTCCGTTCCCGCAATAGGCTTGAGGTCGCTTCCGACTTTTGCGATCCATACGCCCTCGACTCTCTCTTTCCCCTCGACTTTGATTATCGTCGTAGAGAATTTAAGCGGAATGCCGAAATCGTCGAGGCACTGAACGATATTACGTTTAAGCCCCGAAGAATAAGGCATAAGCTCGCATACCATTTTGACCTTCGCCCCCTCGAACGTCATACGCCTTGCCATGATAAGTCCTATATCGCCGCTACCCAAGATAACGACTTCGTTACCGACCTTTTGCCCCTTGACGTTAACAAGCTTCTGTGCGCAGCCTGCAGGGAAAACGCCCGCGGGACGATATCCGCACTGCATGATAGAGCCCGCCGTTCTTTCTCTACAGCCCATTGCAAGCACAATGCTTTTCGCCGAAAGATAGAACGCACCCGTTTCGTTCATGCAACGCAAAGTCTTTTTCTCCGTGTCGATATCGAGAACTATCGTATTGAGGAACAGCGGAATGTTCCTTTCCTCGACAAGTTTTTTGAATCTGACCGCATATTCGGGGCCTGTCAGCTCTTCGCCGAAGTAATGAAGTCCGAAACCGTTATGAATGCATTGGTTAAGAATTCCGCCGAGGCGATAATCTCTTTCTATAATCGCTACGTTCGCCCCCTCGTCGTGCGCCGCAATCGCCGCGCTCATACCCGCAGGGCCGCCGCCTATTACCAAAACGTCGAATTTTTCGTTCATATTATTTCTCCTCCTCGTCGAAAACGATGTTGGAGTTTCCTCCGAACTTTGTTACTTTCGAAAGAGGAATGTTCCTCTCTTTCGCGATAAGCTCCATAACGGTCGGCATACAGAACCCGCCTTGGCATCTGCCCATTCCCGCTCTGACGCGTCTCTTGACTCCGTCAACGGTGGACGGGTGCAAAGGACTTCTTATCGCCTCCAAAATCTCGCCCTCCGTGATTTTTTCGCAACGGCAAACGATATGCCCGTATGCGGGGTTTCCTTTGATGAGCGCGTTAAGCTCTTCGTCGGACATATGTCTTGTCTCTTTATATGGTTTTCTTCTTACGAAATTCTTGTTTTCTTTAAGTTCGAACCCGAGCTCTTCGACAAGCTTCGCAACCTCGAGCGCAATAGCCGGTGCTGAAGAAAGTCCCGGAGAACAAATTCCGCCAAGATAAATGAAATTCTCCGCCAAATCGGATTTTCTTATGATAAAATCGTCTCCCGAAATAACTCTGTTACCCGCAAAGACTCTGATGTTCTTTCTGTAATTGACGTTGTCCGCCATCGTTGCGACGTTGTTTCTGATGTAATCAAGCCCCTCAGAAGAAACGACGTTTTCTTCAGCTTCGCAATCTATCGCGGTAGGCCCCAAAATTATATTTCCGTGAACAGTCGGAGAAACGAGAACGCCTTTGCCAAGCTTTGTCGGAAGCGGGAAAATCGTGCATTTTGCAAAGTCTTTTTCCGTAAGGTCAAGAAGCATATACTCGCCTCTTGCAAAGCGCAAGGGGAATTCCTCTGCGTTTGCGAGCTTGTTTATCTCCAAGCTTCCAGCACCTGCCGCATTTACGATCGCTTTTGCGTAAACCGTGTTTGCGCCCGCGGTGATTTTATATATCCCGTTCTCTCTTTCGATTTTTTCTACCTTGCTGTCGAATAAAAACTCACAACCGTTGAGAGCCGCTTCTTCAGCCATAGCGATTGTCGCGTAATAAGGAGAAATTATGCTCGATGTTTTTGCGTGAAGCGCGCATTCGATGTCCTCGTGCGCTGTCGGCAAATACTTCAAAATTTCCTCTCTTCCGACGATTTCCAATCCCTCTACGCCGTTGGCGATGCCTTGCTCGTATAGATTCTGAATCTTCGGCAAATCCTCCTTGCGACCTACTACAAGCGCGCCGCAATTGATAAGCTCGACGCCCAATCTCTCGCAAAGCGCGGGATACATTTTACTTCCCAAGACGTTTACTTTTGCCTTGAGCGTTCCGACGTGGCAATCGAAGCCCGCATGAACTATGCCGCTGTTCGCTTTCGACGCACCGCCCTCGGCAACGTCAGCCGAGCGCTCGATAAGCGCAACCTTAAGCGAATAATCGGTCAATCTTCTCGCGATTTCCGAACCGACCACACCACCGCCTATTACCGCAATATCAAAACAGGTCATAATATTTCCTCTCGTTAATATTCTTTGGTCAAATACTTTAGTATTTGCCTATCTTACGGATATATATTTTACACCTAAAACATCTAATAGTCAATACCAAATCAACTTCAAGTGCTTGTATGCGTACAAAAAATTGTAAATTGCTCTTGAAATCGCACGTGCTTTGTTATACAATATTCATAGATGATTTAATATGCTTATGTTTTGCGGTTTTATCGCAAAAAAGGAGAAAAATGAAAAAACGTTATATACTCTCCCTCGACGAGGGAACGACCAGCGCAAGAGCGCTTCTTTACGACACGGTAGACAGAAAAATCGTTTCTATCGCAGCGCAAGAGTTCAAGCAGATTTATCCTAATCCCGGCTGGGTCGAGCACGACGCCGCGGAGATTTGGCGCGCACAACTGACAAGTATGCAACAGGTTGTCGCATATGCAGACGTCGACGCCGAAGAAATCTACGGTATCGGCATAACGAACCAGCGCGAAACGGTCGTTATGTGGGATTCCGAAACGGGTAAGCCAATTCACAACGCCATTTGCTGGCAATGCCGCAGAACGACGGAATATTGCGAATCCTTGAAAGAAAAATATCTCGACTTCATTCGCGAACGCACTGGACTTGTAGTAGACGCATACTTTGCAGGCTCGAAAATCAGATGGCTTCTCGATAACGTTCCCGAAAGCCAAGAGTTTTTGTCTCAAGGAAGACTTAGAGTCGGAACGATCGACACATTCCTCATCTGGAAGCTTACCGACGGCGAAGCGTTCGTTACCGACTCGACTAACGCGTCGAGAACAATGCTTTATAACATAAAAACCAACGATTGGGACGACGAGCTTCTCGAGATTATGAATATTCCCAAAGAGATACTCCCGAAAGTCGTTCCATCTTCGGGCATTGTCGGCTACACGCGCTTGCTCGGCAAAACCGTTCCCATTGCGGGGATCGCGGGCGACCAGCAAGCAGCGCTTTTCGGTCAGGCTTGCTTTGACGTAGGAATGGCGAAAAACACCTACGGAACAGGTTGCTTTATCCTTATGAACATAGGCGACGAATTCAGACTCTCCGATGACAACCTCGTAACGACGGTTGCTTGGAACATCGGCGGAAAGCTCACATATGCGTATGAGGGAAGTATTTTTAACGCGGGATCAAGCGTTCAGTGGCTGAGAGACGAGCTTCTTTTAATCGAAAAAGCCGCCGACACGGAGCGTTACGCATTGCGAGTTCCAGATACAAACGGCGTATACTTCGTCCCCGGGTTTACGGGTCTCGGAGCACCGTATTGGGATATGAATGCACGCGGCACGGTATGCGGTCTTACAAGAGGAGCGAATAAATATCATTTCGTGAGAGCGGTTCTCGAATCGATGGCATATTCGACTTACGACGTTATCCACGCAATGGAAAAAGATGCAGGCAAAATCAAAATCCTTAAGGTTGACGGGGGAGCTTCCAACAATAACTTCCTCATGCAATTCCAGTCCGACATACTCGGCGTTCAGATAACACGTCCGGAAATTACCGAAACGACGGGATTGGGCGCGGCATATTTGGCAGGTCTTGCAACGGGCGCATACCAGAACCTCGAAGACATCGCAAGAAACGTCGTCATCGGCAGAGAATTTATCCCCGATATGGACAGAGAGGTTGCAAAATCCAAGCTTCACGGTTGGCACAAAGCGGTTAAGCGCAGTCTTGACTGGAACGAATAAAAAGAGGTGATATTATGCAAGAATTCAAAATTACATCTTTTGACGGTTATGAACTTAATTGTCTTCTTTGGGACGACGTAGAAAACCCCAAGGGAGTATTCCAAATCACTCACGGCATGGCGGAACACGCTTCGCGATACGACCGATTTGCGAGATTTATGAACGAAAACGGCTATTTCGTTTTCGGAAACGACCTCCGAGCACACGGCAAAAGCGCTGGCGATCCGAAGAAAGTCAGCCTTGTAGTTAACGGAGACCTTTTCGAAGAAACGCTTAACGATCAAATCTTCCTTTCGGAATATCTCGCAAAAAAATATCCCGAGCTTCCACTCTTTTATATGGGACATTCCTACGGCTCTTTCCTTTCCCAAAAATACATTCAAAAATGTCACTTGCCTAAAGCGGTCATTTTGATGGGCTCAGCTAAGCAGCCCGCAGCTATGGTTGTCGGCGGAAAGCTTATTGCAGACTTAACTTGCGCCTTCAAAGGAAAAGACGCACCCGCAAAAATGATCGCAGGAATCACTTTCGGAAGCTACTCCAAGCAATTCACGACGGGCGCGTGGATTACGGCAGATGAAGAAATCGCGACAAAGTATTTTAACGACCCGTATTGCAACGTAACGTTCTCGGCGGGATTTTATAAATACTTCTTCAAAGGACTCAAATCTCTCTATAAAAAAGAAGGCTTAAGCAACATCCCGAAAGACTTGCCTCTTTTCATAGTGTCGGGAGAAAACGACCCCGTCGGAGGACCGAAAAAACTCGTTGAAGACCTTTTTGCGATGTATCGCGATTTGGGTCTAACAAACGTTTCGATGAAGCTTTATCCGAATATGCGCCACGAAATCCTCAATGAATTGGATTATATGACACCTTTTACCGACATTTTGAACTTTGTCAATGAAAACAACAAATAAGTGCATATTACCAAAAAATTTATAAAGAATATTTGCTTATTAAAGCAAAAAAGTCCGATTTTTGTCGGACTTTTTGCTTTGTATTTTATTGTTTTTTCTAGATTTATTGCTATATAAATACCTTAGAACGTGTTTTCTTTGCTATGCTTGCTAACAAGGATTTTTCTCAATCAAAGAAGTTTCTCTTATTAAATCCCGCCATCATAAATCTCCACGACGCTTTGCGATTTGTCAGCCAAACGATTTTTGCGTTGTTCTTTTCGTTTGCAATCATTCTCGGAACGATATATTCCGCAATCGTTTCGGGGTAATCACCCAAAATGTTATATACTTTCTTCGTCTTTTCGGGAAGCTCTATCTTCGTAGCTCCGCCGTTCGCCGTTTTGATAAAGTCCGTAATCATAATTCCCGGGGTAAGCCTACAAACTTTGACCTTTCCGCCCGTCAATTCTTCGCTTTCTTTCGCAAGCGACTGCGTGAAATATGTCATCGCGCGTTTCGACGTTCCGTAAACGGTAAGCCCCGTCATCATAGCGTCGTTGCTACCGTAACCCTCGACGTTATATATCTGTCCGTAGCCTTGCTCTTTCATATATTTGAATGCAATCTTGCTTCCGATAATCGCACCTACGACGTCGATGTCGATAAGGAAACGGATTTCTTTTTCCGTAAGCTCGTAAACGGGCTTGTCGGGTTGATTTACACCGGCGTTATTTATCCAAATATCAACGCCGCCGAATGCCTCTTTTGCTTTAAGATAAAGGTTTTCGACCTCTTCGCTTACCGTAACGTTGCACGGAACCGACATCGCATCGGAATTACTTTCAATTCCCTTAATCGTAGCGAGCGCTTTTTCAAGATTTTCGAGATTGATATCGGACAATACGACGTTCAATCCGTTTTTCTTGAATACTTTCGCCATTTCCAAACCGAAGCCTCTTGCGCTTCCCGTAATTACTACAGTTTTCATATTTAACCTCTTTTATTATATGAACTAATTCATATAATTATTGTAACACACTTCTTTCGAAAATACAATACTACGCACCCTAATTTTGTTAAACTTTTGACAACGGTCTTTTTGCAATTCCGAAAAACTTATCTGTCTTCAAGATTAAGATATTTCATTTCCTCATCTGTAAGCTTAATGTTAAGCGCATCGATATTCGCTTTCATCGACGACGGATTTCTTGTCGATACGACGGCAAAGGTATTCAATGGATAGCAATTGACATATGCCATTGCGATTTGTGCCACGCTTACGCTCTTTTCCTCGGCAAGCTTTTCGACTCTTGTCAACCTTTCGAGGTTTTCTTCTGAAACAAAGCCTTTAATCGCAGGTCTAGACAATACCTCGTTGATATTGCTTCTGTCTTTGTTTATTCTTCCCGAGAACAAGCCTCCCGCCAAGCTCGAATATGCGATAACTGGCATATTGCTCTTTTTGTACCACTCAATCGCGTCGACATTATCTTTTGCGGTTAAAGATACGCATCCGCCGCCCCACGGATCGGTGACGCTTTCTGCAAGAGTGAAATTCGGGCTCGACGCGACAAAAGGCACAAGACCTTTCTTGTAGGCATATTCGTTCGCCTCTTCGATTCTTTGGTGAGACCAGTTCGAGCCGCCGAACGCGCCGACTTTGCCTTTTGCATGCAGCTCGTTCATTGTTTCGACGATTTCGTCTACTGCGATTGTTTCGTCGTCTCTATGCAAAAGATATATGTCGATTTTGTCTGTATGAAGCTCTTTGGTGGACTTAGCAAAATCTTTCAATAGCTCTTTTTTGTTTACTCTCTTTTTGCCGAACATACTCGGATGGCAACACTTCGATAGAAGCACCACTTCGTCCCTTTTTCCGCTCTTTTCAAGCCATTCGCCCATCGCTTTTTCGGCACCGTAATAAACTCTCGCCAAGTCGAACGCATTGACGCCGAGATTAATAAGCTCGTCGAAATACGCGTTCTTGTCCTTTACGGCATATATGGACGTCGTGCCTGCGAATATTCTCGAAACCTTTTTGTCAACGTTTTGAATCTCTCCGTAAATCATATCGTTTCCCATAAAACACTCCTTTACTCTCTTTTTCAATTGCCTTTTTCGCGATAAAACAAATAACAGTCATCATATCGCTTTTATATATAATACCATTAAAGTATTACAATTGCAACAGCAAAATAGTCTTGAATTGCGTTGCATAATCCACCAATAAGAACCTCCCAACAGCAAACGAAGAGAAAATCTTATCCGGTGAAAGCCGTGCGCAATTTATCAATAACTCAATCGATTTACAAAACCTACGAGTAACTTCTCGCGATACAAGAAGTTCCATACTTGCTTGCAAGGGTTTAGAGCTTCGCAGTGTTTCTACGTTAATTATAATGCAAGAAGTTGAATTTCGCAAAGTGTTATGTCTTTTCACATTTTAACCTAACGCGATAATTATTAGTTTAGTTAAAAATAATATCAAACGGTATTTAGAAAGATAAATATCATCAACCCAAAAACGAATTCTTCTTCGTTTTCGGTATTGACACCGCCTTTTTGCGGTGATAAAATATAGATATATAAAACAAGGGGAAACGATATGAAAAACACAGACGTATTGATAATCGGCTCCGCAACGTCGGGCTGTTACATCGCAAGGCTTCTTGCAAAACAAGGTCACAAGGTTCTTTCCGTAGACAGACTAACAAAAGAAACGTTGGGCAAACGCCTCGATATTTTCCATATGACTCGTCGTGAAATGAAGAAATACAATCTTCCCTGCCCGCAAAAAGGCGACGGCGTCTATGAATTCGAGTTTGCCGACAACTATACTTACTCGCCGCACGACAACTATCCGAAATATAACTACGACGAAGTAGTCGGAATGCATATGCCCGAATACATAGCTCTTATGCGAGAACAAGCCATCGCAGAGGGCGCAACGTTCGAGTTCGGATATGATTTTTCCAAGTTTATTTTCGAGAACGGCAAAATAGTCGGCGCGAAATTCGATACTGAAAACGGCGTTGAGGAGATTCGCGCAAAGGTAGTTATCGACTGCACGGGCGCCGACGCAAAGCCCCGTACGAGTTTGCCCGACGGATTTATCGTCGAAAACGCACCTCTTGGCGGCAACGACAAATTCTACGTCATTCTTCGTTACGTCAAGCTCAAAAACCCCGAGGATTACGTTGACGCGTCGGGAAAATTCGTCTCTACAAGCTGGACGTATTACAAAACATGGCTCGCCCCTTGCTCTTCCGACGGATCGGAAGCGATTATCGGAATAGGCGCATGCGTAAGCTACGACCACGGAGAAGATGTATTTAAGACTTTCGAGCAAAACATAAAACTTCCCGAGCATGAAATTATGCGTTTCGAACGCGGAACGACTCCGTATTCCCGCCCGCCTTATTCTTTTGTTGCGGATAATTATATCGTAACGGGCGATGCGGGCGCATTGACAAAACCGAATAACGGCGAGGGCGTTACGAGCAGCATGGAGCAAATGAATATAGTTGCCGAAGTTCTCGACAAGGCGCTAAAAAACAACGACACATCAAAAGAAGCCCTTTGGCAAATCAATGTCGATTATAACATCGCTCAAGGCGCGGACTTTGCTTCGACGAGAGCGCTTTTCACAAAAGCCGTTCGTGCGACAATGGAAGAGTGGGAATACCTTTTCAAAAAGTCCGTCATCTTCGACGACAGATTCTTCGACGGCGGCAAGACGATGCCACCTTCCGAAACTCCGTTTAAGGACTCGATGCACTTTGTTTTCGGGATTTTGTGCGGAATTTTCTCCGGCAACGTAAGTCTAAAAACGATTAAAGGCTTTGCCGACGGATTAAAGTACGGAGGAAAGCTCAAAAAGCTTTATTTGAATTTCCCCAAAAACCCCGACGGATACGAGAAGTGGAAAGAAAAAGCCGACAAGCTTTGGACTAAGGTAGGAAAGATGCAATAAGGTCTTTGCAATTTTTCGAAGTTTTCTTGATAAAAACATAAAAGTCAATATTTTCAAGCAAATCTCAATGTATTTTCAAAACCAAACAGCAAAATTATCTTAAATAAAAAAGCCGCAGTCAAAAGATTGCGGCTTGATTTTTGCTTAAAAGCGTTGTTGTTTTGTTGTTTTACTCAAACTATACTATCGCTTTTGCCTAAATTGATTGTGTCACTACCCCACACACGCAAACGTGCTTGAAGGAATTTGAAGTTCGTAGTTTTTCAAGCGTTAGACACAAAACATTGAATAAAACGCAACTTCTTATTATTACCCTTTAATTCTCTTGTTGAAATGCTTCGTTGCAAAGTAAAGCGGAATAACGGTAAATGCCGTTGCGATTGCGCCCGCCAAGAATATTACCCCGTTAGGCGCCATTCCTGCGATGTCGCCGGTTGCATAATGCTCAACATAGGAAAAACCGAACTTGTTAATGAGCGGATTTGCAATCGCAGGGCCTGCGATCATCGGGAAAAGCACGAAGAACAAAATTCTTATTCCCTCGAACTGACCGTGGCTGTCGTCGGGATAGAGCTGTTTCGCCCAAACGGTGGACGTTTGCAAAATGATAACGTATCCTGCACCTACCAAGAAAACTCCTATCAAGAGCACGGGATTCCATACGCTCTCGACGTTGACCGTTTCTTTGCTTACAAAGAAATACAATATCAAGCAACCGACTACCGCCGAGATAACGGAAAGGTAAGACAGTATCGGCGATTTGTTTTTGTTGATAAGACCCGTCGCCGGAATAGCAAGAGCCATAGCGAAAACAAGACCGACGCCCTCGATATATCCCATCATATCCGCAGAAAATCCGAGATAGTTAATCATATATATTCCCATATAAGAGAAATAGCAATTGAAGCCGATAAAATATACCGTAACGAAGACGTTCACCCAAACAAGCTCTTTCATTGCGAAGAACTTTTTAAAATTGAAAACGCTTGCGAACTGTTGCCAGAACGTTCCTTTAACAACGGGTTTAAGGTCAGGGCTGTCTTGCATAAATAAAAGCGCAAGAATTCCGACGATAATAACGAAAACACCGAAGACGATGAACAGCAACATATAATTATTCTGTTCTCCGACGATAATTCCGCCCAAAACGGTGCCGACAATCGTACAGATTACGGGCTGCGTTGCTATCGCCGCACCGATTCCGCCTCTGTTTTCGTCCGTCATCATATCGTTAGTCCAAGCGTTAAAGCCCGAATCGTTGCCCATAGAGCCGAAAAAGCTCATAACGGAGTCGAATACAACGACAAATACACTCGCAACGACGACAGAGCTTTCCACTCCGTCCGTTTTAATAAATTCCGTCAAGCCGAAAACTATCGTGAATATTCCCCAAAGGATATAGCCTATCCACAAAAGCTTTCTTCTGCTTCCGATTCTGTCCGAAAGCGTTCCGAAGAAAAACGTCGAAAACGCCGTAGCGAACGCAGAAAGTGCAACCATTGCCGAAACGACGCCCGGCCAAGGCGCTATTTTTGCGTACACAAAATTTGAAAACCATTGGTTTTCGATGTTCCAACAAAGCTGTCCTGCAAGTCCCAATCCCCACAAAAGCACCCAGAACTTAGCCTTACTCATAGGTTTTTTATCCGTCGCGGTCATATTTCTCCCTCGATTTTATCAATTGTTCGAAAAACGATGTTTTTTCGACACTAAAATTTTATCACATTAATTCGGCGTAGTCAATATCAAACCGAAACGAATAATTAATCCTTTTCTTCTTCGCGTTTAAGGCGCCTATATTCTTCGTTGGGAAGATCGGCTTTATTCTTCGGAATAAGAATAAGAATTACCCCTCCGAGAATAAAGAATACGATAAGCGCAACTATTCCCCATCTTGCGGAGTTTGTAAGAATGGTTGCAAGAGACATAAACGCAGGGCCTACTATCGCGGCGCCTTTACCCGAAATATCAAACACGCCGAACAATTCGTTTGACTTATCCTTAGGAACGAGCTTCGCAAAGTACGAGCGAGAAAGCGCTTGAATGCCGCCTTGGAAAAGACCCACGAAAAAGGCGAGAATAAAGAAATCCACAATGCTATTCATGAAATATCCGTATATGCAAATGAGCGTATATCCGATAATTGCCGCCATTATGAGCCATCTCGGGCTATATTTATCCGCAAGCTTGCCGAACAAAATCGCAAACGGGAAAGCAACGAACTGCGTCATCAAAAGCGCAACGACCATCAAAATACTCGAAATTGCGTCCGCGCCTAAAACGTTCTGCGCATAGTTGATACTCATCCCGATAATCGTCGTAACGCCGTTGATAAAGAAGAAGAACGCAAGAATAAACATAAAGCATTCTTTATATTCCTTGACATGCTTGAACGTGTCGCCGATTTTCTTGAAAGAATCTCTGACTTGATGGGGAGTAGGATCAACGCCGTGTACCTGCTCATAGGTTTTGAGAAGAGGAACCGAAAGTACAAACCACCAAATTCCCGTAATTATCATGCCGATAACGATCGCCGTGTTGCTGTCAAACGGCAAAAGTATCTTCCCACCGATTTCCATAGACGAGAATACGTATATAACAAGACATACTATAAACGGAATACAGCTTCCGATATATCCCCACGCATATCCCGCGCTTGAAACTCTGTCCATTCTCTCATCCGTCGTTATGTCAACGAGCATCGAATCGTAAAATACGCAAGAGCCTTGGAAGCCTAATTTCGAAATTGCCATCATAACGGCAATATAGACAATACTTTGAGACAGCCCGAAAATCAAGCACGCCGCAACGCCTATCACAAGGAAGAATAAAAACATTTTCTTTCTCATTCCCTTGTTGTCGGCAATAGCGCCGAGAACGGGAGATATTATCGCAATTATTAGCGCAGAGATTGAGAGCATCGTTCCGAAAACAGCGGTTATCTGAGCCTCTGTCATTCCTTGCTGACGGGCAATAGCTCCGTAATAAATCGGAAGCAGCGCGGTCAAAATCAATACGAATGCGGAGTTCGCAACGTCATAAAGCACCCACGCGCGTTCTTTTTTGGTAAGTTTCTTGTCGTTCATAAAATCTCCTTTAGCGCAATATTGCAATCGAACAAATAGTCGTTCTTAATAGTTTTTCCTCAAGAAAGTCGTTTTTAGAATCTTCAAAACCTCTTTGATACTTTTGAAATGACTATTGAAAATGAACAGCTTTTATGCCTAAGAAAAAACGCCGCTTTTTTGATAATATTCAATAAACAACTATTGCACTTGATGTATAAATTTTAACACATATTTAATCCCTTTTCAATACTTTTTATCGATTTGCTATTTTTTGAATTGCTTTTCGCTTATAATACTACAACCAAAGATTTGAAAATCCCGCAAAAAAAAAACGACGATGAGACTCAATCGAGTGAAACTATCAATGTATAAACCAATCCGCAAAACTCGAGCGACTTGTTAAACTGTTCATCGGCGACAAAGCCAGTAGGGGGGATTAGTGTTTTGAAAGAATTTATCATTTTAATGCTCCTTGACAAAGAAAATATTTTTGTGGTATAGTGTTTTAGCAGAGGGAAGCGGATGCTCTCCCCTCATGCAGTTGCTACAGCTCCGAACGACGGTCTTAAAAACGTTCGGGGCTTTTTTTAACTAAAAATCAACGATTTCTTCAGCCGTCCAACCTTTTGCTTTTAGCTCTTCAATGATTCTGCGAAGTTCGCCTTTCGTCATTTCGTCTGCCATCTCCGTTATTTCATAAGTACGTGGAATAATCAACTTCGTTTTT
This sequence comes from uncultured Clostridia bacterium, assembly GCA_964541255.1. Taxonomy (GTDB): domain Bacteria; phylum Bacillota; class Clostridia; order Christensenellales; family CAMQZB01; genus CAYOSU01. Next base: position 6,588 of record CAZIPL010000011.1, on the reverse strand, counting down.
TGCAATGATATTAACCGAGAGACACACAAAAAAGCTCCCTTTAATATTCTTAAAGGAAGCTCTCTTTTTTATTACTATCGCGATTGTTTTTTGTTGTAATACTATCTTTTATCAATTTGTATTATTTTGTTATAAAACAACTAAAAATAAATCATAATATTCATATTTTTATACTATTTTGCGTTTTGTTTATATCAGCCCTTAATATAATGAAGCTCGCACTTTTTGATTTTGAAATCTCCGCGCTTACCCGTAATCTTAATCGCAAAGCACTGCGACGAAACGGGCGGGAAGGTGATTATTCTGCGATGCCCTACATACGCGCCTCTATATATGCACGGCATATTGAAGATCTGTCTGCCGATAGGACGAACCTCGAACGACGTAATCATCTCTCCGTTCGTAATATCTTCTTCCAAAACGATTTGGTTGACAAGCGCGTCTTTTTCGAGCATTACTTGAATATAATCGCCCATAATGTTAAACGATTTATTTATGGGATTAGAAAATCTCGCCTTGAGATTCTCTCCGAACTTTATAAGGCTTTCCGAATCAACCTCGGGGAAAAGTCCTCTTCTGTCGGGACCTACGTTAATCAAGAAATTGCCGCCGTTTCCGACCGAATGATAATATAACCCCATAAGTTCTTCTGGCGTTTTTACCGTGTGAACGTCGTATTCACTATAGAACCAATTCAAGCTTCTCATTCTTGAATTGCACTCGATAGGCATAAAGCACTTGTCGGGGTCGTGCATAATAATTTCACCGTGCGTCGCGTGATCCATTCTCCACACTTTCGGAAGATCGATTCCGCCTACGCTTCCCTCGTTGTTTGCCCATTTGACGTCGGGATCCCACATGTTGAAAATCCTAATCCCGGGCTGATTGCTTCTCATAATATCGACATATCTGTCTACGTCGTACTTATGATTGTCCGAACCGCAATCGTCAAACCAAATATAGTCGATTTCGCCGTACTCCGTCATAAGCTCCGTTAATTGAGTGGCTACGTAATCGTCGAACTCTTTCGAATCGCGACTTTCAAAATCCCATTCCGCAGGCGAATAATATAGTCCCACTTTTACGCCGTACTTTCTACACGACGTTACGAAATCAAGAACAACGTCTCCTTTGCCGTCTCTCCACGGAGTATGCGCAACGTTGTTTTCGTTTGTTTTAGTAGGCCAATTGCAGAATCCGTCGTGGTGCTTTGTCGTCAAAATCGCATAGTTGAAGCCCGCCTTTGTGATTACATCCATCCATTGGTCGGTGTTTAATTCCGTCGGATTGAAACCGGAAAGCGGCATTGGCTTTTTATCCCAGTCGACATGACCTTCGTAAAAAGTTCTTATTCCGAAATGAATAAAGATTCCTCTTTCCCATTCAAGAAAAGTCAACTGCTTTTCGTTCGGTACCATAGTGTTGTTCATATTTTTCTCCTTATTATATTTTCAAAGCAAGAATGTTTAATCACAAAGCCAAAGGCTCCCTTAGCAAGGGAGCTGTCGCCGAAATACTAAAGGGATTGTAGTATTCTTGCAATACTTCGAATTTCAAGGGTTTGTTCGCTTTGCCGTATACTTCTTACGTTCTCTCATTCTATCATTAAGGACGGTTTTTGTATTGCATAAACTTTCGCATTTATGCAAAACCTTTATGGAAAAGTGATTCTAAACGTCTTTTTATTTAATACAACCTATTATAATCTTCTTTCGTCCTTTTCAAGCTGTTCGATTCGCTCTTCGAGCTCTTCGATTTTCTTTTCAAGCACTCCCACTTGAATAGAAAGCGACGTCGTATCGGAATAGCCGTATTTTTCTTTTCTCTTTTTATACTTTTCAAAATCGATTTTTTCAGGGATTACTTTTTTGAATATAAGCCCCAACACCAAATACAGCGCACCTAAGAATATAAATACCAGCGACGAAATAATAAGTTCTTCGTCATAACTTCTAAAACAAAACATAATTATTCCCGCGACAAGGAAAACCGCTCCCAAAATACCGAATACTATTGTCATAACTTTCTTCGCGGCTTTACTTTGCTTCGAATAGGTTTCTTCGAAAACCCTTTTTTCTTTCTCTTCTTTTGTTTCTTTTCTGTCTTCAAAATCTACCATAAATTCCCTCCGTTTTTTAAGTAATAATTCCGATTTGTTTACATAAAATTCGAAATATAATACTACGGAACGTCGTTGGTCCCGTTTTTTAATTACTTTATATTACTTTCAAAACCATATGTCAATAATTATTTTAACATTATCTCAAACACTCCCAATATCTGTTATAGATACAAATAAACTATAGTATATATAGCCGATTATAAAAACTCTATGTTGCTTTTCGAAATATAATATAATGCTTCATACAATGAAAAAGAGGGGCTTAACCCCTCTTTTTCGGAAAACACAACAGTTTTACGCCTTGCAAAGCCGTTTGATGTAATTTTTCTCTCTCAGATTGACTTTTCCGTCAATCGCCGTCACGCAAAGACACAACGTAATTATATCGCTTTTAAGTTCATCGTCCAAAAAGTCGAGTATTCCGAGCATCGATTGCGTGTATTCCGTCAACGCTTTTCTTCCCTCGACGTCTTTTTTGAAACCTTCTTTGACAGATGCATAGTCAAATTCGTCTCCGAAAACTCTCACAAGCGACGGATATATCAAAAGATACTCCTTTTCGTTTACTTTGCCGTCCGAAGCAACCGCCCCGACAATAAAACCCGCAAGAGTCTTAACGGGGTCAATCACGGAAACGTGAAGACAACTTAGTTTTTGTAGAATCGTTACGGATTTTTCCGCAAGCATAACGCCTCTTTCCGCGGCAGACATTTCTTCGAACGCATCGCATAATTTCTTGAATTCAAACATTTTCCTTCTCCTTTCCTTCTCATTATTAGGAAAACGGGATTTCGCCACGAAAACGACCTATCTTAAGCCTCCTACGTAAATGTCCTCACGGCGGAATCCCGTCAACCAACATAGTTAAACACTGTTGACATTTTAACTATGTTGAATTATAATGTAATTATCGAAAAATGTTAAGCACAGCAAAACCTTTGCCGTTCGCATTTGAACAAGGGGCTTGCAATTGTGTAAGGAAAGGAGTTTTATGAAAGCGCAGAACTTGAACAATTCCTCGAGAAAAACGAGAAGACTCATCAAAAAAGTATTCGCCGAAATGCTTTCCGAAAAGAAAGAGCTTGGCAAAATATGCGTAAGCGAACTATGCAACCGCGCTGAAATAAGTCGTGGTTCTTTCTATTCTCATTACGACGACATCTACGGCGTTGCGGAAGATTACGAAAACGAGCTTATCGACGCTTTTTTCGACAACGCACGACTTATCGATTCGAAAAACATCTCGCAATTCATCGATTCGATATTTGAATTTATCCGCAGAAATAACGAAAACTACAGCTTGTTATGCAAATCCAACGAATTCCTTTTCGCCGCAAAAAAACTCACTGCAATTGCGTCTGGGAAACTGTTGGAGCTATGCCACAACGACGAAAGAATCAAGAATAAAACATATATCGAGCTTGACATTCAAATATTCCTTGACGGACTTTTATGCGAATACGTCAAATTCTGCCGCGGATATACCGACAAAAATCTTGACGACCTATATGAATACACAAAATTTTGGACGACAAACTTCATCGAACTTCATTCAAAACCAAACCGCGCATAATGAACCATTTTTCAACTCTTTCAAAAGCACAAAATCACATATAAATACAAAAACGAGCCTCAATAGCGGAAATTCTATCCGTCAAGGCTCGCTTTATTTCTCTCTATACTAAAAAACAGAAAACTCTAAGCTTTACAAGCAGCAAAATATGCGATAGCTTAATGGCAACGCATTAAAATTTTCTCTCATCTCAAAAGCGTGTTAACACCCGTTTAATCAAGCTTCATTTCGAGATAAATCGGGAAATGGTCTGACGGATATACTCCGTCGTAAGTGTTTTGAACGACGGCATATTTTTCAACTTCGATGCCCGTTTTCGAAACCAAGAAGTAATCTATTCTTTCGTGATTGAGTTTTTTGCCCCACGCCTGATATGTCGCACCGTCCATAGTGTCTGTCGCAACGACTTTTGCGTCGTCAAAGCTTTCGACGGCGTTATTATATGTCACGCTGTTCGGCTTTGCGTTCATATCGCCCATAAAGATAGACGGCTTGTCGCCAAACGCTTGAATCTTATCGAGCACCACCGCAATCCCCTTAACTCTCGCCTCGTCGGAAACGTGGTCTAAATGGGTGTTGAAAACGACAAGTTCTTTTTGAGTTGAAATTTCTTTCAAAATAACGTAGCTGCAAACGCGATAGCACGCCGCACCCCAGTCTTTACTCATCTTCTCTGGCGTTTCCGAAAGCCAAAAACTTCCCTTATCGACAAGTTCAAACTTGTCTTTTCGATAAAAAATCGGGCAGCCCTCGCTCATAGAACTGTTATCGCGATATTCGATAACGGAATCGTATCCCTCAAGCACCTTTTGAAGATAGCCGTAATGCAGCCACGTAACCTCTTGAAAGCCTACGATGTCGGGAGTATACGCGGAAAGATTTTCTCTGACAAGCCCCGCGCGATAAAACCAGCTCTTTTTAAATAAATCGTTAGGCGAGTAGCAACGCACGTTACTCGACATAACCGTGATTTTACTATCGTCAACAGATGGCAATTCGATAGGTTTTTTGCTCGATAAATATTTTGGGAAATAAAATCCCTGCACAACAATAATTCCGATAAGTACCGCCGCAATAATAATTCCAACCACTTTAATCACCTTTTTCATTATTATGTTCCCTTTTGTTCGTCGAAAAAAAGCGTAGCACGCTTTTATTCCGCCATTTGATTTTATCACACCGCTTACCAAAATTCAATATATTTATCGATTTTATGATGATTGTATTGTTTTTTACTCTTTTTTTTGGTATCATTTATAAGAAGCTTTAAATATTATTCATACAAAGCTACGTTACTTTTCGAAAAACATTTTGAAAAACAATATTTATTCAAAGTTGCTTTCTCTTCGAACTAAAAAAGAGAAACCTGCTTTTCTATTTCAAACTGTTTTTTATATACTACAAGCAAAGATTTGAAAATTTCGCAAAAATGACGGCTTTAGGCTCAATCGGGTGAGACTATCAATGGATATCCATTGAAAATCTTACGATAATATGCGACAAATTTTCAATAGATACGACAAACTTTTCACAAAAAGCAGCATTATGAGGACATTATGAACGAACTTATTTTAACCCCGCAAGTCAAAAACATCGAAATATCAAACGTTCCGTCAACCGTTTTGAAGTTTGACTTAACAAGTATAACCGTTCCTTACGCAAAAAAATTGACCCTTGAAGGCAAAATTACGTGCATACTCGACAAGACACTTCCGCCAGAGGGATATAAACTTTCGATAAAGCCGACAAATATCGTCATCTCGCATAGCGACAACAACGGTATTCTATACGCTTTGGCAACGCTAAGGCAGATCTTCGATTCTCTCGATCCGCTTTATGCACTTGAGATATACGACTATCCCGACTTTCTGATAAGAGGATATATGCTCGACATAAGTCGCGGTAAGGTTCCGACTCTTTCGACGCTTAAAAAAATCGCGAACGATCTCGTTATGCTGAAAATCAACCACTTGGAGCTTTATATCGAGGGCTTTTCTTTCGCGTATCCGTCGTTTAATAAATATTGGGAAGACAAAACGCCTTTAACGCCCGAAGAAATTAAGGAATTCGATGCCTATTGCAAGGAGCGTTGCATTGACCTTGTTCCCACGCAAAACTCATTGGGACATATGGGTGAATGGCTTAAAACGGACGAATATAAACACCTTGCTTTCGACGTAATGAAGCAAACCGCCAACCCCAAAAACCCCGATACTATCGAGCTTGTCGCTAAAATGAGCGACGATCTTTTGCCGAATTTTTCTTCTGACAACTTCAACGTATGCCTTGACGAGCCATTCGGCTTAAATAAACTTGCCAAAAAAGGCGAAAAGGTAGAGGATATCTATCTCGACTACACCCTCAAAATGTATGAAATATGCAAGTTCTTCGACAAGAAAATGCTAATGTGGGGCGACATAGTAATCAAACATCCCGAGCTAGTCAAAAAACTTCCCAAAGACGTCACCGTTCTCGAATGGGGATACGAAGCAAACCACCCGTTTGAAAAGCACTTAGAACAATATAAAAAAGCCGACTGTGATTTTATCGTTTGCCCCGGAAGTTCCACTTGGTGCTCTTTCTCGCAAAAAACCGATGTGGCGATTGCAAACATACGAAGCGCCATAGCATCCGGCAAAAAATACGGCGCAAAGGGCGTTATACTCACCGATTGGGGCGATATGGGACACGTTCAATATTTGCCTTTCACGTATATCCCTCTTTCCTTTGCTGCAATGCTTTGCTGGAACGGCGAAAAAGAAGACGTAGAAAATATGCTCTCCTTTATAAATCGCTATTTCTATCTCGACGACGGCGATACACTCGCACAAATTATTTATACCGTCGGTGAATATACGAAATACGAAGTCGAAAAAGACACCGAATGTCGCTC
>CAZIPL010000010.1:0-35336 GCA_964541255.1 uncultured Clostridia bacterium | reverse complement strand
TTACCTCTTCTGCCGTTGTCGATCAATGCGTCTACGGCTTCCTGAAGCATACGCTTTTCGTTTCTGACGATGATGTCGGGAGCTCCGAGCTCCATAAGCTTTCTCAAACGGTTATTTCTGTTGATAACTCTTCTATATAAGTCGTTAAGATCCGAAACGGCAAATCTTCCGCCGTCGAGCTGAACCATCGGGCGAAGCTCGGGAGGAATGACGGGAACGACGTCGAGTATCATCCATTCGGGACGGTTGTTGGAGCGTCTGAAGGATTCAACGATTTCAAGGCGCTTGATAGCTCTTGCGCGCTTCTGCCCCGTTGCCTTTTCAAGTATCTTCTTCGTTTCTTCGGCGTCTTTATCAAGGTCGATAGCCATCAAAAGCTCTTTAATAGCTTCTGCACCCATTCCGCACTTGAAGGGAACCTCGCCGTACTGCTCCTTATCGGAGTATTTCTCGAGAAGCTCTCTGTATTCTCTGTCGTTGAGAATATCTTTGACGTGAAGATCGGTTACGCCCGGGTCGAGAACGACCCAAGCGGCAAAGTATATTACCTGCTCCAAAGCCTTGGGGCTCATGTCAAGCAACAAGCCGATTCTCGAAGGAACTCCTTTGAAGTACCAAATGTGAGATACGGGAGCGGCAAGCTCGATATGTCCCATTCTTTCGCGACGAACCTTTGCACGGGTTACTTCAACGCCGCACTTATCGCAGATAACGCCTTTATATCTAATTCTTTTATATTTTCCGCAGCTGCACTCCCAGTCCTTGGTAGGTCCGAAAATCCTTTCGCAGAACAAGCCGTCTCTTTCGGGCTTTTGCGTTCTGTAGTTGATTGTTTCGGGTTTCGTTACCTCGCCGTACGACCATTCTCTGATCTTATCGGGGCTTGCAATGCTAATCTGTATGGAATCGAAATTGTTTAATTCAAACATCTAATATCCTCCGAATATGTTAGCCGATTATTCGTCATCGCTGCCGAAAAGCTGTGATAAATCCGTTTCGAAATCGTCGTCGAAGTCGGTATCGTCCTCGAAAAGCTCGCCTTGATCGGCATCGGAGAAGATATCGATTTCCTCTTCGGTCTTCTTCGGCTCGTCAACGTCAACACCGTAATCGAGATCGTCGTCGGAGAACTCTCTCATAGTGAGTTCCTGATGATGCTCGCTGCGAACCTTGATGTCGAGTGCGAGAGCTCGAAGCTCTTTGATCAGAACCTTGAAGGATTCGGGGATTCCCGGTTCGGAAATATTATTGCCCTTGACGATTGATTCGTAAGTCTTAACTCTGCCGACAACGTCGTCCGACTTAACGGTCAAGATTTCCTGCAAGATGTGAGATGCGCCGTAAGCTTCGAGTGCCCAAACTTCCATTTCGCCGAAACGCTGTCCGCCGAACTGAGCTTTACCGCCCAAAGGCTGCTGCGTTACGAGGGAGTAAGGACCTGTCGAACGAGCGTGAATCTTATCGTCAACCAAGTGGTTAAGCTTGATCATATACATCTGACCGACCGTTACGGGATTCTCGAACGGTTCGCCCGTTCTGCCGTCGTAAAGCTGAATCTTTCCGTCAACCTTGCCTTCTTCGTTTACGAAACCGTTGTTATACAAAAGCTCCTTAATTTCGGACTCTTTCGCACCGTCGAATACGGGGGTGGAAACTTTGATTCCGAGAGCCTTTGCAACAAGTCCGAGGTGAACCTCGAGTACCTGTCCGATGTTCATACGCGAAGGAACGCCGAGGGGGTTCAAAACGATCTGCAATGGAGTACCGTCAGCAAGGAACGGCATGTCTTCTTCGGGAAGAACTCTCGAAATAACGCCCTTGTTTCCGTGACGTCCCGCCATCTTATCGCCGACGGAGATCTTTCTCTTCTGCGCGATATATACTCTTACGAGTTTGTTTACGCCGGGAGAAAGCTCGTCTTTGTTTTCTCTCGTAAATATCTTAACGTCAACGACGATACCGTCGCCGCCGTGAGGAACTCTCAAGGAAGTATCTCTTACTTCTCTTGCCTTGTCGCCGAAGATAGCTCTCAAAAGTCTCTCTTCGGGGGTAAGCTCCGTTTCTCCCTTAGGAGTAACTTTACCTACCAAAATGTCGCCCGAATGAACCTCTGCGCCGATTCTTACGATACCGAACTCGTCGAGGTCTTTCAAAGCGTCGTCGCCGACGTTGGGGATATCTCTCGTGATGTCTTCCTGTCCGAGCTTGGTGTCTCTCGACTCCATTTCGTACTCTTCTATATGAATAGACGTGAATACGTCGTTCATAACGAGCTTCTCGGAAATAAGGATAGCGTCCTCGTAGTTATATCCTTCCCACGTCATGAAGCCGACGAGGATATTTCTACCGAGTGCAAGCTCGCCGCCCTCAGTCGAAGGACCGTCGGCAAGGGTCTTGCCCTCGAATACTCTTTCGCCAGATTTGACTATAGGCTTTTGATTGATGCACGTCGTCTGGTTGGAACGCTCGAACTTCTGAAGTCTATATGTCTTTTCTTCGCCGTTGTCATACAAAACGGTGATCTTCTGAGCGTCTACGTATTTAACTACGCCGTCGCCCTCTGCGATAATCATAACGCCGGAGTCGTGAGCGATCTTCGCTTCGACGCCCGTTCCTACGATAGGAGCTTCGGGCTTGAGAAGAGGAACTGCCTGTCTTTGCATGTTCGAGCCCATGAGCGCACGGTTCGTATCGTCGTTCTCGAGGAACGGGATAAGTGCGGTTGCGATGGAAACGAGCTGCTTAGGCGATACGTCTACGTAATCGATCTCTTCTTTGGGAAGCTCGATGATTTCGTCTCTTCTTCTGCAAGTAACTCTGTCGTGCAAGAAGCAACCGATTTCTTCGGGACGTGCGACGTGTTCGTCTTCTTCGCCCGCATGGACGATAGTTCCCTCTTCGATTACTTGCTCGTTTGCCTGAGCGACTGCGAATTTATCTTCTTCGTCTGCGGTGAAGTAGCTTACTTCGTCGGTAACTCTACCCTCACCCTTGATTACTTTTCTGTACGGCGACTCGATAAAGCCGTATTCGTTTATTCTCGCATAAGATGACAACGACGTGATAAGACCGATGTTCTGTCCTTCGGGGGTCTCTATCGGGCACATTCTGCCGTAGTGCGTGTAGTGTACGTCTCGAACTTCGGAAGTAGCTCTGTCGCGGTTTAGTCCGCCGGGGCCTAAAGCTGAAAGTTTTCTCTTATGCGTAAGCTCCGCAATGGGGTTTGTCTGATCCATGAACTGCGAAAGCTGAGAAGAACCGTAGAACTCCTTGATAGCGGAAGAAACGGGACGAACGTTGATAAGGGACTGAGGCGTTACTTCAGCTTGATCCTGCGTTGCCATTCTCTCTCTGATAACTCTTTCAAGTCTCGAGATACCGATTCTGAACTGGTTCTGCAAAAGCTCGCCTACGGATCTGACTCTTCTGTTTCCGAGGTGGTCGATATTGTCGGTGTGATCCAATCCGCCCTTAAGTCCGAGATTCAAGGATACCGTAGCGACGATGTCGTCTACGAGGATATGCTTAGCGCAAAGGCTGTCTTGGCTTTCTTCAACGAGCGCGTTGAACTTTTCAACGTCAGAAGCTGCGATCTCTTTGATTTCTTCCATAGAGAACTCGCCCTCTTCGACGCCTTTCGCCTTTCTTGCAACCTCTTGCAAAGCAGGTCCGTATACAAACTCGACCATTCCGTAATGATCGCGATAATTAAGTCCCGTAACTTCGTTGTAGTTGACGGTGTTGTTACCGATAACTTTATGTCTTCCCGAGGGATTAGCTTCGGTAGGAACTTCTACGTATACTACGTTGATAAAGCTATTCTGAATTTCTTTCGCCTTTTCTCTCGTAATAACTTCGCCCTTTGCAAGGATAAGCTCGCCGTCTGAATTGATAACGTCTTCGGCAAGAACTCTACCCTCTATTCTCTTTGCAAGGCAAAGCTTTTTGTTGAATTTATATCTTCCTACTCTCGCGCAATCATAACGCTTGGGATCGAAGAAAAGGTTGTGAAGCTGAGTCTTAACGGCCTCTTCCGTCGGAACTTCGCCCGGACGAAGACGCTTATAAAGCTCGATAAGTCCCTCTGCTTCCGTCTTAGCCGTATCTTTTTCGATAGTAGCGGCAATAGTCGGATCGTTGTCGAAAAGCTCGAGAAGCTGCTTATCCGTTCCGAAGCCCAATGCTCTCAAAAGAACCGTTGCGGTAATCTTTCTCGTTCTGTCTACGGAAACGTGCAAAACCTCGGTATTATCTTTTCCTGCGGCAATATCCTGCTTGAATTCAAGCCATGCTCCGCGGGAAGGGATAACCGTCGTGTTATAAAGAGGACGTCCGTCTTTCTTGTCCGTTTCTACGTCGTTATATACGCCCGGCGATCTTACAAGCTGAGATACGATTACTCGTTCCGCGCCGTTGATAATGAACGAGCCTTTTGCCGTCATCAATGGGAAATCGCCCATGAAAACGTCTTGCTCGACCATTTTACCGGTGTCTTTGTAGATAAGTCTTACCTTAACCTTCAAAGGGATGGCGTAAGTTGCGTCTCTGTCTCTGCACTCTTTCTCGTCATACTTGCTCTTTTCGCCGAAGCTGTAGTCCAAAAAGTAAAGCTCGAAATGGTTAGACTTGTCGGCAATAGGAGAAAAGTCTTTGAAAACTTCTCTGATGCCGTCTTTCATAAACCAATTATAAGAGTCTTTCTGAACTTCGATGAGGTAAGGAATATCAAGAACCTTGTCGATTCTCGAAAAATCCCAACGCTCGTGATCGCCGAATTTCTCTTTTCTGATTTTTCTCGTCATACTACTCTCCTGATTGAAAATATATAATCAAAGATCAGAACGCCAAAACAGATTTTGAATTACGCCACAAAACCGATTCTTTGTCTGACAATAATTAACTTGTCGAAGCTTTTTCTTAAATTTTGATTTTTTATGAAAAAGATAAAAAATATTTTTTTCGAAAAATTCCCTCTTCCTATTGACAAATTTCGAAAACTTTCCGAACGTCTTTGTTTGCGATATTTTTTGAAAACCACAAAATATTGAGAAAAAATAACGATTTTCGCCCATATCTTCCGTTTGTGTTTTTCGAAAAACCGCCCTTTGGGCGAGCCTCCACCCATAATTAGACATTATAGTATTTTACAACGCAAAATCAAGAATGTCAAGGATTTTAGGCTTATGTTTTGAAGAATTATGCTATATTTGTAAAAAAGTCAAAGTGCCTCAATATTAAACTATCGACTATTAGTAACGTTCGTTCTTAAGCGACATCCATTGAAATCTTAATTAACATAACGGCATGCTTTTTTCGCAAATCACAAATCTTTGATTATCGAATGTATACAGAACTCAAACAACATAAACTAAAAACCAACTTTCTTGTTCTTTATCGCTCAATCTAAACCACATCGTTTTGAGATATAGATTGATTGACAATTGCTTTGTCAAGCAAAGCTATAAATCAGACTTATCAAAATCTGCCGTTACTCGTTTTAGCCCTATTAACGTTTCTCACAAATAAAAATTTGTAAACATTTTGACTATTGACTCGACGCAAATCATAATATATAATTTGTTATGAAGATATTTTGCCAAAAACAACACTTTCTAAAAATCAAGATAAGGAGAAAACAATGAAATTTACAGACGGATGCTGGAAAATGAAATCGGGATACAATGCGTACTACGCAGCACAGGTTTACGAGATGTCAAAGGACTCTAATTCCGTAAGCGTCATTGCGACAACCCGACTTGTCGTTCACCGTGGGCGTACTATCGACGGACCGATTTTTCGCATAAGATACTCTTCGAATCTCGAAGACGTAATCAAAGTAACAATCGAACATTACACAGGCGGACTTAACGACAATCCCTCTTTCGAAATCCACGAAGACGGCGACTTTTTGCCTATAATAAAAGAAAACGAAACCAACGTCGAGCTTATTTCTGGCAAAACGCGCGTTTGCATTCCCAAACCCACTCAAAAGCTCGGAATGGAACATTTTTATAGCGGAAGCCTTTGGGACGTCAAATATTTTTACGGCGACAAACTCTTGACTTCGCAAGGAGGAAGATCGACGGCTTATATAACGGAAGAGCCTTGGAAAACGAAAGAGAGAATGTCGGCGGACGAAAACAATTACTTTTTCGCACACGATTCGTCAAACGCAAATTCCTATTTCAGAGAGACTCACAACATTGGCGTAGGCGAATATTTCTACGGCTTCGGCGAAAAATTCACGACCTTTGTCAAAAACGGACAGACCGTCGAAACATGGAACTCCGACGGCGGAACGGGCTCGGAACAAAGCTATAAGTCGATTCCATTCTACGTGTCGTCGAAAGGGTACGGCATTTTGGTCAATCACCCCGAAAAGGTTTCGTTTGAAGTTGCAAGCGAAACGGTTTCGAAAATGTCTTTCTCCGTTCAAGGCGAAAAGCTCGAATACTTCGTCATCGGAGGAGAAACAATTTCTGACGTTGTTTGCACGTATACCAATCTTACGGGTCGTCCCTCTCTCCCGCCTGCGGAAACATTCGGACTTTGGCTCACGACGTCATTCACGACAGACTACGACGAAAAGACCGTTACGAGCTTTATCGACGGAATGGCGGAGCGCGATATTCCGCTCGAAGTATTCCACTTCGACTGCTTCTGGATGAAAGCGTATAATTGGTGCGATTTCACTTGGGATAAAAGTATGTTTTCAGACCCGAAAGCAATGCTTTCGAGAATCAAGGCAAAGGGGCACAAAATCTGCGTTTGGATAAATCCTTATATCGCGCAGCAATCCTCTCTCTTTGACGAGGGCAAAGAAAAGGGCTATTTCATCAAAAATACCGACGGCAGCGTTTGGCAGTGCGATATGTGGCAACCGGGGCTTGCGATAGTAGATTTCACCAACCCCGAAGCAAAAAATTGGTATCAAGATAAGCTCCGCACTCTTTGCGATACGGGCGTAGATTACTTCAAAACGGATTTCGGTGAGCGCATTCCGACGCTTAACGTAAAATACTTCGACGGCTCAGATCCGTATAAAATGCATAACTACTATGCTTATTTATATAACCAAACCGTTTTCGAGGTTTTGGAGGAGTATTACGGCAAAGAAAAAGCGTGCCTTTTCGCTCGTTCTGCGACGGTCGGCGGACAAAAATTCCCCGTACATTGGGGCGGAGATTCCCTTTCGACTTACGAAAGCATGGCGGAAACGCTTCGCGGCGGACTTTCGCTTTGTATGAGCGGATTCGGATATTTCAGCCACGACATTTCGGGGTTCACGGCAAAAGCAACGCCCGATTTATATAAGCGTTGGACGGCGTTCGGGCTTATGTCCTCTCATTCGAGATTGCACGGCAGCGATTCTTACAGAGTTCCTTGGAACTTCGACGACGAAAGCAGTTTGGTTTTGCGCCACTTCACATACCTTAAAGGCAAACTTATGCCGTACATTTGGGCAATGGCTCAAAAGAACGCCAAAACAGGTCTTCCTCTTATGCGCGCAATGGTTATGGACTTTGGCAATGATCCTGCATGCTTGACGCTCGACAGACAATATATGTTCGGCGACAATCTTTTGGTCGCTCCGATATTCAACGAAGAGGGTGTTGCGGAATACTACGTACCGCAAGGTCGTTGGACGGATATTCAGTCTGGCAAAATCTTCGAGGGCGGAAAATGGTATAGAACGACACACGATTACTTCTCTCTTCCCCTTCTTGCAAAGCCGAACAGCATAATAGCTTACGGCAACTTCGAAAAGAGCTTCTCTTACGATTACGCCGAAAACGCAGAGCTTGTTATATATGCGCTCGAAGACGGAAAATCCGCAAAAACAACGATTTATGACACCGACGGCAACGAGGTTCTTAACGTAGTCGCAACAAGAAGCGGAGACGTTATTTACGTCAAGTCGCACGGAAAGACAGAAAACTTCATGGTAAAAAGCTCCGACGGACTTGAAATCGTGAGAGAATAAGCAAAGCACTCGGTTTCATAAGAAGCCAATCTATCAAAACATCTAAACACAAAAGATAAACCCCGAAAGAATCCTTTCGGGGTTTGATTTTGCTTAAAAAGCGTTCGTCAAAAAACGTATATCTTTTTTTGCAACAATTTGCAAAACAATATGGTTTTGAGAATGGCTTTATTGTTCTTTTTCGAAACGCTTCGAAGTTTGCACGAACCACAAACGATAATCGCATTATAAGAAGTTGCTCTCCGATTTTGCAAATTAATCGGCTTAAAACTCAATTGCGAGACTATCAATGGACAATCAATCGCTATTCTTTTGTTATTTCTCGTCGTTGATAGCGTCGAGAAGATCCATCCAAGCGGTGTCTGTCATATTCGGAAGAGCGCGTCCGAGCGTATTGAGAGGCTGAGTATAAAGTCCGCTTTCTTGCGCCTTTCTCATTTCCTCTGGCGTCATATTCTTCATTTTTTCAGCCATAGCTCCGCTTAAATATCCCGATTTTCTTACCATTTCGTTGAAAATAGGAAGAACCTTTTCGACAAATTCTTTCCCCGCTTTGGTCTTTACAACTTCGACGATAGGAGTGAACAACGTAATTCTTTCTTTGGATCTGACGACGTCGCCCTCAACAAAAACAGTCTTTTCAACAATGTTTTCGTGACAATTCTTTCCGAGCGACACGACATATTTCCCCTCGGGAACGACAAAACGCTCGGCTTCTTCGTCATAGAAAGCAAACGCTCTTCTTTCGATTTCAAAGGTAACGGTCTTCTTTTCGCCTTTTTTAAGGAAGATCTTATCGAAGCCTTTGAGCTCTTTCTTCGGTCGGTGAATAACACGATCCTTATCTTCGATATAAAGTTGCAAAACCTCTTTGCCGTCTCTTTCGCCAACGTTTTCGACATCGACGGAAACCGTGAAAGTCAAGTCGTCTTTGCTAAGCTTTTCTTCAACCATGAGATTCGAATATTCGAAGCTCGTATAAGAAAGTCCGTGTCCGAAATCGAACGTCGGACGAATCTTCTTCGTTTCATAATATCTATATCCGACATAAATGCTTTCGCCGTAAAGGGATGTGTTGTTGTCGCCCGGGAAGAACAAATAACACGGAGTGTCTTCGATTCTTTCGGGGAAGCTTTCGGGAAGTCGTCCCGACGGATTGCTCTTGCCGTACAACGTATCGACAATAGCTTCCGAAACGCCCTCGCCGCCAAGATAGCATTCCAAAATGCCCTTTACGTCATTAACAAACGGCAACGCGACGGGGCTTCCGTTCATCAAAACAACGACGACGTTGCTATTTACTTCAAGTATTCTGTCGAGCATTTCAAGCTCGTTTTTCGGAATATCAAAAGATAATCTGTCAAAGCCCTCCGATTCGAAATCTTGCGGAAGTCCGACGACAGCAACGACTACATCGACATTTTTCGCTTTTTCGGCAACCTCCGACAAAAGTGATTCGTCGCCGTCCGTCTTGTTCGCATAATACCCTCTTGCAAACTCTACGTTTTTAAGCTCGCTTGCCGCTTCGTCAATTCCCAAAACTTTATACGCGGGAGTCTTCGAGCTTCCGCCGCCTTGATAGCGAGGAGAAAATGCGAGATCGCCCGCAAAAAGCACCTTTTGAATTTCGTTCAAAGGAAGAATGTTCTCGTCGTTTTTCAAAAGCACGAAGCTTTCTTTTGCAAGCTCTACCGCAATCTTATGCCCCTCTTCCAAAGAGAATTCTTCTTCGCCTTTTTTCGTCGCTGCGCAATAATCACAAAGCGCCTCGATACGTTCGCACGCTCTATCGAGCTCTTCGACGGAAAGATCGCCGTTTTCTATACCTTTCAAAAGATCGCCGTCGGTGTTATGCTCGGCAGGCATTGTCAAATCGCAACCCGCCTTAAGAGCCTTAACTCTGTCTTTAACAGAACTCCAGTCCGAAACCACCATACCGTCAAAGCCGAACTCACCTCTCAAAACATCGCTGAGGAAACGATGGCTGCTTGCGGTAGGCTCTCCGTTTACAAGGTTATACGAACTCATAACCGCTTTGGGCTGTCCTTTTTGAACAGCAATACGGAAGTTTTCAAGATAAATTTCATGCAACGCACGTTCGTCGATGTTCGAAGACGCGTTTCTTCTTCTATACTCTTGGTTGTTCGCAAGATAATGCTTCGCGCACGCCGCAACGCCTTCGCTTTGCGCGCCTTGAATGTAAGAAGCGGCAAGCTCTCCCGCAAGAAGAGGATCTTCGGAAAAGTATTCGAAGTTTCTTCCACAAAGAGGCGAGCGTTTGATATTAAGTCCGGGGCCTAAAACCATTCCCAACCCCCAAGAATTAGCTTGTCTTGCAATGCTGTTCCCGACTTTTCTCGTTACGTTTCTGTCAAAGCTTGCAGCCGTCAAACATGCGGGCGGATAGCAAATCGACTTAGGATGTCCGTCGATTGCATGAAATCCGTGCGGACCGTCGAGCATATATGCAACCGGAATTCCGCCAAGATCCATGGTCTTGGCTTCGTCTGCACCCGTCGTAAATGCCGCTTTTTCTTCTAAAGTAAGATTTTTGTATTTGTCCATCTTTCTCTCCTTTTTGTTTTCTTATTTCCTCATCAATATCTTTTTTATTTTACAATATATCATGCGTTGTCCTCTCATTAGTTTATAATTGTGCCGAAAAAGGACTTCTTCGCATTTTATATTTTAATTTTATCATAACAGCTTTTCAAAAATAAGACTCGTTTCTTCACACATACTTCGTTTTGTGCAATTTTGTTTACCTTAATCCATATCTTTTGCTTGTCAACAGATACATTTTACAGTCAAAAGCAAAAACTGTATTGCAAAATCTTCTTGTTTTTTATTCTTTCTTCAATTAAATTCAATTACTATTTCAATACGGCAAATAGCACATAATAGCAAAAACCCGACGGGAAACCGTCGGGCATATGTTCGATTTTTATTTACGCCTCGTATTTTTTCATTTCTTCGGCGATATAGTTCTTTACGAATTCGCATACGTTTTCGAGCTTGACCATTTCTTTGAAAGTTCCCTTTCTGTCAACGATCTCAGCTTCGCCGTTTGCAAGCGATCTCGGAGATACGACGACACGAAGAGGTACGCCCAAAAGCTCGTGATCGGCGAACTTAAATCCAGGGCTTGCGTTTCTGTCGTCATAAATAACCTCGACACCTTGATTCTGCAAAAGCTCATATAGCTTATCAGCTTCTTTTCTTACGTTTTCGTCGTCGATTCTTATCGGTGCGAGATATACTTGCCACGGAGCAATAGGCATCGGCCAAACGATACCCTTATCGTCGCAGTTTTCTTCGGCAATAGACGCAATCGCTCTGCCTACACCGATACCGTAACAACCCATTATAGGAGCAATCTTTTCTCCGTTGTCGCCAAGAACGGTCATTCCCATTTTTTCAGTGTATTTCGTTCCGAGCTGGAAGATATTTCCGACTTCTATTCCGTTGGAAAGGTTAATTTTCGCCTTTCCGCAAACGGGGCATATCTCCCCCTCGCAAACCTTAGCTACGTCAACGAATTCTTTGACGTTCAAATCTCTTGCGACGTTCAAGCCTTTCAAATGGTATTCGGGCTTATTTGCTCCCGTAACGAGATTATACGCACCCTCAACCGAACGGTCGAAGACGACAATGGTTTTCTCGTCAAGGTTAAGTCCGTATGCGCCGATATTACCCGCGACAAGCTCGCTCGTCGAAAGATCGTTCGGAGCGATGTCTTCCTTGATGACTTTCTTGAGCTTTGCTTCGTTGACTTCCTTGTCGCCTCTTATGAAAACAAGACAAGATCTTTCTCCGTCACCCTTAATCGCAAAGGAAACGGCTTTGAGCGTCTGATAAGGCTTGATTTTCAAAAGCTCGCACACTTCGCCAATCTCTTTCGCGTCGCCCGTATATACTTCTTCAAGCGCAATGTCCTCACCGTAATCGACTTTATCTAAGATTGAATCGGCAACTTCCATATTGGCTTTATATCCGCACTCGGGGCAAATAGCAATGGTATCCTCTCCGATAGGAGTCAAAAGCATATATTCGTGAGAAATACTTCCTCCCATCATACCCGAATCGGACTTGACCGCGATTACGTTTCTCATTCCGATTCTCTTATAGATTCTGAAATATGCGTCATACGCTCTTTCGTAATACTTTTCGAGATCCTCTTGCGTCGCATGGAAAGAATAAGCGTCTTTCATCGTGAATTCTCTTACTCTTATAAGTCCGCCTCTTGCACGCTTTTCGTCGCGGAATTTGGTCTGAATCTGATAAATCATAAACGGAAGCTGCTGATAGGACGAAACGGTGTTTCTCGCAAGATGAACTGCCGCCTCTTCGTGAGTCATTCCGAGGCAGTTCCATTTGTCGTTTCTATCCTGAAAACGAATCATTTCGTTTCCGATGGAATAATATCTTCCCGATTCTTCCCAAAGCTCTTTTGGCATAACGACGGGGAAAAGTACTTCCTGTCCGTCGATTTTATCCATTTCCTCGCGGATGATTTTCTGAATTTTAAGCGAAATTCTTTGCGTGGGAGGCAAAAGGGTATAAATACCGTTCGAAACGGGCTTCAAATATCCGCCTCTCATCATCATCGCATGGCTTTTTATCGTAATATCGCTCGGCGCGTCTTTAACTCTTTCGCCGACAAGCTTTGACATTAACATATATATACCTCAATATTTTCTTATAAAAACAATATAGTACAAAGTCAATTATTTGTCAAACCATTCTGTTTGATAGAGCCGAAACGGGCTTATATAAAACAAGTAAAAACGCTATCGACGAAACGCATTGCGCGACAAAAAACGGAATCCCCGAAACAACCGTCGGTAGAAAAAGCGAAAACTTGAACAATACGTTTATAACGGGCGTTTCGAGCCAAAAGGCTATCGAGAAAACAAAGCTTGTCAAAACAAGAGCGAAAATTCCCCTATCCTTTTTCGAAACAATGAAACTCATTACCGCAAGAAGAGGGAAATGAAAAATATATTGCACCAAAACCGTCGGATAAAATCCGTATATCACGGTATCTACCAAGCAAAATACTATCACCGCAGGTAATGATACGGGCAGCCCGAAAAAGGCACTCGTCAAAATAATGAGCGGCGACACAATCTCCACGTTGGGGATAAACGAAAGCGCGTATTTACCCCCGACAAGGAGTGCCGCCAAAAGCCCCGAATATGCGATACTTTTAGCGGTGAAAATTTTTTTGTTCTTGTCTTTTACCATTTTTCAAGGACGATTCTGATTACGTCCCCGTCCGAAATGGCTTGTTCGGATATTCCGAACGACGCGTACTCGCCGTTTATGTATAAAGCAAAATATTCGTGAGCCGCATCGTCTGCGCTTCTTTCGTTAACGGCAGTCAAATACTTCCCGAAAGCTCCATCTTCGGCGTCGTAAGAAAAGCCTTTTTTGCCGTTCAATTGATCTAAAACGTCGATGACGTATTCCCCGTCGGTTTTGACGGAATATTCGCTTTTAACTCCGTCAATCTCGACTTCGAGCGTTATTGCCTTGTCGCCGCTTTGAGGCGCAACGGCAATAAAGTATATCGCAAGCAAAACGACAAGCACTGCCGCGATTGCGATAATAAGATTCCTTGTTTTTTTGTTCATAGGTAATTTCACCCTCCGTAAAATTAAAAAATTCCTCGCTCGTCTTTTCGAGCAAGGAAAACGAGCGGAAGGTTTTTCCGCTTTGCGCTTTCTCTTTTCCTCCCCGAAAAGACTTGGCATAAAAGTATAGGCAGGTCTCCTGGCTTCGGATCGCTTTGCCGCGCCTTCTCGGGTTCGTCGAAAGTCTGCAATTTACTTTTAGATACCCAATGGCTTATTAAAGCGGTGCAATTTATTCCTTACAGTAGCGGGGGCTGTGCGGGATTTTCACCCGTCTTCCCTGTTAGAGTCCGACCGCAGTCGGACTACCTACACTCCTAAGAGATTATACCTTTTGTTCTTTTTTTTAGCAACAAAATTTCACGCTAAAACAACAGAAATCTGCGTTCAAAATCATTAAGCCAAAACCGTTTCTTAAAATAATCATAAAAAACATTTATTTCATATAAATATAGCGAAAGTTCCATATTTTCATTAAAGCCTATCGATTAAAACTACATCTTGTTTTTTATTATACAAATCTTTGCCTCAAAACCTAATACAATACGACTTTAAGGCAGTCACACAATGTTTCCGCATACGAAATATTATTACATATAAAGCTAAGTTTGACTCGGATTTTGAAATTGATTGCGATTATCGATCAATCGCAGGCTTTCTACGTATAAGCAAAAGACAATTGCTTTCTATTTTTATTTATTACGTCGCAAAAAAATAGTTAAAATCATTCGACAAACGAAAAGTATAATGCTAAAATGATTAAGGTGTGTAACGGCTTGAACAGCTTGCCGTCCACGCATATATATCAATAAGGAGAAAAATTATGATTGAAGACAAAACCCTAAAAATGCTTTACGGCAATTCGTTCGACAGAAAATCCTTCGAGGAAAGGGTAAGCCGCCTTTCAACGCTTTTTGAAGAAAGCTTCGGCACGTCTTTCGACAACGTATTTTCCTCCCCGGGACGTATAGAAATTTGCGGAAACCACACCGACCACAACCACGGAAAAGTAGTTGTCGGCGCAATAGATTGCGATATGCTTCTTCTTTCGAAAAAAAGCGACACCATTCGCCTTATTTCGGAGGGCTTCGAAGAAATAGAAATAGATCCGAACGATCTTGACTTAGTCGAAAGCGAAAAAAGTACCTCTAAAGCACTCGTTAAGGGAGTTCTCAAAGGCTTTAAGGACAGAGGTTTCAACGTAGGCGGCTTTATCGGCGTAATGAATTCGACGGTTTTTAACGGAGCGGGCGTTTCATCCTCCGCGGCATACGAGCTTTTGATGTGCCAAGTTCAGAATCATTACTATAACAATGGCAAAATCGACGCGGTTACGCTTGCGAAAATCGGTCAATATTCCGAAAACGTATATTTCGGAAAGCCCAGCGGTCTTCTCGATCAGTCGGGTATAGCTCTCGGCGGAATATCGGCAATCGACTTTGAAAACCCCGAAAATCCTACCGTCAAATCACTCGGAGAATCGCTCGGAAATCTTTCCATAATTCTCGTCAATACCGGAAGTCATGCAAACCTTACGACTGATTATGCGGCTATAAGAAGCGAAATGGAAGAAGTAGCGGGAGTATTTGGCAAAAAAGTTCTTCGCGACGTCGATAAAAAGGAATTCTTCGACAATCTTCCGACGCTCAAAAACAAGGTTTCTGGAAGAGCAATTCTTCGCGCAATGCACTTCTTCGACGAGAACGACAGAGTTGACGAGCTTGAAAAAGCAATCCGCGACAACGACGTTTCGAAAATCAAAGACGTCATCAACCGTTCGGGCGCGTCTTCTGCCAACCTTTTGCAAAACTATTACGTCGCAGGCGACGTCGAACAAGGTATCGCGCTTGCCGTAAATATCGCAAAAGCGCTCGAAAACGACATCGCTTCCCGTGTACACGGCGGTGGCTTTGCCGGCACTGCGATAATCTTTGCCGAAAAAGAAAAGGCGGAAAGACTTATTCCGAAGTTCAAATCGATTTTCGGCGAGAAGAACGTTTTCGACGCAAACGTCAGAATGCTCGGCGCATGCAAGGTTCTTTAAGCAAATTCAGCCAAAAAAATTTAGGGCTTCTCGACACAAAACATTTGAATACGGCAAATCTATCTAAAAAGTATTACGGTGTTTAATCAAGATTTGCCGCAAAAATTATATATCATCGAAAAATACGGCACATTGCCGACAAAGCAATTGCCAATCAATCATATCGGAGGCAAATTATATGAACATTTTGTTGACCGGCGGCACGGGTTACATCGGAAGTCACACGGCAGTACAGCTCCTCGAACAAGGGCATGACGTCGCGATTATCGACAATCTTTGCAACTCTTCGAGAAAAGCCGTTGCTCACATCGAAAAGCTCGCGGGAAAGAGAGTCGCTTTCTTCCGAGCAGACATCAAAGACATCGATTCTATGCGCGACATATTCGAAGATTACAGATTCGACGCATGCATACACTTTGCGGGACTTAAAGCCGTAGGAGAATCGTGCGAAAAGCCTCTCGATTATTACGAAAACAACATTTACGGAACGATGAATCTTTTGAGACTTTGCAACGAGTATAAGCTCAAATACTTCGTTTTCTCCTCTTCCGCAACGGTTTACGGCGACGCGACCGTTCCCATCAAAGAGGATTCGCCGCTTTCTGCGACCAATCCTTACGGAGAAACAAAGCTTTTCATCGAAATGATGCTCAAAGCAAACTATAATGTCAATCCCGATATGAAAGTCGCAATATTGCGCTACTTCAACCCCGTCGGCGCACATCCCTCGGGCGAGCTTGGAGAAAATCCCTTAGGAAAACCCAACAACCTTATGCCCGTCGTAATGAAGGTCGCAACTGGTGCGATTAAAAAACTCAGCGTTTTCGGCGACGATTACCCCACTCCCGACGGAACGGGCGTTCGCGATTATATCCACGTCGAAGATCTTGCAAAAGGGCATATCTTGGCTCTTCAAAAGCTTGAAAAAGACGGAACGTTTGAAGTATATAACTTAGGCACAGGCCACGGCCACTCCGTTTTGGAGCTTGTTCACTCTTTCGAAAAAGCGTCGGGCGTTAAAATCCCTTACGAAGTCGTCGCAAGACGATCGGGAGACGTTGCGGAAAATTACGCAGACGTAACTAAGGCAGAAAGAGAGCTCGGCTTTGTCGCAACGCATACCCTCGACCAAATGTGCGAAGACAGCTACCGCTTTGCGAAAAAATACCCCAACGGTTTTTAATCGATAAAAAACTTTAAGAGCGAGTCAATCGCTCTTTTTTTTGTGCTAAAAACTCCCGATATTTTTTAGACAAGAGACTATTAATGATAAAGTATGTTTTACTACAAAACAAAATTCCTAAATTAAGTGCGTCTAAAAAAGAAACCAAAGGGATTGTTTTCAATACTACAAAGACTTCGCCTTGCGAGGGAAACAGAATCTATCCGAGCAAAATTCAAAAAACATATTTCTTTTATAATAACGGCAAATTAATCCCATAATTAGATTTGTAATTCTTATTTTATCAAGCCATAAAAGCAAAATAATCTTATAAAATCAGCTTCAAAGCAATAACAGCCAACAGCCCTACGCCACCGAAAAAGCCGCAAACAAAGAAAGCCGCGGGCGAAACGACTACGAACTTATATCCTATCGCGGAAAACACAAAGAGCAATACGCCCGAAACAATCGATGAAACGGTCAAAGTTAAATAAAGCTTATTCGTTATGTTGAAAACGCCGGCTAAAACAAGAAGAAGCATAAGCCCGCAAAAGTAGCTTAAAAACAATTGAAGCAAAAACATATCTATTTATATGTTAAGCTTTCACTCTTCATTCGAAAGCGTTCTTGACTTCTCGTCAAATATATATCCATTGATAGTCTCGCAATTGCGCTTTAACGACATTTAATTTCCAAAATAAAGAAGTATAACGTCATATATTTTCAATCATACACATTCAAAAAACGTCCAAGCAAAAGACGAACCGCAGTTTATACGGTTCGTCTATTAAACTCTATCCTTTGAAAATAGTTCTGTTGAGTTTTTACGGCGATCAATTTGCAAAATCCGCGTAAAACGCTCTCATGACATCTCAATCGATATGGCTTTTGTCGTAGAACATAATTCCGCCCTTGGCAAACATAAGGTCAGCTTCGCCTACGTTAAGAGTCATATGGCGCGGCTTTTTCTTTCCGTCGATCGCAACGTCAACGCAATTGAGAAGATTCTTTATCGCCTTTGTTTTGAGCGGCTTTTCCATATGTCCGACATAGCGCTTCGGGCTGTTTTTCGAAAGCGCGTATTCATAGTATTTTTGTAAGTCCTCGCGATATTTTCTTAAAGGCGAGCTTTCTTTCAAGAAGAGCCAAACGCCCATTCCGCACGCGTCGGAATCGAATAACAAGTTATATTTCTCGTCATAAAGTGCAATCGAGCCTTGCGTATGACCGGGGATATAGAACCACTCCACCTTTCTGTCTCCAAGATCGAAAACTTCAACCTCTTCGATTGCCTTTGGCAAAGGTCTTTTTATCTTTCCTAAGCCCACTATGAAATCGACGTATTCTTTGGGGAATTGCTCTTTCGGAAGAACTTTCAAGCCTTTCCCGAATCCCATCGTTTCGAAAGACTTCGGATCGGTATTTTCGAAAATGCCGAAATCTGCGCTGTGAAGATAACTTTCTTCAAACATATACGCACCCATGGCGTGATCCAGATGTCCGTGCGTGCAAACGCAAACGACGGGAAGATCGGTTATCGTTTTGACGATTGACGGAAGATCTATTCCGCCGTATCCGCTATCGATGAGCATTGCTTTTTCGTTACCGACAAGCAAATACATCATAACGTAGCTCGAGCCTACCGAACGGTCGGAGATTTCATACGTTTCGTTATTGATTTTTTTGATTCTATATTGCTCTTTCATTTTCCCTCCTAAAAATTCAGCCTTGCATTATCGCAAGGCCAAAATTAACATTATTCGAGCGTAAAAAGTTTTACGTCGTTCGTTCTTAACGTCGTCTTTATCGTCGTAACGTCGCCGTTTACCTCGATAGCAAAAGGCTCTTTCAAAAGTCTTGTCTTTTCTTTTATCTCTTCGACCTCCGAAAGCTTAAGGTTCTTCGGGCTTCCCATATCTTCCCAAAGCTTTTTGGGGTTGCAATGCGTATCGTCGATAACTTCAACCGTTGCCGAATCGAATGCTTTGTTAAGCTCGAATTCAACCTCATATTCTTTGTTCTCCGTTCTATCGGTGCTTTGAGCATAAACGAGAACTTGCGCCTTATCTCCGTTCTTGAAAACGGCATATTCTACGTCTTCGTTGGTTCTGAACGCTACGTCCATTCTCTCGGGATAAAGCTCGGAAAGCATCTTGAATCCCCAGAAATTGGGCTTGGGGATACCGTCGTTGGTGATAATTCCGTACGCGCCGTTGAAAGGCTTATTGAGCAAGAATATCTCCTCGAAAATATCCGAAACGCACCAGAACATATATGCCTTGAACTCGTTGTTCAAATCCATACAAGTCTTGACGGCAAACGCGGCGGAGTACTTTTCGTCGTGAACGGGAGCCCCGAAAATAGCCATAGAGTTCCACTCCGTGATAAGAACGGGAACGTTTTTGCACTTAGGAATAAGCTCGTCGTCAAGAACGGTAAGTCTACCCTTGGGGAGCGCTTTGGCTTTTTCTTCGGTATAGAACATGTTTCTTATTGTATCGCCCAAATCCGTGCCGTTGTTGGCTGCGTCTTTTACGCTTGCGAGCATACCTTTGATGTTGGGAATGCCGACGATGTTACCGAAGCCGTCGCCCGGATAATGATGCGTCGAAACGAAATCATACGGGAGCTTGTTTTCTTCGCAATATGCGATAAATTCATCTATCCATCTGATCGCGCTGGTAGACGGACCGCCTACCAAAAGCTTTTCGTCAACGCTCTTAATTGCTTTTACGGTTGCTTCGTAAAGCTTGAAATAATCTTTCTGCGTGCCTGCAAAGAACGTGGAAAGGTCAGGCTCGTTCCAAACCTCGAAATACCACGTTTCTACCTCTTCCTTGCCGTAGCGGTCGAGCAAAAACTCGATAAAACTCTTTATATATTCGCTCCACGCATTGAGATCTTTGGGCATGCAGATGTTGTTCTTGTAATGAAGTCCCGTTCTCTTTCCTTTGGCAAGGCTTCTCGGCATAAAGGAAAGCTCTACGAAAGGCTTTACGCCGCATTTAAGCATATTGTCGAAAACATGTCCGCATTGACGGAAATTATTCTCGAAAACTTC
Source organism: uncultured Clostridia bacterium (assembly GCA_964541255.1). GTDB lineage: Bacteria > Bacillota > Clostridia > Christensenellales > CAMQZB01 > CAYOSU01. Next base: position 15,449 of record CAZIPL010000010.1, on the reverse strand, counting down.
GTTCGCGTGAGGAAGCGGAATAAACTCCGAAAGCTGTTGGCGAGTAAGCATATCGTCGTCGAATATGCCGTGGAAACGGTTATACTTGATTCCGAGCTCGTCGTGAGCAAGCTTCAAATGCTCGCAAAAATCCGTTCTGTGCATTTGATATGCATGGTCGTTTCCGAAGCCGAACTGCCACGAAAAATCCGTAGGTCTCGTTTTGCCGTTAAGGTCGATTGAATATTTCATACTTTTTCCTCCTTGCCCGTTTAGGCTATGTAGCTTCTGCATATAAAATCGGTTTTAAGAAATCTAAGTTACTTATCATTCATTAAAGCCGACGCTTACGTATTATGAGCGAATTTAACTTTAGACTGAAAATTGATTGCCATTAAAACTCAATCGCGAACGCCTTTCAATGGATATGCAATAAGCTCACAATTTCTCAATATTACTACATTCTAAGTATAGCACATAATTGTTTCGATTTATTGCATTTTTGAATATAATTATTACATTTTTTTTGCACATTATTAATCTTTTTCTCTCGGAAGATAATAAAAACCGGCAATATTTTCAAAAAAGGTATCCTTTCCTTTAACTACTAAAATTTCAGATTTTGGTTTTTTGATTTCGTCAAGACTATTCAAAACTAAAAAGGTTATCCGTTAAAAGGAGTTAGCAATTATTCGATAACTGCAATCAATTTGCAATCTAAAGTTAAACCCCTCATAATAGAAGAAGGAAACGAAAAAAACGAACCGCAATAAAGCGATTCGTTTTCGGTATATTTCGTTGTTTTATTCTTAGAATCTCGTATCCATAAGTCCGCAGAACGCATCTACAGGAGAAACGCCCTTGAACTCGCTTTCGCCTTCGAGCTTCTTAACGAGCCATCTTACGGAAGAATCGGAAGCGTCGTAGCAGTTGATGAAGTTCTTAACCTGCGGAACGTCTGCCAAGTGATAAGGACAATTGAAAGAAACGAATACCGTAGGAATTTCGTTTACGTACCAAGGATTGTCCCAACCGCCCTTAGAAATAGCCCACTCGAGACGCTGAGTCGTTCTCATCGTTGCGTTTACGTTTGCGAACAAAAGAACCATATCGTAATTGGACGTCAAAGCTTCGATACTCATCTTCATGCCGTATACGCCTTTCTTGGAAAGACCCTGAGACATCATCTTGCCTCTTTCTTCGGGAGACATCTGAGCCATCATATTCATAATCTTCTTGACGGGGTCAACGTATATTTCAACCGTATGTCCACGCTGTTCAAGCTCTGCTTTTATCTTATCTACAAGTCCTACGCCGCCTGCGCTCATACCTGCAAGAGCGGTGATGTCGTTAGCCTTAGGACCGACTTCGACGAGAAGGATTCTCTTATATTTCGTGATGGGGAAGATATTTTCGCCAACCTGCTTAACAAGCGTTATCGCCTTATCGGAAACTTCTTCAGCAACCTGCTGGAATTCGGGTTTACCTACTTCGCTAAGTCCCTCGATAGGAACGAACTTATCAAGCGTGAAGTTAGCAAGTCCTACCGCTGCTTTAAGTCCCAAAATTCTGTGGAGCGCGTCGGAAAGTCTTTCCTCTGTGAGGTAACCGCTTTCGTAAGCTTCCGTCATATATCTGACGTCCTCTTCGTAGTCGTTATAGAAAAGGAACATATCGCATCCAGCCATAATAGCCTTAGGAACGATTTCGGAACGTTTGCCTCTTCCTGCCAATCCTACCATGTGGCTTGCATCGGAAACGATCGTACCGTTGAATCCGAGCTTACCTCTCAAAAGGTCGGTCAAAAGCTCTTTGCAGATCGTTGCGGGAAGATATTCGTCCTCTCTCATATCGGGATTGAAGTGTTTCTGATATGCGGGAAGCATGATGTGGCCGGGCATGATCGACTGTATACCCTCGTCGATAAGTCCCTTATAAATCATTCCGTATGTCTCATCCCATTCTTCGCAAGAGCAGGTGTTTACGCTCGTAGCAACGTGTTGGTCTCTTTCGTCCTTGCCGTCTCCGGGGAAGTGTTTAGCAGCGCATGCGATTCCGCTTTCGCTCATTCCTTTGAAATAAGCCTTAGCCATATCGAGAACTACGTGTGCGTCCTGGCTGTATGCTCTCGTGGAAATTACGGGGTTATGCCAGTTCTGGTTGATATCTACGATCGGAGAGAATGCCCAATTAGAGCCGCAAGCTTTCGTTTCGATACCGCAGATCTGACCCATTTTATATGCATACTCGGTATCGTTGGTTGCAGCGATCTTGATCTGCTGACCTACGTTTGTTCCCGAGCTTGTAGCACCGTTTCCGCCCGCTTCGACGTTAACAGCCGAAAGTACGGGGATTTTGCTGTATTTCTGGAAGTTGTAGTTCATCTTCCACATAACTTCTTTTGCCTTAGGATTAAAACGGATAGCACCCATCTTCATATCGGTTGCTTCGTCTCTTGCGATTTCTTCGTTATCCTCGGCACCTGTCAAGTGAACGAAAAGCTGTTTGATCTTTTCTTCGGTTGTCATGGATGCGATTGTGTCTTCTACCCACTTGACTTGCTCATCATTAAGGTAATACGGTTTTACTCTTAAATCTACCATCTTTCTTTCTCCTATATTTTTTTGAAATTTTCTTCAAAGTCCGTCAGCAACTTAGCCTGAACGTCTCTGTAGTTTCCGTTTTTGAAAATTGCGAAATACTTATCTTTAAGGTTATTCCAACTTTCCTTCTCGCGATTGGTCATTATCGGATAATACCAAACTCCGTTTGCCTGAGACGCTTCCGTATCGGGATAAGCATCTCCCATCATAAGAATCTTTTCGGGATCGTATCCGAGTTTGATAAGTCTTGCGATGCATTGACCTTTCGTACCTACTTCTTGGCTTGTCAACACGTCAACGTAATCCAAAAGTCCGTAATAATCCCATTCGGAGCTTATCGCTTCGAAGTTAGAGCTCGAAACTATCGCAATGTCGGCGCTTTCTTTTATGTAAGCAAGGCACTCTTTAACCCCGTCAAAAGGAGGTTTGTCTTCAAAAGTAAGCTCGCTTATTCTCTTGTTGAGAAGTTCCGACCAAGCCAACGCCTTTTTGAGCGTTTCGTTGTCGGTCTTTGCGATCTCTTCTTTCAAGAACTTGTTCGAAAGTCCCTTTGTGTTCATAATCCAGCTTTCGAGAACGGCGATATCCTCTTTTGCGTCGAGGTATACTCCGTCGATTCTTTTCAAAATCTTAACGAGAGCGATGAATCTGTTTACTCCTCTGTCTTTAGAGTAGAGGTTGATTTCGTCCCACATTTTCTGGATTTCGTCGCGATGTGCGTCCAAGCCCCAGATGTCGATAAAGCTCGGACCGTGGCACTTTTTGTGCTTAACGTTCATTGCGTCGATAGCCGTTCCGTCGGAATCTATGCAGACGATATAGTCGTGATTTTTTTTGAATGTGTCTATCGTGTTAGCCATAAAGTTTGAAGAGGGCTTTTGAGAAAAAGCCCTCCCTCCCAAAAGAAAAATGAATGAGTGAACATTGCCTTTCGGCAAGCCGTTTATTTCACGCGATTATATCGCGTAAAACGCTTTTATTATACTTTGTTTTCGAAGAAACGATTTTTACGCGAAAATGCTTACGCCGTCTTCGTTGAAGATGTGGCAAGCCTTAGGATTGAACTCGATGTAAGTATCGCTTCCGTATGTCAACGAAGCTGCCATTTCGGGCGTCAAGTTGATTGTCGGAACTCTTATGATGATGTTCTTGTCGTCCGTTACGTCGAGGTGGAGATGAATCTCGGAACCCATCATTTCGGATACGGATACCTTGACTTTAAGTCTTCCGTCGCCCTCACCGTCTGCTAAAGCGATATGCTCGGGACGGCTGCCCAACGTTACCTTCTGAGACTTGATCTCTCTTTCTTTGATAACCTTGCACATATCTTCCGTAAGATAAATCTTGCTGCCCAAAACTTCTACGTAAGGCTTCTCGTCAACAACGAGCTCTGCGTCGAAGAAGTTCATCTGAGGAGCGCCGATAAAGCCTGCTACGAAAACGTTTCTCGGATGATCGAATACTTCCTGAGGCGTACCGATCTGCTGAATATCGCCGTCTTTCATGATAACGATACGATCGCCGAGCGTCATAGCTTCGGTCTGGTCGTGCGTTACGTATATGAACGTCGTGTTGATACGCTTACGGAGAAGAATAATCTCCGATCTCATCTGGTTACGAAGCTTAGCGTCGAGGTTAGAAAGAGGTTCGTCCATCAAGAATACTTGAGGATTTCTGACTATCGCACGTCCGATAGCGACACGCTGTCTCTGTCCGCCGGAAAGCGCTTTGGGCTTTCTGTCGAGGTACTGTTCGATTTCGAGGATCTTAGCAGCCTCGCGAACTCTCTTGTCTATTTCTTCTTTGTCTACTTTTTTAAGTTTAAGACCGAATGCCATGTTGTCATAAACGGTCATATGAGGATACAATGCGTAGTTCTGGAAAACCATCGCGATGTCTCTGTCCTTAGGCTCAACGTCGTTAACGAGCTTGTCTCCGATATAAAGCTCGCCGTCTGTGATTTTTTCAAGACCCGCAACCATACGAAGCGTTGTCGATTTACCGCAACCGGAAGGTCCTACGATAACGATGAACTCCTTGTCCTCGATTTCGAGGTTGAAGTCGTTTACGGCAGGAACGCCGTTGGGATAAATCTTATAAATATGTCTTAAAGATAAGCCTGCCATGATATTTCTCTCCTTAATCTTTATAATTATTTGTTTAAGTTTTCTTTAATTAATATCGCAAGTGCTTTTATTGCGACTTCGACGTTTTGCTTGCCTACGGGGTATATCGCGAAATCGTATTCCTCCATATCGCCCGAGAAAAGCATGTATTCTTGGAATCCGAGAAGCTTGTCGTTATACTCTTCGTCTCCCTTGATGTGGATCAAAACGCCGCAGCCGTCGTCCGTGAATTTCAAGTAAGCACCCGAAATTTCTGTTATAAGCGACTTTTCTTCTTCGGATAAGCGATAAAGCTCTCCGACGAAGATGCTATCGAACACCATCGTGTCCATAATAAGCAAATCGCTGTCCATATATCCGACCGTAGACATAACCGTATATACGTTGTCTACGCTCGTAGCGTCGACATAAGTGAAATTCACTTCCTCTATGCCGTCGCTTGCCAATTGCGTCTGCATTCTTTCAATCAAGCCGTCGTTGTCTTTCCAAGCATAAACCGCGGAAACAACGTTTATTTGCGCGCTTCTATCCGTGTTACTCAGCGGAATGAATATGAAAAACCACAAAAGTACGCACGCTATCGCGATTGAAAGAAATGTTACTTTCTTTTCTTTTATTTCGGCAATTATCCGCTTTGACGTTATTTTCTCAAACATGTTCGTACTCCAAAATAACGTTGTCGATTACCGAAAGCTTATAACTTTCCCCCGTTTCGAAAGGATTGTCGAAGCTTTCTTCTAAAAGAAGCTCTCTCAAAACGACCTCGTCACGATATTTCATGCCGTTATCGAACCCGAATGCGCGGAAGCTCACTCCGCTGTCCGATACCGTTTTGTTTTGGTCGCTTTCATACACTCCCGTAACGATCTCCGTCTCCCTTGTTTCGAACTTTTTCAAAAGTTTTTCCAAGTTGACGGCGCTTTTTAGCTTTAACCTATAAAGCAAGAAGCAAAAGCTTATGTACAAAAAGGTTATCACCGAAAGCAATAGCTGAAAGAAAAGATAGTTTTCTTTGGTAAAAAGGCTTAGCGAAAGAACTATAAACAATGCTTCTATCGCGCTTGCAACAAGTATCGCGACAAGACACGATGTTTTAATTCTTTTGATTTCGCTTTTGCACTCTTTGCCGTATATAACCATATTATTCTTTGACGGCGCCCATTACCATACCCTTTTCGAGACGTTTCTGGAAGAAAGGGAAGATGATAAGAATGGGGAGCGTCGATATAACGATTACGCAATACTGAATGAGGTATCTCGCGTAATTGGGGTTTGCGTAGTTAAGGAAGTCCGTGCTGTTTGCTACGAGCTGCTTAATCCAAAGCTGCAACGGCCACCATTGCTGTGCGGTCGGAACGTAGATCGAAGCGGGGAGCCAAGAGTTCCAAACCATAATCGCGGAGTTGATTATCGTAACGATAGTCATACCCATTGCCTGCGGAAGCATAACGCTGAACATGATCTTGAAGTGTCCCGCGCCGTCGATTCTCGCAGCTTCTACCGTGGATTCGGGTACGGAGTTGAAAGATCTCATAACCATGAGAACGAACATCGCGTTGGTGCATCCCGGAATGATAAGAGCCAAAGGAGTTCCCGTCATACCGAGCTTTCTTATTACCATGTAGGTAGGAACGGTACCGCCGGAGAACATCGTCGTGAACAAAACTATGAGAGCGAGAACGCCTTTAAGCTTTGTCTGACGGCTCAAAACATATCCGCCAATAACGTTGATAACGAATCCGCAGAAGCAGGAACCTACAACGTAAAGAATGGTGTTGAGGTAGCCGCGCAAAATGTTGGGGTTCTGGAAAATAAGGTCATATCCCGCTAACGTTGCGGAACCTACGGGAAGAAGGGCAAGACCTTCATGTCCCAAAAGAACTTTACCGTCCGAGATAGAGCACATAATGGTATGCCACAAAGGAATGATGCAGCAGAACATTACTATGCAAAGGAATATCGTGATGAGAATATCGACGATAACGTCTACCGACGATCTTTTCTCAACCATTCCGTCGGGATATTTCTTGATAAACTTCTTATCGTTATCTCCGCCGAAGTGTTTTTTGAAGAATTTCGCAACGGATTCAAAGAAAGAATTCGTCTTCTTGCCTTCGCTGATATTGTCGAGTTGTTTCGAAGTCATAATCTTTTTCCTCCTTAAATCATCGAAGAGCCGGAAACCTTCTTAGAGAGCCAGTTGGAGAACAACAAAAGTGTCGTTCCGAGAACAGACTCGAAAAGTCCCGATGCGGTCGAAATTCCGTAGTCAACCGTCTGTCCGAACGCCATACGGTAGGTATACGTCGAAAGACAGTCGGCTGTGTCGTATATGGCCGGCATGTATAACAAGAGGACGTTGTTGAACGCCGTTTTGAATACCATACCGATAGAAAGTGTGAACATCGTTACGATAAGGGGCAAAATGCTCGGCATCGTAATTTTCCAAAGTCTCTGCCAACGGTTTGCTCCGTCGATAGCGGCAGCCTCGTGCAAATCGCCGTTTACGTTCGAAATAGCCGCGATGTAAACGATAGACCCCCAGCCGGCTCCCGTCCATACGCCGATGAAGCAGTTGATAAGCCAGAATACCGGGACGTTGGGGTTAGCAAGCCAGTTCTGCTTATCGAAGCCGAACCAGGAAAGCATAAGCGTCAAAGCACCGGTGGAGCTTAAGAACTCTCTCGCGAGCGACGATACGACGACAGACGAAACGAAGTAAGGCATATAGCTTACCGTCTGAACAGTCCTGCGGAAAGGTTTGTTCTTAACCTCGGAAATGATGAGCGCGAGGATAATCGGCGCAACGAATCCTATGGTTACGTGCAAAAGCGCCATTGCGGCGGTGTTGCGAAGAACAAGTAAAAATGTGTCTCCGGAGAAAAGGTCTATAAAGTTCTGGAGTCCAACCCACTTACTTCCGAAGATACCGAGCTTGACGTTATAATTTTCGAAAGCCATCAAAATTCCGACCATAGGAATATAGTTGAAAATTATAAGGTAAGCCAAAACGGGCAGGAATACGAAGTATATGGATTTATTGTGAATCCAGTCTTCCTTCCATGTCTCCGGTTTGTAGCAGATGAATTTGCCTTTATAGTTGATTATTCCGGCATTTGCGTTTTTTCTCATCTCTTAAACCTCTTTTTTAGTATGTCTTTTGGAAAATCGGACAATCTATCCGATCATACAGTTGATTATACATCAAAATTTTATTCTTGTATTGCAAAATCTTAATGTATGTTGAACGATTTTAATATCAATTTAACTTTTTTTGTCATTTCTGCGAATCTTTTCACACAATAGCCTAAAAACAATAAAACCAACGGTTTTGTCATCAACCGTTCAATCTGCGCCGATATTATCTATTATTAGTTATCGCTCTTTCATTCTTTCCTTAAAACGATCGACGACGAATTTTGATAAGCATTCCCGAAAGAGTCCGACTTCTTAATTCGCGTCGCAATAACCTTTTATTCGTTAACGCTCGCTTGAATATTTCTAAAAACGCAAACCGACCCTATTTCCCCTATATTACTCATTATGCTTTTTGAAAATAATAAAAAAGGAAGAGCGACTTGTTCGTTCTTCCAAATTGACTACAATATTAAACTCAAGTATCGAGTTGTGTTGTATCTTATTTCTGTACCTTATACATTATTATACTATTACTTGTACTCAGTACTTGCTAAGCTTAACCTCAAATACGGCTTTTTTCTCAATCGATATATTTCAACGCCCTCACGCTTTTTTTGCGGTGATTTTTTCCACCGCAATCGTCGAGATAAGCAAAAGCGCGGAAAAGATTATCATGTAATAAGGATAAAGTGCTATCGAAATATGCTCTGCCAAGAATCCGAATATCGGATATATCAAGCAGCTTCCTACATACGCGCATGCCATCTGAACGCCCATAGCATTTTGCGAGTATTCCGCACCGAATCTGTCGGGCGTCATTTGAAGCATTCCGGGGAAAACGGGCGCGCACCCGAGACCAATACACAAAACGCCCGCAAGCTTTGCGTAAGTAAACGGCAACATCGTTATTATGCAGCCGCACACCATTGCGAACTCGCCGACAAAAACCATCGTGCGGCTTTTCACTTTCATTGCGATAAATCCGCACAAGCCTCTGCCTATCGTTATTCCCAAATAGAACATACTGCACCATTTCGCGGCAGTCGCTTTATCTACGCCGAGAACCCCTACGAAGTATGAAGCGCCCCACTGTCCGCAGGTATATTCCACTCCGCAATAGCACGCAAACGCCACACAAGCCAAGAACACACCTTTGATTTTGAAAGTCTCTTTCAAAGTAAGCGTTTTCTTTTCTTCCGTCACATCTTCCGACTCCTTTTTCTTCCAAAGCGGGAGCGACGCAAAAAGAATGACTACCAAAATAACTTGCAAAACGGCGATGATTTTATATCCGTAACGCCACTCTCCGAATTTTTCAAGCGCAAAGGAAAGAATAAGCGGACTTATCGTTACGCCTAAGCCCCAAAAGCAATGCAGAAAGTTCATATGCGACGCCTTGAAATGCAACGCAACGTAGTTATTAAGCCCGGAATCGACCGCACCTGCGCCCATTCCGAGAGGGATGCACATCAAAATCATCCACCAAAAGCTCGGGCTTATTGATATCCCCGCAATTGCAATCGCAGTCAAAAGTACGGAAATCGCCGTTACGGCACCCGTTCCGAGCTTATTCAAAAGCCTTGCGGAAAAAAGGCTCGAAATAACGGTTCCGCCCGTCGTTACGATTCCGAGGACGCTTTCTAATGAAAGCGGAACGTTAAGTTCTGCCATAATCGCAGGCCACGCCGCTCCCGTCATCGAATCGGGAAGACCTAAGGATATGAATGTTATGTATATTACTATTAAAAGCAGTGTCGTCATGTCAGTTCGAAAAGTATTATTATCTTATAAATCGTATAATGCGTAAAACCAATTTGTATTGTCTTTCAAAAACAAACTCAAATGTAATTACGCAAAAAAATCTTTGCTATATTTATTCGGCAAGCTTTGCGATTGCTTCTTTATAAATATCGTAGAACGTTTCGTAGTTTGAAAGTTTAAGTCTTTCGTCGGGCATATGAATGGTAGGCTCTTCCCCCTCCATTGTAGGCCCGAACGCAACGCCGTACTTCATTTCTCTCGCATATGTACCGCCGCCTATAATCAAAGAGGGCGTCGTGCTTCCCGTATGCTTTCTATAAATCGACATCAACGTCTTGACAAGATAGCCGTCGGTATCGGCAAAAAGCGCGTCTTGGCTGTTTACGACGGTAAACGTAGCTTTGCCCGCAGCTTTTTCTTCAAACGTCGCAACAATCTTTTCGACGTTCGTTGCGGTAGGATATCTTATGTCAAGAGAAAGAACAATCTCTCCGTCAACCGTTTCTACCGTACCGAGATTTTCCGAAAGTCCGCCCGATTTTTCGTCTTCGGCAAATATTCCGCTTGCCTTTCCGTAATAATCTTGGCAGAAATTGTCGTATACGTACTTCGCAAGCTCGTTGTTCTCGGCTTCCGTAATTACTTTGAAAAGCTTCCATACGGCATTATCGCCTACCCACGGGGTCGAACCGTGTCCGTTTTTACCAAGTGCGGTGAGCGCAAGGCAATCTCCGTCCTTTTCTGCTATTATACCGCGCTCTTCGAACCACTTAGCGGGAAGATTTCCAAAATAATCGCAAGTTGCTCTTGCCGCGACCATATTGGTCTTTTCGCCGCCTTTAATGTTTTTGAAGTTCCCGAGCTCATCTTTTATCGAGACCTTTATCCAAGCTATTCCCTTTTCGCAATGAATGCACGGAAATTCCCCGTCGGGAGAAAAACCTATATCGGGCATTGCTTCTTTCTTAAAATAATGCTCGACGCACGTGCTTCCGTTTTCTTCGTTGCAACCTACGATAAGACGAATCGTTTTTCCCGGAACGTATCCCTCGTCCAAAAGCTCTTTCATCGCATAAAGGCAAGAAACTACGGGACCTTTGTCGTCAAGAACCCCTCTGCCGTACATATATCCGTCTTCGATTTCGCACGCAAAGGGGTCGTGAGTCCAACCGTCGCCTGCGGGAACTACGTCAAGGTGTCCGAGTATTCCGACGATTCCTTCGCCCTTACCTTTCCATTCGACATGCCCCGCGTATCCGTCTACGTCCTTCGTTTCGAAGCCCAAAGACTTTGCTATTTCGAGAAAACGCGTAAGACATTTTTTGTTTGTTTCGCCGAAAGGCATTCCGTCGCACTCTTCGCCGCGAACAGTGTTGTAGCTTACTATCTCTTTTAAGGTCTCTAATGACTCTTTCTTATAATTTTTCATATTAACCTCACCTTTTTGAAGCAAAAAATATTGACAAATAATATTATACCGCATTAAAATAATAAAGCAACAAAAATGCGACCAATTATATTTGAAAAGGTGGAAATTTTGTCGGATCAAACACATATCGGTCACAGAAAACGTATGAGAGAGCGGATTCTTAAAAACGGCTTCGACTCTCTCTTTCCGCATGAAATGCTGGAATATATTCTCTTCGGATGCATTTCGCAAGGAGATACAAACGTTTTGGCGCATAGGCTTATCGCTGCGTTCGGAGGTTTCGAAGAGGTATTCGAGGCGAGCGTTGCGGAGCTGTCGGCAATTCACGGCATAGGCGAATCGGCGGCGTTATATCTCAAATCTTTCGAGCACGTCGCAAAGATATTTGCAAAACGCCAATTCAAGGAAGGGATATACCTTGGCAACTTAGGCGCGATAAGAAACTATCTTCAAGAGTTTTTCGAATCGAAATCTCGCGAAGAGTTTCACGTTCTGCTACTTGACGGAAACAAAAAGCTTATGCGGCACATCGTCATGGCGTCGCCCATAACGGACAAAGTTTATGTCGATATGGGGAATGTAATGATATCCATCGCTTCGCTTTCGCCGTCTGCAATCGTCTTTGCGCACAATCATCCGTCGGGAGTATGCACGCCCTCACAAAACGACATAGATTTCACCCAAAGATACTTCTCGGCAATTAAGCTTGCCTTCAACATCGGCGTTTGCGAGCATATGATTTTCTCGAGCAACGGCGATTGCTATTCGTTCAGAAACGGCGGCGAGCTCGAAAACATAAGGAAAAATATAGAAAAAGCTAACAATATAATCGTTGCGGACAGCTACGATTTAGGAGGATTTAATGAATAAAGTCAGAACAAGATTTGCTCCGAGTCCTACGGGATTTTTGCACATCGGCGGACTTCGTACCGCTCTTTATGCATATCTTTGCGCTAAAAAATACGACGGCGATTTCATTCTTCGTATCGAAGACACCGACCAAGGCCGTTATGTAGACGGTGCGGTCGAGCTTATTTATTCTACGCTCAGAGAAACGGGACTTATCTGGGACGAAGGTCCCGACGTAGGAGGCAACTTCGGACCTTATATCCAAAGCGAAAGAAAAGAGCTTTATATGGAATATGCCAAAAAGCTCGTCGAGCTTGGCGGAGCATATTATTGCTTCTGCACGAAAGAAAGACTTGAGTCCCTCACCGACGAAAACGGTCAGAGAAAGTATGACAAAAAGTGCTTGCACCTTTCCAAAGAAGAAGTCGAGGAGAATCTCAGAAACGGTGTTCCTTTCGTAATTAGACAAAACATCCCCGCAGAGGGCAAATGCGGCTATCACGACGAAGTATTCGGCGACGTTGAGTTCGATTATAAGGATATGGAGGACAATATTCTCATTAAATCGGACGGTATGCCGACATATAACTTCGCAAACGTAATCGACGACCACCTTATGGGAATCACTCACGTTATGAGAGGAACGGAATACCTTTCCTCCACGCCGAAGTATAACCTTATGTATGACACCTACGGCTGGGAAAGACCTAAATACATTCATATGCCGCCCATCATGAAGAACAGCAAGGAAAAGCTTTCTAAGAGAAACGGCGACGCATCATATGCCGATTTCATCAACAAGGGCTTTATTAAAGACGCAATCGTCAATTATATCGCACTTCTCGGTTGGTCGCCTAAAATGGACAGAGAAAAATTCTCTTTCGAAGAGCTTAAAGAATATTTCTCCGTCGAGGGCATAAGCAAACATCCCGCAATCTTCGACGAAAAGAAGCTTCGTTGGCTCAACGGCGAATATTTCAAGGAAATGTCCGAAGAAGAGTTCTATGCTTTGGCAAAGCCTTTCATCGACAAAACGGACGTAGCAGGGCTTTATGACGATAAGTACGTCGCAAAGCTTATGAAAACGAGAGTCGAAGTACTTACCGAAATCGCCGATAAGGTAAACCCCTTGGCAACATATGACGATTTCGACCTCGAGCTTTTCGTTCACAAAAAAATGAAATGCGATAAGGACATCGCAAAAACCGTTATCCCCACCCTTATCGATGCGCTTAAAGATATCGATTGGGTCGAAGAAACCGTTCACACAACCCTTATGGGCACGGTTGAAAAGCTCGGAATGAAAAACAGCCAAGTTCTTTGGGCATTCAGAATCGCTATCACGGGACTTCAGAACACCCCCGGCGGAGCAACCGAAATGGCAATGCTTATCGGCAAAGAAAAAACGCTCGCAAGACTTGAAAAAACCTTGGCAAGATTATAAACATTAAATAGACATAAAGGTCGCTTTTGCGGCCTTTTTCTTTTTAACAATGCTTTATTTGTAAAGCAAAACAAAACCATAGACACTTATCCGTTGAAATGCCGAAAGCATTAAATATCAAAACCGCAACAAATAATAGTTTCTCGCTTTTATTGTAAGAGCCGAATTTTTGTGCTATAATATCTCCGTTAAAAGCTTCCAGCCGAAAGACGAAAAGGGTTATTAAGGAGATCGTTATGGAGAATGCATTCTTTTGTAGAATATATCAATCGATAATGTACGTCGCGTCGTTTTTTCTTCCGTGGAGAACGCCGACTATTTTAAGCGGAGCAAACAGCTTTTCGCTTCTTCCCGAAACAATAAAGGCAAACGGCATAAAATCCGTCCTTATCGTTACCGACAAGGGGCTTATGTCGCTAAATCTTCTCGATCCTCTTTTCGCGTCGCTCAAAAAGGAAAATATCTCATACTCTCTTTTTGACGAAGTAGTTCCCAACCCCACCATCGAAAACGTAGAAAACGCGCTCAAAATATATTATAAAGACAATTGCGAGGGGATTATCGCGGTCGGCGGTGGATCGCCGATGGACTTAGCCAAAGCAGTCGGCGCAAGGGTTGCTCGACCTAACAAGCCTTTACGCAAAATGGGCGGCGTCCTTAAGGTTATGAAAAAAACCCCGCCTCTTTTTGCCGTACCGACAACAGCGGGAACGGGGAGCGAAACCACTTTGGCGGCGGTAATTACCGACGGCGAAAAAAACTATAAATATGCGATAAACGACCCCTCTCTTATTCCCGACGTCGCAGTTTTGGATCCGCTATTGACGATAAAACTTCCTAAATCCATAACGGCAACTACCGGAATGGACGCGCTTTGCCATGCGGTTGAAGCGTATATCGGAAGGGCTAACACAAAAAAGACAAGAGAAAGCGCAAAAGAGGCGATTGTTTTGATTGAAGAAAACCTCAAAAAAGCATACGACGACGGCAACGACTTGAAAGCGCGCGAAAATATGCAACAAGCCTCTTTCTTGGCAGGCGTTGCATTTACTCGTGCGTATGTAGGCTACGTTCACGCAATAGCGCATTCTTTGGGCGGAAAATATCATATCGCACACGGACTTGCAAACGCCGTTATTATGCCATATGTTTTCGAAGCATACGGGAAATCCGCTTGGGAAAAATTTGCCGAGCTTTCCGACCTTATCGGAATATCCGAAAAAAGCGATTCGTCGGAACAAAAAGCAAAACGCTTTATCGAGCATATTAAAGATCTGAATAAGTCTATGAATATTCCCGACGGGTTCTCGGAAATTCGCGAAGAAGACATCGATGAAATGGCTACAAACGCTATTCGCGAGGGGAATCCTCTATACCCCGTCCCGAAAGTGTTCGCAAAAGACGAATTTATCGCAATATACCGCAAATTAATGCGCTAAATGATTTAATTAGAAGTTAATATTATTTGCATTACCGCAAAAAAGTATATGATAATTAATGTTAATAAGCGTTTTATTCGACGAAAACAAACTTAATTATAGACGCTAAATCAATATCACGGCGATAGAATAGTATTAAGTTCTTTTGCTTGTTTAGTTTCTTGAATGTTTTCTAAAACGACAACCGTTATTTCTTTCAAAAAAACGCAACCACCCTCACGTTTTCAAGCTATCCTTTAACAGATGTAGACTCGATACGGCAATGCGGAAAATGGTTTCTTAGCAGAATTACAAACTATCTATAAAAGTTGCAATATCTTTTTTTGTGTGATATAATTGACTACGCAAAAAAGCTTCTCGGAGGAATGCATTGAAAAGAGAAATCAAAAAAGTGCCGCTTTTAATAATCGCTTTACTTTCGATAATAGCAGGCGCCACGCTTTGTAATAAGGTCGAAACGCTTGCAAACTATACGGTTTATATCTGCATCGCCTTTTTTGCCGTGATTACTTCTCTTTATGCGCTCGTATTGAAAATTCTCGATACGAAAAAACCTCTCGCTGACAAAAAACAAGAGGAAGAAAAAGTCCCGAAAAAGAAAGGCTCGTCCTACTCACTCTTCCCGTCGCCCGAAGAAATCGAAGAGGCAAGCAAAATCGAAATCGCAACAGAAGAGCAAGA
>CAZIPL010000009.1:0-43189 GCA_964541255.1 uncultured Clostridia bacterium | reverse complement strand
TGACGTTCGGCTTCAGCCGTGACGACGCAAGCAAGTTCTTGCCCAGCTACTACGGCGCTAAGATCTACGAATCCGATCCGTTCGCAAGACTCGATCAGGTCGGCGTAGGTAAGCTCATGAAGATGGCTGTAACGCTCGGTCGTGAAACACGTCCCGAACTCCAGTGCGGTATCTGCGGCGAACACGGCGGCGATCCGAGCTCTATCGAGTTTGCTCACAACATCGGTTTGACCTATGTATCCTGCTCGCCGTTCAGAGTTCCTATCGCTCGTCTTGCAGCTGCACAGGCTAACATCAAAAACCCCAGAAACTAAGTTTTTGCGGCGATCGGATTAATTTCGATTGAATAAAGAATAAAAATCAGACCTTGAAAGAGAAATCCTTCAAGGTCTTTTTTGCTTACCAAAAAAAAGCGAAAGAAAAATATGAGATGAGATTAAGACAATTGAAATAATACAAGAAGTTTCTGTTTTGCGTGTAAAGAACAGAAGAGTTAGTAGTATTTCAATGTTTAGTTATAATACAAGAAATTACAAACTTGCTTGCGAGGTGCGAAACTTCGCTGTCTTTCAAGTAAATACCATAAAACGTTCTTTGTTTTATGTGGTGAGAAGTAGTTTATAAGCTTTCGAAGAATTCGATCGCACGTTTTGTCCAACCCTCGACAGACGTTCCCGTGCCTTCGCCAAAGCCGTGGCCGCCGATATTTCCAAGCTCGAGAATGTTCGGAATACCCTTTTCGTTGAGCTTTTCGGAGAGCCTTACCGATTGACTGTAAGGGACGGTGTCGTCGTTTTTGCAAGCCGTAATGTAGCACGGCGGATAGTTGTCGAGATGGCTTATGACGTCAAACGTATCGATATACTCCTTGCTCGGTTTTTCGCCGCACATTGTCTTTGCGAATTTAGACGGCTCGCCGTTTTCGTATAAAATATCGCTTGTCGTCACGGGATAAACGGGGAAGAGTGCTTTGGGTTTTGGAAGATTGTATTTCGAATATCCGTAATTATCTGAACCGAATAGGCAACAAAGACTTCCGCCTGCAGAAAAACCGCTTACGGCATAACAGCCCTTTTCAACGTTGAATCTTTCCGCATTTTCTTCTATGAACGAAATCGCTCTTGCAAGGTCGTCTATGGGCTTGGGCATAACGCCCTTTCCGCCGACTCTGTAATTTAGAACGAAAACGTTGTAGCCAAGCTCAACAAATCTTGCAGCCGTAGGGAATCCCTCTGCGTGTGAACATACCGCTTCGTAACCGCCACCCGCGCAAACGACGATATACGGCGTTTTCTTTTTAACGGGGAAGCGGAACAAAACTACGTCCTTTTTTTGTTTGTCGTCACGGGCTTCTTCGTCTGAATACAGCCTATACATAAACTCCTCGCCCGCTTTTGCCGTATCCGCCAAAAGCAGCAAGCCTATTTCCATACCTTTTCTGCTCCAAGTCGTCGCATGAGAAAGAGTCTGATTAGGCGAGCCTAAAAGCATAACTTTCCAGTAAGGCGAACTTGTGTACATCAAATATTTGCCGAAAACTTCCGCATTGTTTTCTTTCAAAGTTTTCTTATAACTTTTTGTCATATCGATCATTTTTCTTTACCTCTTTAGTTTTACCAAATGCTTTTTGAGATGAAAAAGCATTTGATTTCATATTAAGAAAATTATACCATGCTTTTTCGATGCTGTATTGTAAAAAAATTGAGTTTATTGTAAAAAATATGGGTATATTTGAAAATCTTATAAGCTCGGTCAAAATATAAGATTCAAAAAAATAATAATAAATGCTCAGAATTGCTTTTTTCACAAAAACATATCTCGTATTTTAGTCGAGAAAATAATTAACTATATTTTTCATAAATAATGATTTTTAATTTAAACAGCTACACTTTGCCGCAAAACTTAAAAGGCTCCCTTATCAAGGGAGCTGGCTGCGGAGCAGACAGAGGGATTGATAAATTATCACGAACCCTCAGATTGTTAAAGCAATCGGCTCCCCTTAAGAGAAGGAACCTGATATATTTTGGCAATATGGCAAAATTCCAAACTTTTGCAAGCAGTTTTGTGTTTTTTATAATGTAGTGTCAAATTGTCCTAATTCGAATTATATTAAAGTAATAAAAGAATTATAATGCTCTCAAAATAATTATATAAAACATAATACAGTTTAATATTGTTCTCAAAATAATGCGAAAATTGTTAAAATCATATTAAAATATTGCAAAAAATATTACGCAATTGCAATACTTTGCCTTTTTTTAGATATATAATAATATCGTAGATAATATGGGAGAAAGTCCCAAAAAGGAGAAATTATGAAAAAAGTATTGGCAATTATTTTATCGGTACTTCTTCTATGCACTTCGTTGACTTGCCTTTCGGCATGCAATAACGAGGGAGATGAGAATACCTTCACGTGGCTTATTGAAAACCCGGAGGATACGACGTTTTATTCGGACTATAACCAAAATCCTACCGCGATTTTCCTTCAGAAAAACCAGCAATACGCAGGCGTAGACATCACGATCGATTATAAGCAGCTCGTAAACGGCTCTCAGAAAGACCAATATACGACGATGATTTCGACGGGTGAGTATTACGACGTTATGGGTACGAGCTATTCTCCGTATTCGCCTCTTGCGTTGTATGATATGGGCATTGCTATGGACATTACGGAATATGTCGAAAAGTATATGCCTAACTATATGAAGCTTATCGAAGAAAACGAAAGTCTCGGTCAAGTCGCTTATAACACTACTTCCGACGGGAAGAAGGTTATTTTGCAGATTTGGATGGTAACGGACGTTCCGCAATATGGATTCCAAGGTTTCTGCTATAGAAGAGACTGGATCGTTAAATACGGTGTCAACCCTTCTACGGGTGAAGCGTTCGAAGGTCATATGAACGAAGACAGAACCTATACGGATAACGTTAAGTTCCCGTCTTGGTATTCCGACAATGCGTATGTAACGGAATATAAAGCTAACCATCCCGATTGGGACGGAAGTGAGCCTATCTTCATTTCCGACTGGGAGTGGATGTTTGAGATTTTCGATAAAGCAAGAGCCGACTTAGGCGTAACCGACAAGGGTTATGACATCTCGATTTATTACACGGGTTATTTACAGACCGGCGATTTGTTCTCGGCATTCGGCGGCGGAGCGCCTATGTGGAGCTATAACTACAAGACCGGTCAGGTTGAATTCAACGCAACGTCCGATTCCATGAAAGCATACTTGGAGTGCATGAGCACTTGGTACGAAAAAGGCTGGCTCGATAAGGAATTTGCAGAGCGTTCTTCCGATATGTTCTATAAAATCGACATCTCTGCAGTATACTCGGGTTATGTAGGAATGTGGCAAGGACACAGATCTACGCTTGCCGACCAGCTCGAACAGGCGGAAGATTATCCCGCAACAAAGGGTATCTATGTTTCGGGTGCAAGACAGCCTATCAACGACATTTACGGCGACGAATCTTGCAAGGGCAACGAACCTTACGCTATGTATCAGATGGAATGCACTGCGGCAGGCATCATCATAACAGACCAAGCTAAGGATAAGAATTTGGAAGCGCTTTTCACGTATCTCGATACGTTGTATGAAGCGGGAAGCACGAACTATGTCGCGAAGAACTACGGTCTTACGAAAGAACAGTATGATTTCATTAAACCTTATCAGGAGACTGTAAACGGTCAGACATTCCAGGAAAGATTCGATATTGACGAAGATGCATATTCCGTATCCGAAAAGAACGGAGCGCCGTATTATACCTATAGCGATAAGCTTATGGCTGATTCAAATTTAAGAAACGCCGCAATTGCGAATAGATTACCGTGCTTGTCGATTCAGGGAGAAACTTCCAATATTTCCAAGTTTGAAATCGACGGAGTAGTAAACAAATGGGGTGCATATATCAATAAAGGATATATCCAATCGACCTTCGAAAAACTTCTCACGACAGAGCAAAACGAAGCTTTGACCAAGACGAAGAATAAGATTAACGACAAGATGAGTGTCGAAATTCCGAAGTTCATCAACGGAACGTACGATATCAACAGTGCGGACTGGGATACCTATTGCAAGACCATCGACAAGATGGGCTATCAAAAGATTACCGGATATTTGCAAGGCGTATACGATTCTCTTAAATAAGAGTTAAAACAAATAGTATTATTGCTTAACGCTAATGTAAATTACGCACAATAATAAAAAGTGAAAAAGGCGAGAGAAATCTCGCCTTTTTTATTTTTAGAAACAGATTTATATTAACGCTTAGACAGGAAAAATTTTTTTGAAGTTATGCGGTACGGCTTATGCTCTTTTTATCAATCCCTCAGTCATTGCTATGCGCAATGACAGCCCCCTTACTAAGGGAGCCTTGGGAAGTGTTCAGCTCGTAGGACGTCGCTTCTCACTACCGCCGTTTTTAATAATAGGCAATCCTTATTATAGGCTCCTTTTACGTTGTGGAAGGTGGCACAGCTTACTCCGTTTATACACCGTAGATCGTCGCTTCACATTGCTGCCGTTATTAAAATGATATAAAAGGTTTTGAAAGGGGTATAGGGGAAAACTTTTCCTTAAAAAGGATTCCACTAATAATAAAAAACGGATAAAGTCCTTCTTTCTTTTTGTTTATTCGATATAGAAAACTTTTCTAAAAACGCTGTTTTTAATTATACCGTCCTAGTTTTCTTGACTTAAAAATCAAATGATATTATAATAAAAATATCCCAATCGATGAGTTTTCGGAGAGGCAGATGCAAAAACAGATCTTTCGTCTATGCTCTCCAAACGTGTGTTTGGAGATTTTTTTATATCGAAAGGAAGGAGAGTATCGTGGAAAAAAGATTAGGAGTAGTTGCGATAGTTGTCGATGGTGACAGAGCGGTTACGCAAAAAATGCAGGCTGTTTTGTCTGATTTCGGCGATATAATAATCGGCAGAATGGGAATCCCAGACAATGACGATAAAATCGCGGTAATCTCGCTTATCGTCAAAGGCACGGTAGAAAGAATTTCCGCCCTCACGGGAAAGCTCGGGAAATTAGAAAATATTACGGTGAAAAGCGCAATGACGCAAGTAGCCGTAAAGTGAGGTTTTATAATGAATAAATTACTTTTCGGGAAAGCGGAAAAACCCGCACAGTTTATTGCAAGAACGGGCATTTTGCTCGCACTTACTATCGTTTGCCAATATCTTACGGGTTTGGCAAAGATTCAGCTTTTGACGGGCTCTGTCGTCAATATGTGCCTTCTTTTCGCTTCTGTCTCCGTAGGACTTTTGGGTGGCGTCGTTATCGGCGTATTCACACCGCTTATCGGCTTCTTCCTCGGTTTTTCTGCAAACATTTTGCTCGTTCCGTTCGTGGCTTGCGCTAATGCGATCATGGTTGCGACCAATGCGCTTTTGGTTAAGTTCTTAAAGGTTGATTATTCCAACGGTCTCAAAAACGTAAAGAGCGACGTTTGCGCTGTTGTTTCTTATGCCGCTGCCGCAGTTTTGAAGTTCTTGTTTATGTATTTTGTTTGCCTCGGACTTTTGCTTCCTTTGGTACTTCCCAAAATCGGCGATCCCGTTAAAGTCGCATTCGGAATTACGCAGCTTTTCACCGCTCTTATCGGCGGAACGGCAGCTTTCATTTTGAACGGTCTTTTCGGCAAAACAAAAATTTAATCTAAAATCAATGGTTTTTAGATTGTTTTTAGCATAATGCTATTGAAATAAAACGATTATCAAGCGAGAAAATCTTTGCATACGCTTGGGTTTTGTTGCAAATCATAAGAAATTCTATGCGAAAGCTTCGGTTTGCGTCATAATCATAGGCTCCCTTTGTAAGGGATCTGTCTCGGCAATAGCCGAGACTGAGGGATTGTCATATCGTCACGCAACATTGTTTTAATGTCCCACATCACGTAGGGCGGTGGCTCTGCTGCCGCCGGAATTAAATAGGCTCCTTTAGTAAGGGATCAGTCTCGGCGATAGCCGAGACTGAGGGATTGTAATACTTTGAAAACAAGCGAAGTTTATGCGGTTATCTAAAAAACAACAATAAAACTATTTTTTACAAATTTGTAAATTTTATAAAAATTATTTTCACCTCGTTAGAAGCGAAAGTAGGGGAACCCTCGAACCGCAATAACGAGGTGTTTTTTTTGTAGGCTAACCAAAAGCATGATTTCAAATGTTTCGTAGTCGATAGATTTATCCCGTAAAACTTTCAGGGAAATTAAGTCAAAAAAGGCGAAGAAACGATAAAAATTCAATAGAATAATTCTCCTTTATTTTTATACTTGTACTTTTTTTGCGTGATACATAAATCCGTAAAAAACTTTAAAAATCTTCAAAAAAAAGACGAAAAAATACTTTACTTTTCAAAAAAACGTGATATAATATACTCGAAAGTCAAAGGTCAAAGATAGTCAAATATAAATAGACGTTGCCTTTCAAAAAACAAAAAGGAGGGAAAAGCAAATGGGCGGACTTTCGGATATAATAGCCGAGTTTTTGCTATCGACGATAGGCGATGACGAGCGAATAACAATTTCTCGAAACAACTTGGCTGAGCATTTTTCGTGTGCGCCGAGTCAGATAAACTATGTTTTGTCCACGAGGTTTTCGACGGACAACGGGTATATAGTCGAGTCGAAGCGCGGCGGAGGCGGATATATAACCTTAATAAGGCTTTCTTCCGACAAGCACGAATATATCAAGGAGATCGCCGAAGAGGTTACGAACCAGCCTTTGAGCGAAAACAGAATGAATGCTATTCTTTCTAAAATGATACGCGACGGATATATAACCGATCGCGAGGGAAGAATAATATCGGCGGCTTGCTCTGACAAAAGCTTTTTGACAAAGACGGGTAGCGCAAGAGATAGGGAAAGAGGGGTTGTATTCAAAAACGTATTGATGCAGCTTCTGAAAGAAGAATAACACCTAAAAATAAAGGAGATGATAAATATGAAATTTACACAAGGGGCGACAAACGCAAAGCTGATGGCGGAGCGCATAATGAAATCGGCTAATTGCGATTATATGGGGACGGAGCATATTTTGGCGGGCATTATGTCTACCGACTGCGTTGCGAGAAAGATACTTTTGTCGTCGGGCTTAAACAGCGAGAAGTTTTTCGATATGTTCAAGTCAACGATAGACCATTCATATAGTTGCAACGGAGGTTATACGCCGAGAGCGAAAAGAATGTTCGAAACGGCAGATCAATACGCGATGATGACGAACGGCGGATATGTCGCGACGGAGCATTTGCTCGTTGCGATACTTGCCGATAAAGAGAATATCGCATATAAGATTTTGAAAAATCTCAACGTCAACTTCGATTCGATGGTAAAGCAGCTCGAAGACGAAATAGGCGCGCAGATAAGATTTTCCGACGACTTCGGGACTATGAATCCGCATAATATAATAAAGCAAATCACCAAAGACTTTTTCGGCTTCGAACCCGAAATCGGCGGAAGCGTAAGCTATAGCTACACGCCTTTCAATCAAAACGGCGTGCAAGAGGACGGAGACGGAAACGAAAGACGACAGAACGGCAACACGGACGCAATGAAGTTCGGAACGGACTTGACCGCTCTTGCCAAAGAGGGTAAGCTCGACCCCGTTGTCGGCAGAAAGAAAGAGATTGAGAGAGTCATTCAGATTTTGTCTCGTAGAACGAAAAACAACCCCGTGCTTGTCGGCGAACCGGGCGTAGGCAAATCCGCCGTCGTAGAGGGCTTGGCTCAGATGATAGTCAAAGGTCAGGTTCCTGAGCTTCTTAAAGGCAAGACGATTTTCTCGCTCGATCTTGGCGGTATGCTTGCAGGCGCAAAATATAGAGGCGATTTCGAAGAAAGGTTGAAAGACTTCCTCGAGACCGTCAAAAAACGCGGCGACGTAATTATCTTCATCGACGAGATACACAACCTTGTCGGTGCGGGCGCAACGTCTGACGGCAATATGGACGCCGCCGAGATATTAAAGCCTATGCTTGCAAGGGGCGAAATGCAAACTATCGGCGCAACGACTATCGACGAGTATAGAAAGTATATCGAAAAAGACGCCGCGCTCGAACGTAGGTTCCAGCCGGTAACCGTCGAACAACCAAGCGTTTCCGAAACAATTGAGATTTTGAAGGGCATAAGAGATAAATACGAAGCGCACCATAAGGTTACGATAACGGACGAAGCTATCGATGCCGCCGCTACACTTTCGGATAGATATATTTCCGACAGATTCCTTCCCGATAAGGCTATCGATCTAATTGACGAAGCCGCGTCGCGCGCAAGACTCGATAACTACACAGCTCCTCCCGATTTCAAGGATTTGCAGTCAAGACTCGACGAACTTGAAAACGAAAAGAAAAACTGCATAAGAAAAGAAAACTTCGACGAAGCGGCAAAGGTACAAGCGGAGATTGCCAAGATAAAATCCGAAATAGAGGAAAAGAACAACGACTGGCAGCAAAAGAGAACGAAAACCAACGCTTCGATAGGCTACGAAGAAGTTGCGAATATCGTCGCGCAGTGGACGGGTATTCCCGTTGTTAAACTGACGGAATCCGAAGCGGAAAAGCTTATGAATCTCGAAAAGGTTCTGCACGAAAGGGTTATCGGTCAAAACGAAGCTGTAGACGCTACGAGCCGTGCGATTCGTCGAGCAAGAGCCGGGCTTAAAGACCCCAAGCGTCCGATCGGATCGTTTATATTCGTTGGTCCAACGGGCGTAGGTAAAACCGAGCTTGCGAAAGCAATCGCGGCGGCGGTATTCGGCGACGAAAACCAGCTAATTAGAGTTGATATGAGCGAATATATGGAGAAGCATTCCGTAAGCAAACTCATCGGCGCGCCTCCGGGATACGTAGGTTATGACGAGAACGGTCAGCTTACCGAAAAGGTAAGAAGAAAACCCTATTCCGTAGTGCTTTTCGACGAAATCGAGAAGGCTCACCCCGACGTATTCAACGTTTTGTTGCAGATTCTTGACGACGGAAGACTTTCCGACAGCAAGGGAAGAGTGGTCGATTTCAAGAACACTATAATTATTATGACATCTAACGTCGGAGCTTCGGCAATATCGAAAATGAGCTCTTTGGGATTTGCTTCCGCGAGCGAAGAAAAGGTATTCTCGAGCGACTACGAAAAGATGAAAGGCAGAATCATGGAGGAATTGAAGAATTCTTTCCGCCCCGAGTTTTTGAACAGAGTTGACGATATAATCGTCTTCCATAGACTGACAGAAAGCGAGACGGAGAGCATTTGCGACCTTATGATAAAGTCCCTTGCGAAGAGACTTCAAGAAAAGAATATCACGTTGGAACTTACCGAAAGCGCAAAGAAAGCTCTTGTCAAAGCAGGGTACGATAACGAGTACGGCGCAAGACCTTTAAGACGTGCGATAGAACATCTTATCGAGGATAGACTTTCCGAAGAGCTCTTGAAAGGGACGATAGCGTTTGGCGATAAAGCCGTTATCGACAACGACGGAAACGAATTTACTATCGTAAAACAATAAAAATATTAAAAAAGGGGCTTTTCAAAGCCTCTTTTTTGTGCTAAAATATATATGACGATAGCTTGACGATTGCAAAAGCAGTCGATAGAGCAATTTCGATAACAACTTTATATTTGGAGGTATTTCTATGAAAATCGAAATCGTAAACAAGAGAAACGTATCTGTTCCCGAAAAGCTGACCAATGTCATAGAAAAGAAAGTCAATAGACTGGATAAGTATTTTGAAGACGAAACTCCGATCAAAGTAACGTTAAAAGGCGAGGGTAACAAATGCAAGCTCGAAATGCAGATGCATTTTGCCGATACATTCCTCGGTGCGGA
The DNA here is from genome assembly GCA_964541255.1 of uncultured Clostridia bacterium. Taxonomy (GTDB): domain Bacteria; phylum Bacillota; class Clostridia; order Christensenellales; family CAMQZB01; genus CAYOSU01. Next base: position 33,350 of record CAZIPL010000009.1, on the reverse strand, counting down.
AGCTATTGCCGACAATATGTACGATGCGGTAGACATCGCTCTTCCCAAAATCGAAAAGCAGATAGTCAAATATCGCGCGAGGTTCGACAAAAAGGTTAAGCAGAACGCTTTCGACAATGCGTATTTGTATTCCAACGACTATGCCGATAAGCCTGAAATGATCGTTAAGAAAAAGAGCTTTGATCTCATTCCGATGAACGTCGAAGAGGCGATTGCGCAGCTTGAAATATCGGGACACGACTTCTACGTATTCCTCGACGATAAGGAGCGTACAGTAAAGGTATTGTACCGCCGCTTCGAAAACGACTACGGTCTAATCGAACCGAAGATATAAGAAAAAAGTAACCAATCAATAAAGGTCAAAAGACCTTGAAGGAGCAATAGATTGAGAGACTATAAAGAAGAGACATTAAGAAGAGTAGAATTTATTAAAGAAATCCTTGCAAAGTCCGGCGCGAAAGGTATCGTATACGGGAACTCCGGCGGAAAGGATTGTACGCTCGTAGGTATTCTTTGCAAAATGGCTTGCGATAACACCGTCGGCGTAATTATGCCGTGCGGCACGTCGAGAAATTACGAGTCAGACAAAGAGGACGCTATGAAAGCCGCTAAACAGTTCGGTATCGAGCAACGCGAAGTAGACCTTTTCGATGCGAAAAAAGAGCTTGTCAAGGCTTGCGAAACGGTAACGACGGCAACCGACGGCGCGCTTGTCAACGTTGCGCCGAGACTAAGAATGGCGACGCTGTATTTCATTGCCGCAAGCGAGGGCAGATTGGTCGCTGGAACGGGCAACAGAAGCGAAGCGTATGTAGGCTACTTCACGAAGTGGGGTGACGGCGCGCACGACTTCAATCCGATTTCAGATTTGACGGCGACGGAAGTATTCGAATTCTTGCGTTACTTAGGCGCTCCCGAATCGATTATAGACAAAGCTCCTTCCGCGGGCTTAAAAGAAAACCAGACCGATGAGGGCGAAATGGGAGTGTCTTATGCCGCGCTTGATCGCTATATAACGACGGGCGAGGGGGATGAAAAGGATATCGAGATAATCGAAAGACTTCACAAGGCTTCCCACCATAAGCGTCATCCGATCAAAAAGTTCTAAACAAAAGAACTTTTCGATATGCTTTCAATGTAAAAGTGCAAACGAACCTAAAAAGTAAAGACAAAGCTTTTTGATAAGTCTTGCACGGCACGCGTTCAAACAAAACTAAAAAACAACGAAACGAGTTCGAAACATCGAGCTCGTTTTTCTTTGTTTAAAGCTATCCGTTGATAGTCCCAATTGCGCCCTAAAGGCTTCTTTTTTTCGAAGTTTTTAAATCTGTATAAGAAATAGAAAAAGGACAAAGGGTTTCGTAATAGGACAAAACTTTCCTCGAATAACATATATTACGTCTTTACGGAGGTTTCGAGTAAGTATGCTTTTTCAAGGGATTTTAGGCTTTTTCAATAAGGTTTTTTTCTTCACGTCGTATGTTCGAAACAACGGTTCTTTTCCTAAGCCGCTTTCAAAGGAGGAGGAAGAGAAAGCTTTGCAATTGGCAAAAAACGGCGACGAAGAGGCGATTGAGACCTTGATTCGTCATAACTTAAGGCTTGTCGCGCATATAGTCAAAAAATACTCCGGGCAAGGCGAGATAGACGATCTCATATCGATAGGCTCGATAGGTCTTATCAAGGGCATAAAAACATTTGAATACGGAAAAGGAAGCGTTCTGGCAACATATGCCGCAAGGTGTATCGAGAACGAGATTTTGATGTATTTGAGAGCGACGAAGAAATTGAAAAACAACGTATCGATGAACGAAAGCGTAGGGAAAGACCTTTCGGGTAACGAGCTTTTGATAGAAGATCTGCTGTTTTCCGAGGACGATGACGTTTTTAAAAAGGTGGACGAAGACGTAACGCGAGAGCGGCTCGACAAGCTTTTGAAAGAGAATTTGACGGAGCGAGAATATATCATAATAACCCACCGCTACGGACTTAACGGAACGGATTCGAAAACGCAAAAAGAAACGGCTGAAATCTTGGGAATTTCACGAAGCTACGTATCGAGAATAGAAAAAAGCGCGCTCCTTAAAATGCGAGATAAGCTGTCAAAAGACAAATTTTAGAATAATTTTATAAATTCTATTGTTAAGAGTGAAAATTTATGCTACAATAGGGTGTACTAAAAAGAAAAGGTATTGAATTTATGGACGGCAAAAACGACAATTTCGACAGCAAGAATCTCGGCTACTTTGTTCAAAAAGACAGAGCCACGCAAATGCAAGAGGCATTATACTATCTTCAGACGGAAATAGATTCCGTCAAAGAGTCTGCCGCCAAAAGCGTAGATGTAGTCGAAGAATTGAGGCTTTTGCAAGGTGAGGTAAGTAACCTTACCGACGTTTGCCGTGCCGATTTATATGCGCTTAACGATAAGATTGAAAGCAGTATAAGAGAGCAGTCGAGAAATTCGATAAACCTTTCCGAAGAATTCAAAAAGCTTTCTCGCGACGAAAAGAACGAGATAGCGGTTTTGTGCAAAGAGCTTAAAGAAAAGACCGAAAACAGCTTCAACGAGCTTGCTCTTTCGATGTCGAAGCTTTGCGAACTGTTTGCCGAAAAGCAGGATAGCGACGTAAATAAGAACCTTTCCGATATATCGGAAAAGCTCGATTGCCTTTTCGATGCGATAGCGGCTATTAACGATACTTCCGATAATTCAAAGGACGAAAAGCTCGACGCGGTTTTAATTAAGCTTAGCGCTATCGAAGAAAACTTAGTGAAAACGGATAACTCAAATATAGAAGAAAGGCTCGAAAAGCTTGAAATCGAAACTCAAAAAAGAGCGGAAGAAAACGCTGCGATTTTGCGTAAGCTCGACGAATTGCTGGAAAGAAACGGCGATAATCAAATCGATAATAGCGAGAATGCCATCGTTGTATCTTCAAATATTTCGGAAAACGAAGCTTCAAATATTGCAAATATGATTGCAAAGCTTTCCGAAAAGATAGATCGTTTGGAAGAAAGACCGCAATCGAGCGATATAGATGCAATAGCGACCGAAACAATGGCGGAAAACGCGCTTATCGAGCGTATTGACAAAGTTCTTTGCGCGTTGGAAAATGGCGATTCGATGAGAGAGGAATCCGCGCTTGCCGACAACGACGACGTAATGAGAATGCTTGAAAAGCTCAACAACCAGATCACCGTTCTTTTATCGGACAACCAAGACAAGATTTCCGAGATAAAGGATGAGCTTGACCGCTTCAAAGATAACTTCACGACGGTAACGGGCGGCGGAGTTTCGGAATCTGAGGACGACCTTAAAAAGAGCTTCGAAAGTCTTTCGAGCGAGCTCGATACATTGTCTAGACTTATTAATACCGAAAAAAGCGAAGAAGCGATTGTTCCCGACGCGATACTTTCGGCTTCCGACGCACTTTCAAAAGTTATCGATGGGATGACGGAAAACTTAGGACAAAACGAAGAAACAGAAGAAAACGACGAGCTAACGAAGGTTGAAGATAGAGATTCTTTTGAAACAGAGGACGAGCCTACTTTCGACGAAAATGAGTATGTTGACGAAAATAATGTCGCCGATTTTGTCGCAGAAGAAACTCTTGACGGCTTCGAAGGCGAGAATGATATAGAAGAATAATAAAAACTTTTGAATTAAGATAACAATATATTGCATGATTAAGGGGAGAATGCTATGTGGTGGATATATCTTATAATCGGAATAGTCGTGCTTATTGCCGTAGGACTTGTTGTTTTGGCTAATTATATGCTCGGCATATTGGTTACGCCCAAAAAAGTCGATTACGAATCGAGATACGAAATAGAAAGCACGAACGGCAATATTCCGCGCGGATTTTTCGAGAATAATCCGCACGAAGAGTTTTGGCTCAAATCGTCCCACGGATATGACCTGTACGGCGAATTCTATAGAAACTCCGTTCCGACGAATAAGACTTTCGTAATCGTTCACGGACACGGCGCGAACATTATGACGAGCATAAAATATGCCGCAATGGTTATGTCGTTTGGATATAACGCACTTGTTTATGACAACGAGCATTGCGGGAAAAGCGGCGGCAGCTTGGAGCCTATGGGTTATCACGAAAAAGACGACCTCGGGTTAATGATAAAAAAAGCTCGCGAATTGACTGGTGAGAATGCGAAGATATATCTTCACGGCGAGAGTATGGGCGCGTCGTCAATAATAATGCACCAAAAGGACGAAGAAACGAAAATCGAGTGCGCGATTTTGGACTGCCCATTTTCATATCTTCCCGAAGAGTTCGACTTCAATGCCAAGACGTCGTTTGGGATGTCCATTAAGTTTTTGATACCTCTTGCGAGCCTCATTTGCAAAATGAAGTACGGCTTCACGTTGTACGACGTCAATCCCTTGAAAGATATAACGGAAAACGGCTACGAAGACGTGCCGATGCTTTTTATTCACGGCAAGCTCGATACCATGACTCCGTACCATATGTGCGTAGATTTATATAACGCCAAAAAGGGCGAAAAGGAGCTTTATCTTTGCCCGTTCTCCGAGCACGCAAGAACGATTTTATACGACAGAGAAATGTATTATTCGACCGTAAAAAGCTTTTTGGATAGATATACGTCAAGCGAAGATTTATAATAATTCGATATTGTTTAGTGTCAAGCGATAAATGGAATGATAAAAACTACATAAAAGGTAAGAAACCGCTTTCGAGATTTTTTAGGAAGCGGTTTTAGTTTATTATAAAACCGATTATTCTATACTAAAAACAAATAACGCGAAATTTTTTTCACATTTTCCTTCAAAACGAGCCAAATACCCTTGCAAAAGAAAGGCGGAAAGGGTATAATATCAATATGAAACAAAAATTTGACGTAAAAGGAATGTCGTGCGCGGCGTGTCAACAGGCAGTCGAACGCGCGACGAAAAAAGTGCGCGGTGTAGAAAACGCCGATGTAAGCCTTCTTTCGAATTCTATGGTCGTAGAGGGCGATTTTGACGTGCAAGAAGTCATTTCTGCCGTTGAAAAAGTCGGCTACGGAGCATCTTTACACGACGATAAAGTGAAAAATAGCGATAATACCAAAACAAATAAGGAATCTCAAACAAAAGAGAGCTTTTCGATAAAAACACGTCTTATCGTTTCGATAGTTTTCATGTGCTTGGTTATGACGTTGGCTATGCTCAAAATGTTTGCGGAGAAAATTCCTTTCTCCGAGTTTTGGCTAGACCTATTTTTCGGCGAAAAAGGCGCGTTTAACCTTGCGTTCACCGAAATGCTTCTTTCGACACCGGTGCTTCTTGTTAACTCCAAGTATTTCATAAACGGATTCAAGGCGCTTTTCCACAAAAGCCCGAATATGGATTCTCTCATAGCGGTGGGATCGGCGTCTGCGTTTATATACGGAATAAAGATTATATACGAAATTGTATCTTCATACGTTTCGGGGAATTTGTCTCATGCGAATATGCTCGGAATGCAGCTGTATTTCGAGTCGTCTACGATGATATTGACTCTCATTACGCTCGGAAAAACTCTCGAAGAAAGGCAAAAAAGAAAAGCTACGGACGAGATAAAAAAGCTTGTCGAGCTTACGCCCAAAAAGGCTGTGATACTCAAAAACGGCGTCGAAGTCGAAGTGCCTTCGGAGGAAGTCGAAATAGGGGATATCGTTGTAATAAAAAGCGGCGATATGCCGTGCGTTGACGGAATAATCGAAAGCGGATCGGCGCTCTTTGACGAAAGCAACCTAAGCGGAGAGTCTATCCCCGTAACAAAGGGCGAGGGAGAACATATTTTCTCGGGTACCGTCGCGCTTTCTGGGTATGTAACCTACCGTGCGACAAAGAAAGCTTCCGATTCGTCGATACAAAGAATCGCGTCGCTCATCGAAGAAGCGGCAAATTCCAAAGCGCCCGTTCAAAAGTTTGCCGATAAGGTCGCAGGCGTTTTCGTGCCTGCCGTTATGGCGATAGCTTTGATAACGCTTGTCGTTTGGCTTGTTATCGGTGAAGAGTTTTCTTATGCGCTTAATATGGCAATATCGGTTCTGGTTATATCTTGCCCGTGCGCATTGGGCTTGGCAACGCCCGTTGCTATAATGGTAGGAACGGGAACTATGGCGAAAAAGGGGATATTGGTCAAAAGCGGCGAGCTTGTTCAAAACCTTGCCGACGTAAAAGTCGCGGTGTTCGATAAAACGGGCACGATAACGCAAGGAAAGCCAGAGGTGACGGACGTAATAACTTTCGATTATGACGAAAGAAAGCTCGTTTCGATAGTTGCCGCAATAGAAGAAAAAAGCTCTCACGCGCTGTCGGCTGCAATAACGTCTTATGCGAAAAAGCATAATATAGAAAATTCTTATGTAGAAAGTTTCGACAGCTTCTCCGGACTTGGTATTTCGGGCGTTGTTGACGGAAAGGAATATAAAATCGGCAACGAAAAATTCGTCGGAAGCGTAGACAAGCTTCAAGAACTTTCAAAAAACGGTAAGACTGCCGTAGCGGTATCCGAAAACGGCAAGATTATAGGGATAATCGCAATGCTCGATCTTCCCAAAAAGTCGAGTCAAAAAGCAATCGAAAGGTTGAAAGCGCTTGGCGTAAAAACCGTTATGCTGACAGGCGATAAAAAAGAAACGGCGGAAGCGCTTGCCAAAAGCGTAGGAATTGACGAGGTCATCGCGGGAGTTTTGCCCGAAGAAAAGCAGAATCATATTTTGCAAATCAAAAAAGAGGGCTTGACCGCGTTTGTCGGCGACGGCGTCAACGACGCGTTGGCGATAAAGTCCGCCGATATCGGCATTGCTATGTCGTCGGGATCTGAAATAACGGTCGATTCGGGCGATATAGTTTTGACAAACAGCGACCTAATGAGCGTACCCGAGGGGGTAGTCGTATCTCGACGAATACTTAAAAAGATCAAGCAAAACCTTTTCTGGGCGTTTTGCTACAACGTTCTTTGCATACCCTTGGCTGCAGGCGTTTTGGCACCGCTCGGCATAACGTTGAACCCGATGATAGGGTCGCTTTGTATGAGTGTTTCGAGCATATTCGTGGTAACGAATTCAATAAGCATCAAAAAAGAGGAGAAGATAAAGAAAATGAAAAAAGAAATGTTAATCGAAGGCATGATGTGCATGCATTGCAGTGGAAGAGTCGAAAAAGTCCTTAACGAAATAAACGGCGTTACGGCGAAAGTAGACCTTGCGAAAAAGACGGCATACGTCGAGCATGACGGAACCGTTTCGGACGAAACGTTGAAATCGGCTGTCGAAAACGCAGGCTATACCGTCGTTTCGATAAAGTAATATTTTAGTATTATAAAAAATATTTATCCTTGTTTATCTAAGGAACAAAAACCTCCTATGGCTATTTGATATGTATCCAAAGCGTAAAACTTTTGCTGCACATCATTATGCCGTAAGAGGTTTTTCTTGTTATGTGCACTAAACGTAGTAGTTATTCGTATAATAGAACCAATAAGAAGTAAATCTTTTATCTTGCGACAAAATCTTCGCAAAACAAGAATGTTTTGCCACAAAACTATCGTTTTGTGCTTCTAAGCTTGAAATACTGCGGCGTTTCTGTTCTTTGTTAGCATTACCAGAAACTTCTTGTATTATTAAGTATTTTGCGATAAGTCGGGTTTTATTGTTTTAAGCCTTTCGCGATATTCTTTCGGCGTACAGGAATAAGTTTGTTCGAACAGCTTATAAAACTGCGTGCGGTTTTCGATTCCCGTTTTTACGGCAACGTCGGCTATCGAGAGCGAAAAGTCAAAAAGAAGCTCTGCCGCGGCTTTCATTTGTTCTGCTTGAGAAAACTCCTTGACGGATGTTCCGTAAACTTTCTTGAACGTTCTGTATATATGATTTTCCGAATATCCCAAAATCGTTGCGATTTCCGCTCTTGAAATATTGCCGCGTGCTTTTTTGATAATGTTTTTTGTGTTTTCGGCAATTTTTAGCTCGGGGAAGTTTCCTAAGTCAACATAGGTTTCCGAATAAGTTTTTCCGTCTTCGAGAATGTAAAAAAGCTTTCCGATAAGATAATATATCGAAGCCATCATATAGTTCGGACGGTTTGTTATGACGTTTTCGATTTCGTTAAATATTTCCGTAACGACGGAGTAATCCGAGATAGGCCTAAACAAAATATAGTCTTTGTTGTTCAAAATATTATTCGTAGCGTTGTTTTTGAAAAATCCGTCGATTATGCCGTTTGGTTTTGATATGTTTCCGAATTTGGCGATATAATCTTCGAAAAAGACTTCGTCGAAGCACAGATAGCATTTTTGCGATTCCGAAAAGCTGTTTTTCTCGGTATGCTTTGTGTTTCTGTTTAGTAACAGCAAGTCCCCTTTCAAAAAAGTATATTCCTTGTCTTCGATTTTAACGTAATAATTTCCGCCCCTAACAAACGCCAGCTCGTAATAATCGTGCGCGTGAACGGGGGAATTTGTTATTGTCAACGCGTCGGACGATACTACGATTTTTTCGGTGTTATAAAAATCGCTTATCGTTGAAATAACGCTCTCTTTTGTTTGAATGAGTTTTCTAAACTGAAACGGCGTTAGACTTTTCCTTCTGACGGCGCCTTTTTTCTCGAATAGGTCTTCCATTCCGTCTATCGTCGTTATGCTGGTTTGGGTTTGAATAGATGCGTTATTATTCATAATGATATCCTTTTTTGATACAAAAAATTCGATGTGTACATTATTTTGGCATTTGTTTTGCACAAATATAGTGATATACTGTAATTATTATAAAGCAAGTTGTATCAAAAAGCAATACTTGTTTTAAATTTGTTTCTTTGCTTTAACGATATAACTTAATTTAGGAGGAAAAGATGAGAAGAGAAAGCTTTAACCACGATTGGACGTTTTACGTAAAAGACACTCCGAACGAGAAAAGAAAAGTAACCTTGCCTTTCGACGGAATGCTTATCGAAAAAAGAAATCCGCTCTTGCAAAACGGTTCGCTTCTTGCGTTTTTTCCTGGCAATAACTATGTCTACGAAAAAACGCTGTTCGGGAAAGAGGAATATGACGGCAAAAGCGTGATCCTCGATTTCGGCGGCTCGTATATGGACACCAAGGTATTCTTGAACGGGGAAGAAGTCGGAAGCTGCTATTACGGTTATTCGAACTTTTTCGTAGATTTGACCGATAAGCTCAAAATCGGCGAAGACAACAAAATCAAAGTAACCGTCCACAATGCTCAACGCCCCAACGGACGTTGGTATACGGGCGGCGGATTGTACCGTCCGGTACATATTCTTGTCGGCGAAAAGGAACATATCACCCCCGACGGAATAAAAATAATCACACGCTCGCTTAATCCCGCAAAGCTCGAAGTTACGATAGAGAGTAGCAACGCCCCAGAGTCGGAGCTTTTGACCGAAATAATTTTAAACGGTGATGTCGTTGCTAGCGGCGTCGGCGAACACGTATCGATAATTGTTCCTAACGCTCGTCTTTGGAGTGCAGAAACGCCGAATCTTTACGAAGCGCGAACAACGCTAAGAAGAGACGGCGTTATCATAGACGAAGTTACTCAAAAAATAGGAATAAGAACGCTTAGTTGGAATTCCGAAAAAGGACTTCTTATAAACGGCGTTTCGACAAAGCTTCGCGGCGTTTGCGTGCATCAAGACAACGGAATGCTCGGCATGAACGAATATAAAGAATCCGAGTTACGCCGTGTTCGTCGTCTCAAAGAGGGCGGCTTTAATGCAATAAGAGGTTCTCACGATCCGCGTTCGCGTGAGTTTTTGGAAGCTTGCGACGAGGTCGGAATGTACGTTATGGAGGAGGGCTTCGATGTTTGGTTCGAGTCTGTAGGACAGTACGGTTACGGCTTCCATTTCGAAGAGGAATGGGAAAGAGACCTTGAAAAGATGATAAGAAAAGCCGTCAATCATCCGTCGGTCGTTATGTATTCAATCGGCAACGAAATAGCCGAAACCGCGTCGGAAAAAGGCGTGCAAATAGGAAAGAGAATGGTCGATTTATGCCATAAGCTCGACGATTCCCGTCCCGTAACGATGGGCGTAAATCTTATGCTCAACGTGTTGTATGCAAAAAATATTAAGATAAGTGCCTCCGGAACAAAGGTCTCCGATTCCGATCCCGATCGACCTAACGTATCGGCTGAAAGTACTCAAAAGAGCGGCTCGGTTTTGGTTAACACAATGGTGAGCATTATAGGCGTATTTATGAAAGCCCTTACGAGTCCCAAAAACTCCGATAAGCCGATAAAGGGTATATGCGAGGCTTTGGATATTGCAGGATATAATTACGGCTTGAATTCCTATGTAGGTCACCATAAAAAATATCCCGACCGTATCATCGTCGGCAGCGAGACAAACCCGCTTGATAACTACGAACGAATCACCGCCACAAGAAAGCTTCCTTATGTTATAGGCGATTTCTATTGGACGGGTTGGGATTACTTGGGGGAATGCGGCGTAGGCGTAATCGACTATAATAAAAACACGGGTTTTTACTCGAAGCCTTATCCGTGCATAATCGCAGGCTGCGGACTTTACGACATTGCCGGACACAGAGATACAATGGCGTATGACTTGGCTATCGCTTGGGGAGAATATAAAAAGCCGTTCATCGCAGTGTCACACCCTAAACATTCGAAAGATAAGCTTATTCCTGCGATGTATAGGAAAACCGACGGAATAGATTGTTGGACTTTCGACGGCTATGAGGGAACGAAAACTAACGTCAGAGTCGCGAGTGAGGGCGAGTTTATCGAACTTAAAGTAAACGGCAAATCGTACGGCAAGAAAAAGCTCAAAAAGTTCATTGCGAATTTCAAAGTACCTTACGAGAAAGGTGAAATAACTGCGATTTCGTATGACGAAAACGGCAAAGAACTTTCGAGAGAGACCTTGAAAACGGCAGAAGATAAGACTGTGATAAACGTTCTTTGCGAAAAGCAAAACGTCAAAGCGGGCGGAGAGGATATTGTTTATTTCGACGTTTCGCTCGGCGATAAGAATGGCTTGGTTAAGCCTTTGGAACAGCGTATCGAAGTCAATGTTGAGGGCGCGGGAGAACTTCTTGCGGTAGGATCGGGAGCTCCTCGTACAGAGGAAAGCTATCTCGGAAACGGCTTCACTACGTGGAACGGAAGAATGGTCGCCGTAGTACGCTCAAAAGAACAGAAAGGCAAAATAAAAGTTACGTTCTCGTCAAAGGGTCTTGAAGACAAGACTTATGAAATAGAGTCCGTATAATTATCGATAATAGAATATTGCTATAGCTTTCAATGGATGTACTTGCAAAAAGCCTCTCGAGAGAGAGGTCTTTTTGTATTTATTGGTGAATTATTGAGCGTAAGACGAATTGTTCTTTTCTCGATTGCCTCTTTGAAAGGGAAGCATATCGCCGATTTTGGGATTAGTCGTCCTGAAAAGACTTTCCGAATTTAGTAGCGAAGCTTTTCCGATAGCGCTTTTGCCGAATTTGCTTCTGATTTTATCGACGGCTTTCCCGAGCATTTTTTCTTCGTCTATTTTGTCGTCATAAAGAAAGGACGATTGAAAAAAATCGTTTTCCGACACGAGATTTATCGCCGTGATCGTAAGTGTTCTTATGGGTAAATCTTTAGTCAAATCGTAGTTTTCTTTGAATAACTCGAAGCATTCCTTTGCGATAGAATCTTGCGAATTCGTCGGATATAAAAGCTTTTTTTGCCGAGAAAAACTTTTGAGGTCGTTGCTTCGAATGCAAACGGCAACACCCGTCGCGGTAAGCCCGTATGAACGAAGCCTTGTCGCCACGTCGTCGGAAAGAAATTCCATAACGGTCGAAACGTCGTCGTCAAAGACTAAATCATGCCTTGCAGTAATGCCGCTTCCGACGCTTTTCATGGGCGTTTTTTCGTTGAATTTAAGGACTTTTCCGTCTTCTATGCCTCTTGCGTCTTTTTGCATGCGAATGCCGACAATGCCGAATTTATCCTTCAAAATATCTGTTTTGGCGTTGGCTAAGTCTCCGATTGTGAAGATGTTTAAGAGGTGTAGCTTTTCGATAGTGTGCTTCCCGATAAACAAAAGCTCTTCCGCGGGGAGCGGCCAGACGACGTTTTTATAATTATCCCTTGAAATAACGGTCGTCGCGTCGGGCTTTTTCATATCGGAACCGAGTTTTGCGAAAACTTTCGAAAAAGAAACTCCGACCGAAACTGTGAGATTAAGCTCCTTTTTGACCCGTTCTCGGATTTTGTCGGCGATTTCCTTGCCGCATCCGAAAAGCTTTTGCGATCCCGTAACGTCAAGCCAGCATTCGTCTAGCCCGAAAGTCTCGATTTGGTCGGTGAAAGTATAATAAATTTCCCTGACCTTTTTGCTATAATAAACGTACTTTTCAAAATGCGGGGGAACGACGGTCAAGTGTCCGCCGCATTTTTTCTGCGCCTCGTGAACGGTGTCGCCTGTCTTTACCCCGAGCTTTTTCGCAACCTGATTTTTGGCAAGAACAATTCCGTGTCTGTCCTCAACGCTGCCGCATACCGCAAAAGGTAAGGAGAGGTGTTCCGGGTGATCGATGCATTCGACGGAAGCGTAAAAATTATTCAAATCGACGTGTAAAATAACTTTATCCATAATATTATAATTAGCTTTGTGTTCAAAATTCAGCCGCACTTTTGATTTGATATGCGACATATTGCGACATATAAATATTAAAAAACGAATAAGACGTCTTTTATTTATCGTGATTTTTGTCGGGAAAAGTAAAGGCGATTTCGTCTTTTTATCCCTAATTCTTTTCGAGCGATTTCGTTTTAGAAACGTTGATTTTTAGAAACCAATTCAAAAAAAAACAAAAGCGGCTTTTAGAAAAAACTGTCTGCGATTTTCTTACAATGGAAACATATGTTTGCTTATATTATAACACAATATTTTATCTTGGCAAGCGTTTTTACACCCAATAAGCGTTTTTCTCGAAAATTTGTTTGCTTAAAGCTTTATATTGAATCGGTTAGAAGAAGCAAAATGTCTTTCAGAATTTCTCCCGAAGCAAAACTTACGATAGGGGCAAGGTAATGCCCTTGCGGCATTTTCTCGTTAGAAGTCTTACTATCGGCTGCTTTGGTTTTATTCATCGACATCATAAAAGGCAAAAGGGTAGACGTTAAATCGACATTGCTTTTGTTTTGTGCTATGTTTTGAAAAAGACTTGACATTCCGCCTTTCGAGGCGTTGACGAGGGATAAAACCGAAGAAAGCTCCGGCTTTTTCGAAATGACGAGATCAATAAGTCCGTTTTTATCTTGGCTTAGAAGCTGACTTATCGTTTCTGCTTTTTTTAATGTGTCGGCGATAGAATCTATTGAAAAATTGTTTTGCATAAAAATCCGAAAATGAAAATAAAAGAAAAACGTTCGCAAATAATTATATGTCGGCATATATTAAAACAGTGCGGTTTTCGGAGGTAAAAATGGATTTCAAAAGCTATCGCAAAGAAAATATGCAAAATGGTTTTGAGAAAAACGAAGAAAACGTCAAAAGCGTTATAGAGGAGTATTCTTCGATGAGCGAAGAATCCTTGATGGAAGAGCTGACAAACAGATACAAAGAAGAAGTGAAATCGGGCAAAATGGATAAAGAACGCTTAGAGAAAATCGCTACGGTTCTTGATGCATACTTGAACGAAACGCAACGCGAAAAGCTCAAAAACATAATCGGGAAACTTCAAGAATGAATTATAAGAAAATATCCCCGTCGTTGTTTTCGAAAACGTCCGACGATATGACGGCGGTGGTGTCGATAAAAAAGCGTATTCTTCTTCCGAAAGGCGTAGAAAAAGTGTGCGCTCTTCCGTTCATTTCGTCGATTGCCGTGAGGGGCGGATTTGACGAGTTGTCGTCTCTTTCCGACTATCCGAGCGTTTCGTCAATCGCATCGGTAGAAGAATTCTCCGTCGAAAACGAAAGCGTTGAAAGCGGTACTTTCGGGAATGCTTTTCCGAGAGCTTTTGACGACGTTTTGCCGTATTATTCCGCGTGTATACTCGATTCGGGGATAAATTATCATCTTGACTTTTGCGCAATAAAAAACAGGATTGTCGAGCGTATAAGCGTGATAGACAACGCTTTATGCGACGAAAACGGGCACGGAACGATGATAGCGGGGCTTATGGCGGGAAGCGGTTTTTTGTCTTTCGGTGAATATGCGGGAGTATATCGAAACGCAAAAATCGTGTCCGTCAAATGTATGAGAAAAGATGGTCGCGGCGAGACTCTTGATATATTGAAAGGAATGCAGTGGATATACGATAATTGCTTGCGGCTTAAAATAAAAGTCGTATCCATGGCGTTCGGCGCGCCCTATCAAGGTGCGTTCGATCCGCTTGTTAGGGGCGTTGAGTCGCTATATAAAAAAGGCTTAATAGTCGTTACGGCGTCGGGTAATTCACCTAACGAGGGAGTCAGATCGCCCGGTGTTTCGCCATATTGTTTGACGGTAGGCGCATACGATTCGACGAGCGACGATTGCCGTCGTGCGGATTTTTCGGCGCGTGACGAGCTTATCGGAAAACCCGAAATATTGCTCCCCGGCGTCAACGTCTGCACGACTTCGAAAGGCGGCGGATATTCCTTGTTTTCGGGGACGTCCGTTTCTTGCGGCGTTGCCGCGGGGATAGCTTGCTATCTTTCGCAAAAGGTGAGAGGACTTAATCTTGTTAAGCTCAAAAATATGTTGCTTTTGGGGGCGGAAAAAGACCGCTTCGAAATAGTCTTGAAATAGCTTAAAACCTTTGCTAAAAAATGCTCTGTCGAAGTGATGTGAACCCCAAAGGTTGGACACGAAAGTGACAAACTTTAGGAGGTGCATTTCAAAGAGGAAAAGCCTTTTTTGTATATGGTTTTTGAAAATATATAAAATTTGATTTGGTTTATTATATATGAGCATTACGTTTACGTCCCGAAAAAGCCACTTTATACAAACAATTGACTATTTCGAATAAAAATAGTATTATAATAATGCATAGGTTCAATTACTTATCTATATTTTGCTTTCAAGCCGATGCGAAAACGCATTTAAGGTGATATATAAATGAAAATAATAAAGAAGCTTTCGATAATATTCGCTTTGACGATATTGCTGTCAATATGCTTGACGGCTTTTTCCGCGTGCAAAGATTATGACACGTTCGACTACTATTATTTCAGCGACGAATGGGGCGAGTTTGTTCGCCACCCGAGAACGCAGATTACCGTTTCGAAAGACAGAGAATATATGTATCTCAAAAACGGCGGAGCGACTCTTGGCGAAGACGTCGATATAGACGGACGTATGGTATATCTCGACGACGAGCTTAAGTATTACGCTTCCGAATATTTCATCGCGCCCGTTTCCGCCATGAAAGGACAGGCAATCGTTGACGATAACTTCAACGGAAAGCTTATGACGAAAGATTTTTCCTACTTTGACCTTAAAGACGGCGAGATTCTTTCCGAAAGCGGCGAAAAGAAAGGGGAGTATACCGTCAAGAATAATTATGTCACTATTGCGCTTGACGGCGAAAGACGCGCGTATATGTTTATGCGAATTTCTTCCGAGGGGGAATCTCCCAAAACGGTGGGACTATTTGACGAATTTTATGCGATGATAGACGTTCTTGCCGATAATGTCGATAATACGGGAATAGTTCTCGATAAATCCGTTTTGCTTGTCGATTCCGACGACGAGATAGTTCCCTCTCCTAAGACCAAGGGTTATAAGTTCAAAGACGTTACTTATGAAGTTATCGATGCCGACGGCTATGAATTGGAAATATTCGAGGGCGGCAAATACGACTTAAAGATAAAAAAATCAAAGCCGTCCGATAGAATAACGATAAAGATAACCGCCGACGGGCTTGAAAGGACGTACGATTTTCTGCCTATTTCCGTCGCGTACGATAAATCGCTCATGGTCATGCGATTTGTCGGCGATTCGATTGATTTTTCTAACAAACTTTGGTATCTTTACGCAAATCTTTCTCCCGACAACGTTTCGATAAGAACCGTAGTCGTTCACGGAGAAGATAATTGCGTTCTTAACGGCGACGTATTGACCTTTACTTCAAGCGGTGTCGTAGTAGTAAAAATGATCGCAACAATAAACATCGGTGACGACGTATACGTCATGACTGACGAAGCGTCGATCAACGTTTCGGAGAGATATATTGACTAAACGCATTTTCTCGAAAACTAAACAGCTTATTATTCTGGCGGTGCTTTTTGCCTTAGCGCTATGCTTTTTTTCTGCATGCGACGGCGAAAGCCTCGTGTTTTATTTGGATAAGCCTCAAAACTTAAGAATCGAGCTGGGTGTTTTGAAGTGGGATAAGGTCGAAAAAGCCGACGAATATCTGCTCTTTTTGAACGGCGAGCAAATCACCGTAAAGGGCACGTATTACGATAAGCTCGAAGCGGGCGAAACGTATGAAATATATCTTTGCGCAAAAAACGTTTGGACAACCTCCGAAAGCAGCGAAACGTTGAACGGATCGGTACTTTCCGTACCTCAAAACTTTGTTTGGTTCAAGGATAGATTCTATTACGACGACGTAGAGGGGGCAAAGGCGTATGTCATCACGGTTGACGGCATCGAATACGAGGTCGCGGCAGGCGAAAAGGCATACTTCGAGTTTTATGAAGCGGGTGAAAAGCAAGCCGCGATAAGAGCTGTCGGCGATGGCAAAAGCTATTTCGATTCGCCGTATTCCTCCGAAATGCCCGTAAGAGTAGACGATATCACGTGGGAAAGCGTAGAGGTGAAAGCTCCGAGTGGCAAAGGCACGCAGGACAACCCTTACAAAATAGAAACGCAAGAGAACTTCAAATGGTTTGCGGAAACCGTCAACGAAGATTATCTTTCGACAAAGGACGTATACTATACTCTTAGCAACAATATCGATATGCGCTTCATATCGGGCTTCGAGCCGATAGGAAGCTCCGACAGACCGTTTTTGGGTAAATTCAACGGCAACGGAAAATGTATCTATTATCTGCACGTAACGGCGAATAAAGCGGGAATTTTCGGCTGTATAGGCGAGGGCGCGGAAGTTATAGGGCTGTCGAGCTACGGCGGCAAAATAAAGGGCTATACGACTGCAGGCGGAATAGCCGCGAGCAATCTCGGACTTATAATGAATTGCACGAACGGTTCTGCCGTCGAGGGCAATACGGCAGGCGGAATAGTTGCCGAAAACACCGATTCCAAGCTTGTTTTGTCTTGCGTAAACTACGGCGACGTCTCGGGTGAAAACGTAGGCGGAATTGCAGGTTGGAATTGGAATGGAACGATAAACCAATGCTATAATTACGGCAAAGTCGTTGCGATGTCGAACGGCGGCGGAATTGTCGGAACGAACGCGGGCAATGTGTTTTATTGCGAGAATCAAGGCGCGGTAGACGCCAAAAACGCTGGCGGAATCGCGTATTCGAATATGGGTACGATAAAAAGCTCCGCTAACGGCGGATATATATCGGGACAAAAGGCGGTAGGCGGAATCGTCGCGATAAATAACGGCGGCACGGTCAAGTATGCCTATAACACGGGATATGTATATTGCGATTCCGATTATTCAGATAGGTTCGCAGGCGGAATAGTTGGCAATATGACGGACGGAAAGCTTATCTTGTGCTATAACATAAATTCCTATTCGACCGCAACCGCAAAGTCCACGGGACGCTTGATAGGCTATTATCGAAGCGGACTTTTGTCCGATTGCTATTTCGTCAGGGAAGATAACGATTCGACTTTGGCTGTAGGCAATACCGATAATTATATCGGCAGTGCGATCTATATGTCGAAAGAAGATTTTATGTCGAGCGAAACGCTGAAGAGTTTTAATCTTCTCGTAGATAAAGACGATTTGTCGGTATTTGCGTCCGAGATGTTCGTTGAAGGAAAGGAATACCCGATGTTCTATTGGCAACAAAAAGCATAAAATCTTTAGGTGTAAGTAAAAACAGAGTATAAAATTGCTTTTGAGCGAGTCCTAAAATATAGGACTCGTTTTCTGTATTATGTCTCGTGTTTTTCTGTATAATGATTATCGTTGTTTTTGACATAATTCACAGAAAAAGCTATTGGTAGTTTATGCTCGTAGTCGTCGCTTTTTTATGCCGAGTTTTTTATCGATAACGTTTTGAATATGACAATAAACTTTTTTTGTCTTCCTTGCATATATTGAAAACAGGCAAACGTTTTTTTGATAATATTTGAAAGGAGGTGATGAAAATTGTCTTTCACAAGCTGCGGAGGGGATTTTATGACCCCGGGGAGAATCGTAGGCAATCCTTTACATAACCTTTGCGAACGCGTGTGCGTAGAGGCAAAAAAGGTTTTTGACGGATGTATGATGCAGCAGTCCTTAGAGGGTAGCGTCTTGACACTATCTGGCTATACGCCGTCAAATCCGACTGCTCCGCTCACGTTTGTTGCTGCGACGAATTCTGCTGCGAAACCGCAGATAACCGTCAATAACGTGCAGATTTTGCCCGATAGGAACGGACTTTCCCGCGTAACCGCAAGTGTGGCTATTCCTATGACGGTAACGTATACCGACGCAAGCGGCGTTCAAGGGGTTGCTTCGTCAACGCTTAATATCGAACAAGACGTAGTGCTTTTTGTTCCGCAAAACTCGATTATGCCTTATGAGATAGAAGCCGTGTGCGGCGTCGTATGCTCCAAAGGAACGTATACTGCGGAAAACACATTTGTCGTTACCGCGTGCGTAACGCTCATTTTGAAGGTAGTCATGGACGTTGAATTGATGTTGCCAAGTTACGGCTATTGTCAATTGCCGCCGTGTCAGCCGTTTAACGAAGAGATATGCGCCGGCTTTTTCGAAACGCCGTTATACCCAAGATAACAATTAATAAAAGAACCGTAGAACAAGGGATTGATTTTCAATCCCTTTGTTGTTTTAATCGGCTTTTTGTTTAGCTTCTTCTTTTTCTTGCTTTTTTACGAAAAATGCTGCATAATAACAAAGGAGAATATTATGAAAGTATTTGCGATTTCAGACCTTCATATGCCGGGGAAATCCGATAAGCCGATGAACGTGTTCGGCAAGATATGGGATAATTACCTCGACAAAATAAAAGAAGATTGGTTAAAGAAAGTGACTGACGACGACGTCGTTCTTCTTGCGGGCGATCTCAGTTGGGCAATGCGCCTCGAGGACGTAGACGAGGACGTAGCCTTTTTGCATGCTCTTCCCGGGAAAAAGGTCTTGATAAAAGGCAATCACGATTATTGGTGGCAGGGAATAGGCAAGGCGAGGGATTTTATGCCCGACGATATTATGCTCGTGCAAAACGACGCGATAAGAATCAACGACCTTATTATTTGCGGTTCTCGCGGTTGGACGACGCCTAATTCGTCGGAGTTTTCGAAAGACGACGAAAAGATATATTTGCGAGAGAGCGAACGCTTGGAGCTGTCTCTTTCTGCGGTCGAAAAAATGAAGACGGAAAACGATAAGATAATCGCAATGATGCACTATCCGCCTTTTAACGTCAAAAGAGAGAATTCCAACTTCACCGACAGCTTCGAAAAGCACGGAATAAAGAACGTTGTATACGGGCATTTGCACGGGTTCGATTCCCTTGCGATAAAAAAGTATACGAGAGGCGGAGTTGATTACTATCTCACTTCTTGCGACCTTGTCGGTTTTTCGTTGCAAGAAATCGAAGTAAAATAAAAAGCATAATTAAAAATATTCGGAAAAGATACTAAATACTGCACTTTAAGCAAGGCAAAACGCCTTGCTTTTTTCGTGTTTTGTCGTAAATTTTTATCCGAAACAACCCCTTTGATTGCCCCTTGACTTTTGATTTGGCTTTGTCGAATGCCGCCCGAATCCCTGAAAATGGCGTTTTCGACCAAAAAAATTCAAAAAAAATTGAAAATTTGGTCGAAAATGGAAAAAAAATGGTTAAAAGTGGTTGATTTTGGTTTATCGGTTGTGTATAATAGACTTACGAAACTATAGGAGTAGGACATGTTTTTCGGAATCTATTTTCATCAACTTGACGATAAGGGAAGATTAAGACTTCCTGCTAAGCTCAGAGGAGAGCTCGGCGGCAGTTTCTTCTGTATGAAAGGCTTCGATAACACCGTTCTTATTTACTCCGAGGAGCGTTTCAGGAAGTTTTGCGAAGAGAACGCAAACGTTCCGCTCACCGACGTAGAGGCACAAAGATCGCTCGTCGAACTTATCTCTAACGCCTTCCCGATCGAAGAGGACTCTCAAGGCAGATTCGTATTGCCGCAGGCATTGAAAGATTATGCGGGAATAGAGAAGAACGTAGTAATCAAGGGAGTCATCGACAGAATAGAGATTTGGAGCGAAAAGGCGCACGAAGAACGTTCGACGAATAAGAACCTCAACGAACTCGTACAAACGCTCGGAAGCAAGATTTAAGGGTAGTAATTTAGCGGAGGAAGACAAAACGCTATGAGAAAAGAGAATACCTACCACAAGCCGATTATGGCGGGAGAGGTCATGGATCTTATGAATCCGAAGAGCGGAGGCATTTACCTTGACTGTACGCTCGGCGGCGGAGGACATTCCGAACTCATATTGAAGATGTCGTCTCCAAGCGGCAGGGTTATAGGGCTTGACAAAGACGAAGAAGCGATAGAATACGCAACGAATCGTCTCGAACCGTTCAAAGATAGGTTTACGGCGGTTAGAACAGATTACCTAAACGCTCCGCTGGCGCTCGATATTTTGGGTATAGATAAAATAGACGGCGCACTTCTCGATTTGGGAGTATCGTCCCATCAGCTGGACGATTTCGACAGAGGCTTTTCTTATAGAAGTAAAGACAGCATTCTCGATATGAGGATGGACAAGTCCCAAGACTTTTCGGCATTGGACGTAGTCAACGGATATAGGAAAGAGGAGCTTCAAAGAGTTTTTTCCGAATACGGAGAAGAACGGTTTTCAAGAAAGATCGCTGAGGAGATAGATAGGCGGCGAGCTAAAAAGAAAATCGAAACGACGGGCGAGCTCGTTGAAATAATCGAGCAGACCATTCCGAAGAAATTTCAAACCGACGGACATCCCGCCAAAAGGGTGTTCCAAGCGATAAGAATAGAGGTAAACGGCGAAATAGTTAATCTCAAAGAGTCGGTCCTCAGAATATTCCATCGCTTAAACATCGGCGGCAGAATATGCGTAATAACGTTCCATTCGTTGGAAGATCGGATAATCAAAAACCTTTTCAAGGAGCTCGAATCTGACTGCATATGCGACAAATCTCTTCCGATCTGCGTATGCGACAAAGTCAAAGAGTGTGAAATAATCACAAAGAAGCCTGTGGTATCGGGCAAGGAAGAATTAGAAAACAACAAAAGGGCAGCATCTGCAAAGCTTCGCGTAGCGGAGCGTTGCGTACCGACAAAAGGCGGTAAAGCCTTGATGCATTAAATAAAGGAGCAGTGAATAAAATGTTAACGACAGAACGCGAAATCAAAACGAGAAACGATCGCTATGGTTCTTTTGAACTTAGAAGAGACGAAAGATCCGTCGATTTGACGCACGACGAAAAGCTTTTGAACGGTTTTGACAGAATCGAAAGCTTAAATCAGTCCGAAACGGTTGCTCCGAAAACGTCTACTCTTAACGGCGTTGACGTAATTCCCAACTCGAAGAGACTTCAGGTTTCCGATAATTATTCAAAGGCAGTCAAAGCCAATAATAAGGAAATCGCGGGAGTTGCTCCGAGAGAAAAGGTAAAAGCAAAGAACATTTTGATGTGCTGCGCATATTGCCTCGTTGTCGTTGCTCTTATTGCCGTTATTGCATTAAACGCAAACGCAATCGCAGCGGTTAACACCAAAAACGCGGCTCTTGACGACAAAGTTTCTTCTTTGACTGCGGAATACGCAACCAAGGTTGCAGAGCTTTCGGCTTTAACGGACGCAGAAAGAATTCAGACTTTGGCTTCCACCACTCTTGCAATGACGGACGTTGAAACGAACGTTGTTTCTATGAGTGTTCCGACAATGAGAGTTGTCGAAACAAAGACCTACACGACCAATTGGTTTGACGCAATTTGCGATAAAATCAGTTCTGTCATCGGAGGATAACAAGGATAAAACGATACAATAGCTTATATACTTTACGAAAGAGGTTACTTGCAATCACGCTTGCGGTAACCTTTTTATTTTGTCTTTTGTTTGTAAGGCTTGTGTATTTGCAGGTGTTTTCGTATGAAAAAATGCAAAAACTCGCAATAGATCAATGGACGAGAGACTTGCCCGTGCGCGCATTGCGAGGAGATATTACGGATAGAAACGGAGTAGTTCTTGCAAAATCGCAAACGACTTACGATATTTACATTCGACCTCGAATGATAAAGGATGAAGAAAAGGCTGCGAGTGAGCTTTCCGCGATTTTAGGAATCGATGAAAAAAAGCTGTTTGAAAAACTCAATAAGAAAAACACTTCGGAATTTACGGTCGCACTATCCGTAAGCGAAGAAAAAATGAAGCTGATATCTTCTCTTGACATAAGCGGTGTATATTATTCTATTTCTTCTTCGCGAGTTTATCCTTACGGATCGCTTTGCTCGCAAGTAATCGGCTTTACGTCTATTGACGGTAAAGGTCAAAGCGGTATCGAAAAGTATTACGACGAAGTGCTTTCGGGCGAAAACGGAAAGATTTTGACGGAGACCGACCTTTTGGGAATAGAATTAGAGGACGGAACCGCGTATATCCAAAAAGGGGTAGACGGACTTGACGTAGAGCTTACGATTTCCTATAAAATCCAGTCGGTTGCGGAAAACGCGTTGAAGCGTGCAATGATTGCTTATGAACCGAAGTCTGCTTCTTCGATAGTTATGGACGCGACAAGCGGCGAGATACTTGCAATGGCGTCCCTTCCGAGCTTAGATTTGAACGAGCTTCCGCGCGACGATGTCGAAAAGCTGTTTGCTCTTTCAAGAAATAGGCTAATATCCGACATCTATGAACCGGGGTCTACGTTCAAGGTATTGACGGCGGCGATGAATATAGAAGAATATAGCAAAGGCAACAAAAACGCCTTTTCGAATAAGCATATTTTTTCTTCCTACGGCGTCAGAGTGATAGACGGTCAAAAAATAAAGTGCTGGACAAAACACGACAACGGCAAGCACTCCAATCAAACTCTCAAAGAAGCTCTTCAAAACAGCTGTAACCCCGTTTTCGTCGATATTGCCACAAGCCTCGGTAAAGATACGGTATATAAATATCTTTCTGCTTTCGGCTACGGCAAGCAAAGCGGCATAGACTTTGTCGGCGAAGAAAGCGGTATGCTTCTTTCGAAATCATCTGCAAAACTGTGCGACGTTGCAAGAATAGGTTTCGGGCAAACTATCGCAGTAACGCCTTTGCAGCTTATCAACGCAACGACTGCCGCGATAAACGGCGGAAAGCTTTTCGAGCCGCACCTCATTAAGAGTATAAAGCGAAACGGTGTAACGCTATATGAGTCATCGTCGAAAGTAATATCAAGACCGATTTCAAAAAACACCAGCGAGATTATGCGAGAATACCTATATTCCGTCGTCGAAGAGGGCGGAGGGAAGAACGCAAAAGTCGAGGGCGTGACTGTCGGCGGAAAAACAGGCACGGCTCAAAAATATGTCAACGGCAAAATATCGCAAGGCAAATATGTCTCGTCTTTCGTCGGATTTTTCCCCGTAGAAAGTCCGAAGTACGTAGTTTTGGTCGTTATCGACGAACCGCTCGGAAGCTATTACGGCTCTGTTGTCGCAGCACCCGTAGCAAAAGAGATAATCGAAGGAATAGTATCGTTGGAATAAATCGAGTAAGGAGAAACGCTATGGATATAACAAATAGCGTACTAAAGAGAATGAAAGAGAAAAATATCGACGGAATAACGCTCGATATAAACAATTGCTCTAAAAAGCTACTGGTTTTGACGGAAGCAAAATATAAAAAAGAAAAGGAAAAGCTTTTAAGTTTAGACGATAATACGATAATACTTTCGGAACATGAAATTGATATAAAATCAAACGCGGAAGTTTTTTATTCAAAAAGCTTTCGAAAAGATTACGCGAAAATATCAAAATCGTTTTACGGCAATGTGTCCGATAAAATGAAGTTTATTTTCATAACGGGAACCAACGGAAAAACGACGACCGCAAGCTTTGTGTCAAAAGTGTTCGAATACTTTGGAACCGATGTTTGCATTATCGGAACGAGAGGATGTAGGTATAAAACCTTTTACGAAGATTTTTCTATGACAACCCCCGATCCTCACGTTTTGCATCGACTTTTGAAAAGCGTTTATGAATTGGGGTGCAGGATAGTCGTTATGGAAACGTCCGCGCATGCGATATATCAAGAAAAGCTTTTCGGGATAAAAGCCGAGGTCGCGGCACTAACGAATATCGGGAGAGATCACCTCGATTTTTTCGGAACTCAAGAAAAATACGAAGAAGCAAAAAGTATGCTTTTTTTGAATTTATACGCAAAACACTTTGTCTTTCGGAATAAATACGCCTATTTTGCCAAAAATGCGGATAAAAACGCAATTTATGATTATTCTTACGAGGATGATGATAAAAACTGCTCAACTGATAACAAAACGCATTTGCCGTATATCGTTATTAAAAACAGTGCTTTAAAAAACGATTTATCGCTTGCGTTCAAAGTAAATTTACGAGGCAAAATATACCTTATAGAAAACAAAAACTTAGTGGGAAAATTCAATATCGAAAACTGCGTTACGGCGGCTCTTTGCGCGATAGCTTTCGGACTTAAAGAAGAAAATGTCATGAATGCTTTGAATTGTCTTTTACCGATACCCGGCAGAGTAGAAAAGATAGAAAACGATCGCGGCATAAATATCTTCGTCGATTTTGCTCATACGCCGTCGGCTTTCGAAGCGGTCTTAAAAATGCTTTTCGGAAATGGAAGGCTCATTTGCGTATTCGGTGCTGGCGGAGATAGAGATAAAGGCAAGAGAAGCGAAATGGGGTACGTTGCCGGGAAATACTCGGACATGGTGATAATAACAAGCGACAATCCGCGAAGCGAAAAGCCGCTGTCGATAATCTCCGACATAGAAAACGGTGTCAAAAAAGTGACGTCCGAATACGTCGTTTGCGAGGATAGAAAAAAGGCTATCGAGTTTGCGATAAAAACCGCTCGTAAAGGTGATACTATTATCGTAGCTGGGAAGGGCGAAGAGTCGTACTTAGAGATAAACGGCGTCAAGACGCCTTATTCCGACAAAGAGCAAATTCAAAGGGTGTTGAAGTTATGAGGTATCTTCTTTCGGTGGTTGTCGCGCTAATTATATCGCTTCTTTTTTCTTTGATATTCATTCCCGTATCGAAGCGTAAAAACGTCCGTCAAACGGTGCTTTCCTATGTCGTCGAGCACGAGAGCAAAAACGGCACGCCTACTATGGGCGGATTGGTGTTTATCGTCGGCGGAATAGGAACGTATTTTGCCTTGTGGCAGGGCGATTTACTTTCTCTGACCGTTGTGGCGATAGCTTTTTTTAGTGGACTTATTGGCTTTCTCGACGATTTTATTAAAGTAAAATTCAAGAAAAACGAGGGGTTAAAGCCATATCAGAAAATTCTTTTTCAAGTGCTTGTCGCAGCTTCTTTGGCATATGCAGCATATCAAAAAAGCGGCGGAAGGCTCTTTGTGCCTTTTGTCAACGAATATATCGATTTCGGGTACTATTCTTTTGCGATAAACTTTTTTGCGTTTGTCGCATTGATAAACACCGTAAATCTAATCGACGGCTTAGATGGTTTGTGCGTTTCGGTGTCTGGAATAAACATATTCTTTTTTGCTCTTATTCTTGCTATCTTTTATGCGTTTTTTAATCTTTCTTTAACGGAAAACGAACTTAACGGCTTGCTTACTTTGTCTCTTTCTGCGGTAGGAGCAATGCTCGGATATTTCATAGTCAACTGCTTTCCAGCATATGTATTTATGGGTGATGTCGGCTCTATGTTTTTAGGGGGCTTGATTGCGTCGCTTGCCATTATGTCGGACTTAACGCTTTTTATCCCTATAATCGGGATTGCATACGTAATAACGGGGTTGTCCGACGTTTTGCAAGTTGCTTATTTCAAGCTAAGCGGCGGCAAAAGAATCTTTTTAATGGCGCCGCTACATCATCATTTGCAGCAAAAAGGGTTGCACGAAAACCGTATCGTGGCGATATACTCTCTTGCGACCGTGCTGTTTTCTGCAATAGTATTATTCTCTGTGTTCGGTGGTAAAAATGGAATATTCGGATTGTGACGTTTTGGTGATAGGGTACGGCGAAAGCGGAAAAGCTGTTTGCGAAAAGGTAAAAAGCTTAGGCAAAAATGCCTACATATACGACAAAAAGAGCGGTTTTTTGAAAGAAAACGACGTCGAAAGATTGATTTACGGCGGCAAAGTGGGATTGGCTGTCATATCTCCCGGCGTTCCGACAGATAGCGAGATTTCTTTGCTTTTGAGAAAAAGCGGAATAAAAATCGTGTCGGAGCTTGAATACGGTGCGAGCTTTTTTGACGGGACTGTCGTTGCCGTTACGGGAACAAACGGAAAGACGACGACGGTCACGCTAATAGACAAAATGCTTAAAGAGGCAAATGAACGGAGCTTTTTGTGCGGAAATATCGGCTTTCCCGCGTCGAGAGAAAAGATAGAGAAAAACGCGACTTATGTTTTGGAATGCTCTTCTTTTCAGCTCGAAACGATAAAAAGCTTTAAGCCGAAAATAGCGGCAATATTGAATCTTTCGCCCGATCATCTCGATAGGCATAAAAGCTTGGAAAACTATTACGCCGCCAAAAAGCGTATATACGAAAATCAAGACGAAAACGACTTTTTGGTTCTTCCGAAAAACTTAGATGATAAATGCGATTCAAAATCGAAGAAATACTTCTTTTCGCTTTCCGAAAAGACAAACGGCGCGCACCTTGAAAAGGATAACATCGTGTTCGGGCGTTCCGATTACGTGACGGGACTAAGAAACATCAAGCTGTTAGGCCAGCATAACATAGAAAATATCCTTGCCGCCGTTACGGTTGCAAAGCTTTTGAAAATAAACAACAAATACATAGAATGCGCAATAAGTACGTTTTACGGCGTTCCGCATAGAATTTCATACGTAAAAACAATTGACGGAGTCAAATACTACAACGACTCGAAAGGAACGAATGTTTCTTCGACTCTCGTTGCGATAAATGCGATGACGGGCGAAACTGTTTTGATTTTGGGCGGAAAGGAAAAGGGAATCGATTATTTGCCGCTATTTGAAAATTTGCCCAAAAACGTAACGCGCGTGATAGTTTTCGGAGAAAACGCCGAAAGAGTGCTGATTGATGCCGAAGAAGCAAACTATCGCAGCATTTCACGTTGCGAAAGCTTGAAAGAGTGCGTGCTTCTTGCAAGGTACTACGCAAAAAGCGGAAACGTGCTGTTAAGTCCCGCAACGTCGAGCTTCGATATGTTTTCTTCATACGAGGAAAGAGGGGAATGCTTTGAAGAAATTGTCAGAAGTTTATAAAGACGAAAGCTCTTTGGCGATAACGCTACTTGTTTTTGCTCTTGCCGTTTTCGGACTTTTCGCAGTCTATTCAGCAAGCTACTATCAATCCGAAAGCCTTTACGGCGACGGATTTTTATATCTCAAAAAGCAAGCCGTCGGCGTTATAGTAGGAGCTGTCGCTTTTTTTGTCGGTGTGGTTTCTGATAAGAAAATCTTGAAAAAAGCATATATAGCTTTCCCGATTCTTTGCGCGATACTTCTTGTTTTTGTTTTTGTGCCGAAAATCGGGGTGGAAAACTACGGTGCAAAGCGTTGGATAAACCTCGGTTTTTTCACGATTCAGCCGTCGGAGCTATGCAAGCTTGCTCTCGTATTGTTTTCGTCGGCGTATTTTGAGAAAAATCACAAAATAACGCCTACCGTCAAAGGCGCTCTTCCGATATTTATCGTCGGCGGAGTTTTCGCGCTTTTGATAATAATCGAGCCAAATCTTTCCGTAACTGTGGATATAGCCCTTTCGACTTACCTTATCGCCTTAGCTGCAGGCTTAGACAGAAAGCTTTCGCTATT
Source organism: uncultured Clostridia bacterium (assembly GCA_964541255.1). Classification (GTDB taxonomy): domain Bacteria; phylum Bacillota; class Clostridia; order Christensenellales; family CAMQZB01; genus CAYOSU01. The sequence goes on along the minus strand of CAZIPL010000009.1, from coordinate 5,220 downwards.
GATTCTTGTGGTTGGAATTATAGCCGTTCCGATTTTGATAATAATCGAGCCGTATCGCTTGGCGAGGCTGTCGGCTTTTTTGAACCCTTGGCAAAGCCCGAAAGCGGAGGGCTATCAGCTCATTCAGTCGCTATACGGAATATCAAACGGCGGACTTTTCGGGACGGGGTATCTTTCGTCGCGTCAAGCGAAAAAGTTCTTGCCTTTTTCCGAATCGGACTTTATATTTTCCGTAATCGCCGAAGAGTTCGGACTTTTCGGATGCTTTGTTCTGATGTCGGTATATTTGGCTTTGGTGCTTTTCGGATATAAAAAAGCTCGCAACGCAAGCGACCGATACGACTTTATGCTTTGCTTTTCTGGAACGACGATGATAGCCGTGCAAGTTATAATAAACATTGCCGTCGTAACGGGGAGCATTCCGCCGACAGGGCTTCCGCTTCCGTTTATTTCGTCGGGGAATACTCAGATAATAGTTTTTATGACGATCGGCGGACTTATTGCAGGAACGAACACAAAAAGTCCTTTTTCCATAAAATGATGTATGAAAACAACAAATCGGAGGGGCTATGTCAAAGCTTGTCATTAACGGCGGCAAAAAGCTGTTCGGGGATATGGAGATTTATTCTGCAAAAAACGCCGTTTTGCCACTTCTTGCGGCGACTGTTATGGCGGACGGAATATCGAGAATAAAGAACTGCCCGATGATAACGGACGTTTTTGCCATGAACGGCATTTTGTCCGATTTAGGAGCGAAAGTGTCTTTTGACGGAAAGGATATAATCGTCGATTCGAGGGATATTTCAAATTTCGAAATATCCGACGAGCGCGCGAGAAAAATGCGAAGCTCGATTTTTCTTCTCGGGGCGCTTTTGTCAAAGTATAAAAAAGCCGTGATAGCATACCCAGGCGGTTGCGATATCGGACTAAGACCGATAAATCTACATATCGACGGATTGAAAAAGCTCGGCGTAAAGATTCGTGAAGAGGGCGGATATTTGTTCTGCGACGGAGAAAAAATGAAAGGCGGGGAGATAACCCTCGATTTCCCGTCGGTAGGCACGACTGAAAATCTCATTATGGCGGCAACACTCATTAAAGGTAAAACGGTAATAAAAAACGCCGCGACAGAACCTGAGATCGCGGACTTGGCTGAGTTTATAAACAAGATGGGCGGCAAGGTTTTCGGCGGAGGAGAAAAGAAGATTGTTGTCGAGGGCGTAGAGAAGCTTTTCCCATGCGAATACGAACCTATCCCAGATAGGATTGTCGCTGGGACTTACCTTATCGCAGGCGCGATGTGCGGCGGAGAAATCACGCTAAACAACGTAAACGACGGACATATTTCCTCAATAATATCTAAACTTAGGGAAAGTGCTTGCAAAATATACATAAATAATGCTAAAATAACCTTGAAGTCAAACGGCACGCCGCTTGCGATAAAAAGCATAATGACGTCGCCGTACCCCGGATTCCCGACAGACCTTCAAGCTCAGATAATAGCTCTTTCGAGCGTATCGGACGGCTTGTCGATTGTCGAAGAAAATATGTTCGAGACTCGCTTTCGGCACGTTTCCGAGCTTATCAAAATGGGCGCGGATATAACCATTCGGGGAAAGACCGCAATCATTAACGGCGTAAAATGTTTGCACGGAACGACGCTTAAATGCTTCGATCTTCGCGGCGGTGCGGCGACTGTGCTCGCGGCGCTTAAAGCAGAGGGAAAATCTACCGTAACGGATATTTACCATATCGATAGAGGGTATGAAAGAATCGAACGCGAGCTGAAGCTTTTCGGTGCTGACATAACAAGGATTTGAGTATGAAGAAAAAAGGTGCATTATATGCGATATTGATAGTTTTGCTTGTTCTTTTGATTGTCGTAGGCGTATTTGTTATGCTGTTTTCGACAAACGAAATAGAGCTTAACTATACAAACACGCTGAATAGAATCGACGTTAACACCGTTGATTCCTTAACCAACGAGTATATCGGCAAGAATATTTTCACGTTCTCGAAAAAGGCGTATAAAGAGCGTATCGAGTCGGAGTGTCCGTATGTCGAGATAGAACATATCGAGATAGTGTTCCCGTCGAAGATTATCGTTACGCTTCGCGAACGCACTCCGCTTTTTGCGATAAATTGCAATTCGAAGTATTACATCTTCGATAAGAATGCGAGCTTACTCGATATATCGACCTCGAACATCGGTGGCGACGGCGATTACGCGTGCGTAATCGTAGAGGGGGTTTCCAAGGAAAACCTCGAGAAATTGAAAGCTGTGGAAAAAGCCGGCGGACAGACTGCGGTATCAAGCGATAAAGCCGTTACTTCCGCGATAAAGTTTTTCGAAACTCTCAACAGTCTTTCGTATGAATATACCGCTGTTCAGATTAAAGGCTTTTTCGAAAGCGTCTCGACAGACGTAGACGACAACCTTCTTGCAACGACAAGATACGGAACAAGGCTTTTGATATATAACTTCAGCGAAAATACCGAGAGGAAAGTAGCGAACATCATGGGTGCGTATACGAGCGGACTAGCTTCCGAGCCTCAGTCGGAAATAGTAATCGGAAACGACTTGTTGCCCGTTTTGAAAAAGAAATAAGATTTTCGACGTCGGCTTAAAAATCTTATCTTGACGGTTGAGTACTATTGGTTTTTGCGACGATTTCGAAAACGCAAACGACGGAGATAAACACTTTTTTTAAAAGATATTCGAATAGTGTTTTCGATGATTTTTTGAAAGCTTTTTGCTAAAAGGCTTTAAAAGCCTGTGTAAAGGCTAAAAAACGATAAATAGTACATTCTTTTATTGACAATTCTACAGTTTTGGTTTATAATCAAACATAACAGTGCCAAGAGTATTATATACTCTTGAAAGGAGCAAAGTAGTGGCAGGTAAAGGCGCGGTAGCCGTAATAGATTTCGGATCGTCTACGATAAACGTAGTCATTGCCGAAAGAGGCGTAAATAACACCTTCAATATTCTCGGCAGAAGCGAAATGGAATATAGCGGATACTTAAACGGCGAATTCTTGAACGAGGAAGAGTTATATCACGTCCTCGGTTATTCCATAGAAAGTGCCGAAAGTTCCTGCGGCTTCAAAATGACGGAGGTTTATGTCGGAGTCCCTGGCGAATTCACTTCCGTAGTTTTGAGAAAGCCGACACTTAATTTCGAAGGCAAGAGAAGGATAACGGACGTCGAGATCGACGAATTGTTCGATTTGGGCGATACGTTCAAAGATCATCCCGAATTTATATTGATAAATCGCTCTCCGATCTACTATGTAGGAGATGACGGTAGACTTTTGATAGATGCGAGAGAGGTGAAGACCTCCAAGCTTTCGGGGCAGTTATCCTACGTTTTGGCGAAAAGAAGATTTACCGACCTTGTGTCGCAAATCCTCATGCAATACGACTTCAAGAGAATCGAATTCGTTTCGTCGTGTTTAGCCGAAAGTCTCTATCTTCTCGATGCGTATTCGAGAGACAGATACGCCGTTCTTCTCGACATCGGATATACGACGTCGACGTTTATGGTAATAAGAGGCGAGGGGCTTTTGTATATGAAGTCGTTCCCCGTCGGCGGAGCGCATATCGCAGCCGATTTATATGAATGCTTCTCCGTTCCGTTCCATATCGCAGAAGACTTAAAGAGAAAAATATCGCTTACTTTCGCGGTAGGCGAAAACGATAAATACGAGGTCGTTTCGAAAGACAAAACCTATACTTTCGACGCAAGACAAGCTCACGATGTCGTTGAAGCGAGACTTGACCATATCGCGTCGCTCATCAACAAATGCGTAAAAGCGTGCGACGTTGAGTTCCCGAGCTACATAAACTTCAAATTGACGGGCGGCGGAATCTCGTATATGAGAGGTGCAAAGGAGTACCTCGGCAGAGCGATAGGCAAGAATATCGACTTGGCAAAGAATGCCATTCCGCAGCTTGACTATCCGCACATGAGTTCGACGTATGCAGTGCTCGATTTGGCACTGAAACAAAATAAACCAAGAAAATTTATCGACAGAGTTTTTAAATAACAAAGGAGATCAAAAATGGAAGATTATTTCGACAACACCACTTATGAAACCGCACAGGAATATGCTGAAAGCCAGTTTCAGGTTGCAAGAATCAAAGTTATCGGCGTAGGCGGCGGCGGAAACAATGCCGTAAAGAGAATGAAACTTGCAGGCGTTAAGAGCGCAGAGTTCATTGCCGTAAACACCGATAAGCAAGACCTTATCCTTTCCAATGCGGACAAGCTCGTTCAGATAGGCGAAAAGCTTACAAAAGGACTCGGCGCAGGCGCACAGCCAGAAATCGGAAGACAAGCTGCCGAAGAGAGCAGAGACCTTATCGCCGAAATCGTTAAAGACACCGATCTTCTTTTCATCACGTGCGGCATGGGCGGCGGCACAGGTACGGGTGCTACTCCTATCATTGCGCAGATCGCAAAAGAGCAGGGAATTCTTACCGTAGCGGTAGTAACGAGACCTTTCTTGTTCGAGGGAATAAAGAGAGCCGCAAACGCTCAGGCGGGTATCAACGAACTTAAAAAACATGTAGATACATTGGTTGTTATCCCTAACGAAAAGCTTATGCAGGTTGTTCCCAAGGGAGCAAGAATGATCGACGCGTTCAAGGTTGCCGACGATACGCTTCGTCAGGGTATTCAGGGTATTTCCGACCTTATCGTTAACCCTGGTATGATCAACCTCGACTTTGCCGACGTAAAAGCAATCATGCAAGATCAAGGTATGGCTCATATGGGTATCGGTCGTGGCAAAGGCGAAAAGAGAATGCTCGAAGCAGTCCGTCAGGCTGTTGCGTCTCCGCTTCTTGAAACGACTATCGAAGGTGCTACGGGTATCATTTTGAATATCACGGGTAACAGCGACGAGCTTACTTTGGAAGAAGTATACGAAGCATCGAGCCTTGTAAGAGAGGTTGTAGACGATTCTGCAAACATTATCTTCGGTACGACTATCGACGATAATTTGAGTGACGAAGTTGTCGTAACGATTATCGCTACGGGTTTTGGTAAACTCGAGGAACAGAAGAATAACGTAGTAACGGCTCCTCAGTCCGCGGAGTGGGTGGGTGCAGAGCTTTATTAGTGTCTTATGTTTTACAGACGAGGAGGCTGAGGCCCACGGGGGAAGAGCTCTCGTCAAGGGTGGCAGAGTTGGTAAGACCTGAAGGGAGGCTGTG
>CAZIPL010000008.1:39163-46089 GCA_964541255.1 uncultured Clostridia bacterium | reverse complement strand
ATTCAATATTCAAACAATGATTTCAAAAATATCTCATTGCGTAGAGCGAATAATAATAATTGTATGTATTAGGCGATAGTTGCGTTTCTACCAGTAGGGCGGTGGCTCTGCTGCCGCCGAGGGTTTAATAATAACAATCCTTATTACGAATCCTTTTCAAAAATGGCGTAACACTCCCTACGGCTGAATTTATGGTTTTTTGGTTTATTCGACGGTGACGCTTTTGGCAAGGTTTCGGGGCTTATCGACGTCTTTATTGTGTTCTATCGCTAAGTAATACGCAAACAATTGATACGGAACGACTGCGATTATCGGAGACAACAATTCGTCGTTTTCGGGAAGTTCGATTGTTTCATATAATTCACTTTGCGTTGTATCATCCTTTTTCTTTACGATAACGACGGTGCCGCCGCGGGATTTGACTTCTTCGGCGTTAGACAGAGTTTTTGCCATAGTTTTTTCTCGCATTGCAGTCACAAAGCAAAGTGTATTTTCGTCAACGAGAGAAATCGTGCCGTGCTTTAACTCCCCTGCGGGATAGCCTTCGGCGTGAAGATAGGTTATTTCCTTAACTTTCAAGCTCGCCTCTAACGACAGCGCGTAATCGATGTTTTTGCCTATAAAGAAAAATTTCGTTTTATTTTTGTGAGTTTTTACCAAGTCCCTTATCTTTTCGCTGTTTTTAAGCACTTCCCTTATTTTTTCGGGCAAGGCTTTTAGCTCTCGCCTTTTTTCTTTAAGCGTTTCGGTTTCTATTTTTCCTTTTGCTTTCCCGATAGCTATTGCCAAAATCGCCAACACAAGGCACTGGGCAGAATAGGCTTTTGTCGTTGCGACGGCAATCTCTCTTCCCGCGTTTGTAGGCAAGACAAAATCGACCTTTCTTGTCGCAGAAGAGTTTTCGACGTTGATTATTCCGATTGTCTTTATGCCGCGTTTTTTTGCTATATCTATCGCTAAAAGAGTATCTGCCGTTTCGCCCGATTGACTTATTGCGACAAGAACGCTATCTTTTTCGAAAAACGCCCGTTCGTCGATTATTTCCGAAGCTATCATAACATCTATCGGAATTCCCGCAAGCTCTTCAGCCATATACTTAAACGCAAGCCCTGCGTGATACGCAGATCCGCACGCGGCGACATATATACGCTTTATTCTGTTTAACGCTACGTCATTCAATCCGAAATCGCTCAAGTCAAAGCTTTCGATATCGTACTTTGAAAGAGTGTTCTCGATAGCTTTCGGAGTATCGAAAATCTCTTTTTGCATATAGTGCGAATAGCCGTTTAGCTTTATATCGGCGTTTTCGGCCTTAACCGATACCGCTGTTTTGCCTATTCGAGAGAGATTCTTATCGTATAGCTTCATTCCCTCCCGCGAAATTTCGCCTATCTCGCCAAAAGACAGGTATATCGCGCTCGTTGCGTTTTCGACGGCGATTATATCGCTTGCAAAGTAGCTTCCGAAAAGCGTTGACGTCATAACAAGAGGGCTTTTGTTGCAAAAACCGTATACCTTGTCGCTACTACCTAAAAAAATCGCGGCGACGGCATAAGAGCCTTTGAGCTTTCTCAACGCTTTTTCTATTGCTTTAAGCGGCGAACCGTCGTAGTATTTTTCCAATAACGCAGAGATTACTTCGCTATCCGTTTCGCCGCGAAAAACATATCCGTCACTCTCAAGCTCGCTTTTAAGAGCAGAATGGTTTTCTATGATTCCGTTATGAACTATTGCAACATTGCCACTCATAGATAGGTGCGGATGGCAGTTTTCTTCCGAGATTTTCCCGTGGGTAGCCCACCGCGTATGCCCTATGCCAAGAGTTCCGACAGTGTTTTCTTTCGCCAGCTTTTCTTCGAGATTTTTAACCTTGCCGACGCTTTTTATCGTTTTTATTTTATCTTCCGCAATAACGGCAACACCAGCCGAGTCATATCCCCTATATTCAAGCTTTTTCAAGCCGTAAATCAGCTTTTCGGAAGCGTTTTCACTCCCCGAATACGCAATTATTCCACACATAGTTTCTCCTTATTTCAAAAGCGTCAAAGGCATAATTTTTTCGCCTTTTCGAATTATTGCCCCGGGGCAAAGAACGCTGTTGCAGCCTATTTCGGCGTTGTCGCCAATCATCACTCCGAGCTTTCTCATATTTGTTTTTATGTTATTTTCTTTTAGCTTTATCTCGACGTTTTTTCCGTCGAGACGAAGATTAGAAAGTATCGCCCCAGCGCCCAAATGCGAGTTTTTCCCCATAACGCTATCGCCGATATAGTTATAATGCGGAGCTTTCGCGCCGTCGAACAAAACGGAGTTTTTTATTTCCGTCGAATTCCCGACAACGCAGTTTCCCCCGATAATAGCGCCGCCGCGAATATACGCGCCATGCCTTATCTCCGCGTTTTCGCATATTATACAAGGGGCTTTTATCTCGGAAAACGCCGATATATTAGCTTTTTTATGAATAAAAACTCCGCTTTTTTCCTCGATAAAATTATCGTCAAGCTCTTTTGAAAGAGCATATATCACATCGTCAAGCTCTTTCAAAACTTCAAACGGATAACGGCTCCTCGAAAAATATTTCCCCGCGATACTTGCGCTTAAATCGAAAAGCGATAGCGAGGTTATTTCATTGCTTTTAAGTCTTTTTCTTTTATTATTTCGCATATTTCCTCCGCCGCCTTTTCAGCATTGTTTTCGTTGTCGCACGACACCGCAATTCTTATTACATCCTCCGTGCCGCTCGCTCGAACAAGGAGCTTTTTCGGACGATACTTTTCTTCAATCCCCTTGATTTTCGATTTTACATCTTCATTTTCAATTACCGCTTTATCAAGTACCGCGAAATTTATCGACACTTCGGGGAGTTTCTTTAAGCCGCGAAAAAGGGTAGAAAAAGGTACTTTCTTTTTTATCGCTAAGTCTGATAGCAATAGCGCCGTCATAATTCCGTCGCCGCTTGTCATAAGCTTTTTGACTATTATATGCCCCGATTTTTCACCGCCGAGCATAAAGCCCTCTTTGAGCTTTTCGAAAACATACCTATCGCCGACTTTAGTTGAAATGACGTTTATCCCCTCGTCACGAAGAGACTCTTTAAGTCCGACGTTGCTATCTACCGTCGAAACGACGGTGTTATTACTTAGTATACCGTTTTCTTTCATAGATATAGAAAGCGCATAAAGTATTCCGTCGCCGTCAACGACAGTTCCTTTTTCGTCAACCGCAATGCACCTATCGCCGTCTCCGTCGAAAGAAAACCCGAAGTCGCAACGATTCTCTACGACGGCTTTGCTTAAAGCTTGAGGAAAAACAGCGCCGCACTTTTCGTTTATGTTTACGCCGTTTGGCGTGTCGAAAATCGGAACGACCTTTGCGCCGAGCGACGTAAAGACGTTTTTCGCTATCATATACGTGCTGCCGTTTGCTAAATCGAGCGCAACTTTATAACCCTTGAAAGAGTTTTCGGGAATAGAAAGAAGGTGCGACATATATCTGTTTCTACCCGAAAAATAGTCTTCGACTTTGCCTATTTTTTCATTAGTTTTCAACGGGTATTCGAATTTGCCGTCTATGTAATCCTCGATTTTTTCTATAATCTCGTCGCTTGCTTTCTCGCCGTTTTTGTCGATTATCTTTATGCCGTTGTCAAAATATTGATTGTGGCTTGCCGAAATCATAACCGCGACGTCAAACTCGTCGGCGTTTGCCAAAAAGCATACCGACGGTGTCGTCGTTACGTGAAGAAGGTATGCGTCTCCGCCACTTGCCGTTATTCCCGAAACGAGAGCGCACTCGATCGTATAAGAAGACCGCCTCGGATCTTTCCCGACAAGAACTTTCGCGCGTTTTCCCTCTTTCCCGAAAAAGCCGCCGAGAAATCGCCCTATATTATAGGTTAGATAAGGCGTAAGCTTTTCGTTTGCTTTGCCCCTCAATCCGTCAGTTCCGAAATATCGAGTCATTGCTTGCTCCTTTTTTTATTCATAAAATAATATATGCCGAAAAAACGCCCTTATTACTTTATTTTCGGTTGCATTTCAAGCGTGATTTTGCTAAACTGTCATAAATAATACAGGGAGAGCTTTATGAAAAACTATAAGTATATTATGTTCGATCTCGACGGTACGCTTTCCGATTCGGGACCGGGGATCAGAAAAGCAGTCAAATACGCGCTTAATAAATACGGAATGACGGAAAACGACGACAGTAAACTCAATAGGTTCGTCGGCCCTCCCCTTTATGATTCTTTCGAGATGTTTTACGGATTCTCGAAAGAAAAATCAGTCGAAGCCGTCAAGTTTTTTAGGGAATATTACGTCGATACGGGGCTATACGAAAACACCCCTTACGACGGAATCGAAGAGGTTCTTAAAACGCTTAAAAACGCGGGCAAAACTCTTATCGTTGCGACGAGTAAGCCCGAGCGTCTTGCAGTGAAAATCCTCGAACATTTCGGGCTTTCGAAGTATTTCGACGAAATCGCGGGAGCGACGGACGACGGTTCTATCGTCAAAAAAGCCGACGTAATAAACCTTGCTCTTCATCGTCAGAATATCTCCGACCTTTCCCTTTGCGTTATGGTCGGTGACAGAGCAAGCGACACTATCGGAGCAAGAAAACTAGGTATCGACAGTATGGGCGTTTTATACGGCTACGGCAGCAAGGAGGAAATGGACGAAATTAATCCCGAATATATCGCCGAAAATGTCTTAGACATAGCAAGAATTCTGGCGTAAAAACAGCAACATTAAAAGGCTTTACGATTAAGTAAAGCCTTTTATCTTTATATGGTTTTCGAATCTCATTCGAGCATATTTTTTACGTTTTTATAGCCTTTTTCTAAATCTTCGAGCATACTTCCGCCCGAATGGTCTTGGTCAAGAACAATTATTCCGCTGAAGTTTTTGCACGTCCCCAAAAGGTCGATAGCTTCTTTGTGTCTTACAAAACCATCGCCGATAGGAGCAAAGTCGGAGTGCTTGGCGGTTTTTCTCGTCAAAGGCATAGACTCTTTGAAAAAGTCTTTGCAATGCAAGATCTCGAGCCTATCGGCAAACTTTTTGACAATTTCGATTTCGTCGTTATATATCGCCGCCCAACCGACGTCAAGTTCCAATGCTACTTTATCGCTCGTATTTTCGAAATACAATTCAAGCAAGGTTTTGTCTCCGCTCTTTGTAGGCAAAAGCTCGTCTTCGTGGTTGTGGAAAAGTATCTCTATTCCCTCGCTTGCTACCTTTTCGGCTACTTCGCCCATCAACGAGGCGCACTTCAACGCAGATTTCTCGTTATCGAAAAGTCCGCTCGAAACAAAGCGGGTAATACCGGATTTTTCGTGAACGTTCAATATATACTTCACAAGCGCTTTTTCCGAAAGGGGCATTCCCATAACGTCCAATCCGAAATGACAAGAGCTGAATTTCAGTCCTAAATCTTTAACAAACGGAACGGCGTAATCGATAAAGTCGTTGCACCAATAGTTCTTAGGAACGTTCTTTCCCTGCTTTTTATAATTAAACAGCATTGGCTCCACGCAATCGAAGCCGATCTCTTTAATTTGCTTCAACGTTCCCTCGAAGTCTTCCGTAAGCTCTTTTCTAAGTCCGAAAGTGTTGCAACCAAGTAATGTTTTTGCCATAATTTTTCTCCTTTATTTATCAATTCAAGTCGTAGCCGATTGAGCACGATTTTAATAGATTTTTTTTGCTTAATACTACGCTATTTTAAAGTATAAAACGTTAATTAGATAAATAATAGAAGAAAATTGTTATTTTAGTCTGTTTGGTACTATTATTGCAGTTATCCGTATAAAGCCAGAGCGATTGAGACTTATCGTCGTTTTTTGTCTTGCGACAAAATCTTCGCTTAGAGTCTTTATTCTTTGAAAAAAGCTCGTTTGAAATGCTTTTTTTGCCTTTATCTGCTTTTACGGCATTAAGATGTTTTTAATTAGTTCTGTTCGTCGGTTTTTACGCTTGCCTTTATAGGAAGAGTAACGACAAAGGTCGTCCCCTCATCGAGCTTAGACTTCACTTCGATTGTGCCTTTCAATATATCGACAAGAAGCTTTACTATCGCAAGCCCCAGTCCAGAACCGTTTTTCGAATGAGAGGTATCGCCTTGATAGAATCTTTCGAAAATTCTCGCCTGCGTTTCCTCCGACATTCCGATACCGGTATCTGTTATGGTGAAAACGGCGTTGTTGTTTATTTTTTTGAGCGTCAACGCAATCTCGCCGTTTTTCGGAGTGAATTTTATCGCATTGACCAAAAGGTTAGTGAAAATGCTCGCTACCATATCGGGATTGCCGTAAAAATCGACCTCTTCGCAATCTACCGAAAGCTCGATGTCTTTGTTGCTCCAATCGTTTTCCATCGATATGCAGACGTTCTTTATCTGTTCGTCGAGGCGGTATACTCTTTTATCGGTGATTATCTTCATCGAATCGAGCTTCGATATAGTGAGAGAGTCTTGCGCGAGCTTTGAAAGTCTTCCGCTTTGAGATATTATCATATCAAGGTATTGCTTTCTCTTTTCAGGCGGCAAATCTTCGTTTTTAAGCATTTTCGCAAAGCCGTTTATCGAAGCAAGCGGCGTTTTCAGCTCGTGCGAGAAGCTATTCGTCATATCGCTTCTTAGGCTCTTTCCGACCTTAATCTCTTCGACCATGTTGTTGAAGCTTTCATATACTACGGCAAAATCATCGTCGCCCTGAGCGTCTATCTTGACATTCATATCGCCGTCGGCAACAGCCAAAATACCGTTCATTAGCACGGTCATTTTGTCTATCATGCTCTTTTCGATATACCACGCAAACGGAATGAACAAAAGATATAAAAATCCGCCTACGGCAAGCGACCACCAGCCGTTGAACGCGTGCGTTCCGCCCGACGTCCATGTTCTTATTCCCTCGACAAGAAGGGACG
>CAZIPL010000008.1:0-39153 GCA_964541255.1 uncultured Clostridia bacterium | reverse complement strand
CATAATTCCTCCCGACATCGCACAACCGCAAATCATTGCCATCCAGCGCAACGTCGTCCAAAACATGCTGTTGAAAAAGCTCTGCATGGTGTTTATGGTTTTCGAAGATTTCGATTTTGTTTTTACAGTCGGAGCATTCCCCGCGTTTTCTTTTTTATCTACCGTATTATTCATAATGTAACCTAATCGTCTTATTTCTTGATTACGGCTTTATACCCCAAGCCTTTGATTGTCTTTATCTCGAATTCCGTTACGTTTTCGAGCTTATTTCTGATACGATTTATATGCGTTCTTATCGTCGTATCGTCAGACGGAGAATCGTAGCCCCAAATTTCCGTCATAAGCTTGTCTTTCGAGAAAAGGCGGTTGGGGTATGACAGCAACTTAAAGGTAAGTTCGAATTCTTTTTTCGTCATCTCGATTGGCTCGCCTTTATACGTTACTTCGAACGTTGTGGAATTCAATACGAAATCACCGATTTCAATAGCCTTATCCCCAGCGATTTTCGCTCTTCTTATCAGTGCGGAAATGCGGTAATCGAGCTCTTCCAAGTCAAAAGGCTTTGTTACGTAATCGTCGGCTCCGACGGAAAAGCCTATTCTTTTATCTTCCAAAGACTCCTTTGCAGTTGCAAGAATAATCGGCAAGGAAAGACCGATCGAGCGAACTTTTCTTACAAGCTCTATTCCGTCCATTCTCGGCATCATTATATCGGCAAGAAGTATATCCACATCCCCCTTTTCGAGAATTTCAAGCGCCTCCACTCCGTCACGAGCAACTATGCAGTCGTATTTCATAGACAGAAATTCCGATATCATTTCTCTCAACGAATCGTCGTCTTCCGCGATAAGTACACGTATCATTTATATCTCCTTTTTTGCGTTGATTTGCGTTTCTTCTTTTTTCAAAATTGTCGTTTCAGACAATGCTTTTAGTTTTCGTTACGCATTATATTCCGTCAAAGTAAATTTACCATAAATTTTACCCATATTCAAGGGTTTTTCAAAAAATACTTGATTTTTGCTTTTTCGTGGTATATACTATTTTATACATATATTGGTTGCGATTTTTCTCGGAACGTTCAATCGGATTTTTATAGCGCTTTGATTGTTAAGTTCGTTCCGCGTTTTTTATTTTCGCAAATATATGTCAAACAAAAAGGAGAAAAATGAGAAATGTTGAAAACGGTAGCCATTGTCATATTCATTTTGACGTACATTCTACTTCTGTCCCTTCCTAAGATTAAGCCGTATGTGGCATTAGGCGCAGGGGCACTTTTTATTATCATAGGCATTTTGCCTCTTTCCGAAGTTTTGGGAAGCTTGGACTTTAACGTCCTTATGATGATTGCCGGCACTATGGGACTTGTTTCGCTGTTTATTAAAAGCGGAATGCCCGCATATTTAGCAGACCTTATCATCGCAAAATCGGGTAACGTTTGCGTTGCCGTCGTCGGTCTTTCGGTTTTTGCGAGCTTTATCTCCGCATTCGTAGACAACGTCGCAACCGTACTTATGATAGCACCTGTTGCGTTGGCAGTTGCAAAGAAACTTAAAATATCCCCCGTCATGCCGATTATCTCTATTTCGATTTTCTCGAACTTGCAAGGCGCGGCAACGCTTGTCGGAGATACGACATCTATCATGCTCGGCGGCGCGCTCGATATGAGCTTCTTGGACTTCTTCATCTATCAAGGCAAAATGGGTATGTTCTTCGTCGTCGAAATCTCGGCAATCGTCGCAACGATTTTGCTTTACTTCTATTTCAGAAAAGAAAAAGAAAAAATCGAGCCCTTTAAGCCCGAAAAAGTTACATATATGTTCCCGACATATCTTCTTCTCGCAATGCTCGCTCTTCTTATCGGCGCGTCCTTCATCAAAGACAAACCGTCCGTTACGTCGGGAGCTATCTGCTGCATACTCGCCGTTATCGGAATTATCGTAGATTGCATCAGAGACAAGAGCATGCACCCCGTTAAAGAAGTTTGGGCAGACATCGACTATCAGACGTTGCTTCTTCTTGTCGGACTTTTCCTCGTTATCGGCGGAATCGAGTATGTCGGAGTTATTTCGGACATCGCAAACTTCATCGCAAATACTTTCGGCGACAACATCTTCTTGCTCTACACCGTTATCGTTTGGGGCTCGATGATTATCTCTGCGTTCATCGACAACATTCCGTACGTTGCGACAATGCTCCCCGTCGTTGCAGGTATCGCAACGGGCTTGGGCGTTGACCCGACAGTGCTTTACTTCGGTCTTTTGACGGGTGCAACGCTCGGCGGAAACATCACACCTATCGGAGCATCTGCTAACGTTGCAGCGATCGGAATTCTTCGCAAAGAGGGCTATGAGGTTCAAACGGGTAAATTTATGAGGCTTTCCGTTCCTATCACAATCGTTGCCGTCGGCACGGGATATCTTCTCGTCTGGCTCGTCTACGGCTTGGCGCTTTGATTAGAAACAAACAACAAAATCAAAGTCGGTTTTGCATTTAGCAACCCAAAGAGTTCGGATATTTCCCGAACTCTTTTTATATTGATTTGTTTACTATTCTACTTGCGGCGTAAGCTGTGCCACTGCCCTACGACGTTGAGGCTATAAAGCAATGTTATGTGGCAGTATATCAATCCCTTTAGTCTTTTCGGCGACAGCTCCCTTGCTAAGGGAGCCTATTTGGATTTATGGCGACAGCGAGGTTCTTTGCAAAGAAAAAACGCACTACTTCAAGTAGTGCGTTGTGGCACCCAGTAAGGGAATTGAACCCTTGATACCGGCGTGAGAGGCCAGCGTCCTAACCGCTAGACTAACTGGGCATGCAAATCAGCCTTAAAAGTATAGCACAGTAAAAAAATCTACGCAAGCGTTTTTAAGCAAAAAACGTTATTTTTCAATTTGTTCTTCTAAAAAATCCTCACCATCGCCTCAAAAACGCATAAATATTTCAATACGCAACCGTCGGTTGACAGATTTCAAAGCAACATTGGTTGATTGCTACGAAGTTTTGGTGATATAATTTTCTCGAAGAAAGAGATTTGATTCTTAAAACTAATCTTTAGTTTCGGAGGCAACATATGGTTTTAGCAGAAAAAATTACCGTCCTTCGCAAAAAGAACGGACTGTCGCAAGAAGACTTAGCAGACAAATTAGGTGTTTCGAGGCAATCGGTATCTAAATGGGAAAGCGAACAATCGACGCCCGAGCTTGACAAAATCATCGTCATGTCGAAAATCTTCGGCGTTTCGACGGACGTTTTATTGAAAGACGAATTGGCTATCGACGACAACGCCGACGTTTTTATTCAACTACCTCAACAGACACATTCCGTCAAGACGCTTTCGGAAGAAAAGGCGGACGAATATATCAACGAAAGATTAGTTGCATCTAGTAAGCTTGCGCTTGCGACTATTCTTTGCGTTCTCTCCCCTGTGGTTTTGATTGCACTTGCTTATTTTTGCGATATATATAACTTTAGCGAAGCGTTATGCGTCGCAATCGGTCTTGTCGCGCTTTTCGTAATGGTTATTATCGCAGTTTCGATTTTCCTTAAAGAAGGCGGCAAAACCAAAAAATTTGATTTTCTAAACGAGGATTTCTCACTATCCGAAAAGCTAAAAGATAACATAGAAAACAAGCTTAACGAATACCTCGAAGAATATAACCGCAAAACGATTATCGCAACTATTCTTTGCATAGCAAGCGTTATTCCCGTTATCGTTTGCAGCCTTTGGAGCGAATTCGAAATATTATCTATTCTATTGCTGTTTGTCGTTGCTTCGATAGGCGTCTACATCTTTGTCAGAATAAACACCGTCAAAAACGCTTACGACAGGCTTTTGAAGGTTGACGACTACGCGCCCGAAAACAAAAGAAAGAACCAGATTATCGGCGCGATAGCCACTACATATTGGATGGTTACGACGGCGATTTATCTAATTTGGAGTTTTACTCAAAACGCGTGGCATATTTCTTGGATTGTTTATGCAATCGCGGGAGTACTTTACGGTGCGGTTTTTAGCATAATTAACGCAATAATCAGAAAATAACTTTTGATTTCAAATGAAGATAAAAACCCCTTATTAAAAACAGCATTATATTGTTTAGTAGTATTATTCAATATAAAACAACTTGCTATTAAGCATTACGTAAAAACTTAGTTTAATAAGAAGCGAGTAATATAGCGGATTAAAGTATGTTTTTATGCAATATAGTATCTTTTACTTTGAT
The DNA here is from genome assembly GCA_964541255.1 of uncultured Clostridia bacterium. Classification (GTDB taxonomy): domain Bacteria; phylum Bacillota; class Clostridia; order Christensenellales; family CAMQZB01; genus CAYOSU01. The sequence goes on along the minus strand of CAZIPL010000008.1, from coordinate 34,927 downwards.
TACATTTTATTTTCCCATAGAAAGTCGGAATTTCCCGACTTTCTTTTTATATCGCACTTTTCCCTTAAAATAATTGCCAAATAAAGCAATATTGTGGTAAAATTTTATTGAAAAGGAGAAAGACTATGGCATACGCATATGAAGAAGATTTGAATAAGTTCACGCAGCTTTGCGAAGAAGTCATTTGCTGCAAATTCATCGTTTCGGAAATTAAAATTATGAAGCTTTTGAAGTGTATCGCAGATTCCGAGGTTCTTTATAAAGAAATGGAAAGCTGCCTAAACGACTTCAATTATGAATACGAGCTTCAAAAATGCAAGGTTCCCGACGAGAAAGGCGGATATAGAATCGTGCTTCCCATCGAAGCAACGAAAAAAGTCGCTCTCATTTTCAGAATACTTTATGACATCGACTCGAAAACGATCGATATCCAAAAGTTTATCAACGATTATTACTACGACCCCGAAGAGCCGTATGACCCGTATACATGCTTTTGCAAAGGCTTGATTTTGCCATTTATGGAAAACGTCGTTTATCTTATCACAGGAATCGAGCTTATCGACGAAGCGCCCGTTGTCGAATACGACGACCAAGAGCTTTCCATTTCCGAAAGAAGCGTTGTCGATATCGTCGAGATACTCAAAAAGATAAACAAGCTTACCGACGGCAACACTTTCAAGGACGGGCACAAAGAGGAAGTCATAATCGTCACAAACGGTCTTGCAAACGCGCTTTTGTCAAAAAGCCCCGAATATATTCTGGTTACTTGGGTAGGTTTCAAAAACACCCTTAAAGATACGAAAGCCGTTCTTCCCTACCTCAAAAAAATCGAGGCAAAGCTCAGAGCTTCGGGAATTTTCAAAACCAAAGCTCCGGAAGATGACAAAAAGAATAATAAATAGCAAGAATTTTTACACAAAAAAAGCATATAATAAATTAAGTTCGATTTTCTTGTGCATATATAATAAAGAATTCTCAAAAAAAGTTTTTGCTTTTGACTATATAAAGCGTGATAATTTACCTTTATCTATATCAAAACTCTAAGAAAGTCGCATGACGACAAGCTTAATTTCAAAACAAAAAGCAATTCCGAAAGATCCTGCGGTGTTCGATAATTTAAGACTAATGATAATCCACAGAACTTAAACGGGCTAAAATCATTCTCACGACAATGTACGTTCCCGCACCGTTTTCGTGCATAAAGGGAAACACAGCGGCGCAAGAGAAGTCGATGCCCACCTGTCTTACGGCAGGGTTACATTAGCTTAAGACGGCACAGGCGGGGTTTTTTATTGTCTAAAAAGCAGTCAAATAATAAGAAGAAACCTTCTATGAGAAACTTCATAGAAGGTTTTGTTTTATATAAAAACAAAGTAGCGTAAAAAGATGTCTATCTTTCAGTCTGCATCCGCAGACAGCCCCTTGCTAAGGGAGCCTTGTTTATTCGGCGGCAGCAGAGCCACCGCCCTACGAGGGTGTGATTCTATATGCAAGCATTTATTTCAAAACTATTCTATTGCGTAAGGCGTTTTGAATAAAGTAATGTTGAGTGGCAATAAACAATCCCTCAGTCACCGTTCGGTGATAGCTCACTTAGCAAGGGAGCCTTTTAATTATTATATAGTTACGTCACAAACAATCTTGTTATGAAAAATGGTCTGGTGTGTTATGAAAAATGGTTTGGCGAATACCAAACCATTTGTTTTTGTAACAATACAAGAAGTTTATGCCATAAAGCATAAACTTCGAAGTGTTTCTTAGATAATGTATTTGTCTTGCTTTTTGGGAGCTACGGCAAGCTCGGCGCGTTTTTCGTCGTAGCCGTTCTTACCCAAAAGCGCGTACGTTGCCTTTTTGCCCTCTTCTACTCCCGGCTGATTGTAGGTATCGATGTTCAAAAGCTCGCCCATAAACGCAGTTTCCATTTCGAACAAGTACAAAAGCTGACCGATATATTCGGCATTTACGCAAGGAAGAGTTATCGTGAAGTTCATTCTTCCCGCCTTTGTCAAAGCGTATGCCGTAGCGTTCATTTCAGCCGTGATAAGCTCGTTCTGCGTATGTCCTCCCAAGAAAGATACGTCGGGAATATCCTCTGCTCCGTGAGGGATTTCAGTTACGGTTCTGTAGTTTTCGACTCCTATAAGAGTGATAACCTTATCAAAAGGTCCTTCGGTGTAAAGCTGAACTTGGCTGTGCTGATCGGTTACGCCCAAAGACTTTACGGGAGTCTGACCGACAAACGCGGGAGCGCCGTCTTTCGTTACGCTCTTGCCGAGAGATTCCGCCCAGATTTGGCAATACCAGTCTGCGATATACTTCAAGCTGTCGGCATAAGGCATCATAACGGAAACGTTTCTCCCTTTATTTGAAGCAACGAACTGCAATGCCGCAAGGCAAAGCGCAGGGTTCTTTCTCCAATCGCTTTCGTTGCAAATTCTATCCATATGAGCCGCGCCCTTAAGCATAGCCTTGATGTCGATTCCCAAAACCGCCGCGGGAAGAAGTCCTACGGGGCAAAGCTCGGAGAATCTTCCGCCTACACCGTCTTCGATATAGAAGGTCTTCAAGTTATATTCTTTAGCAATCTTAATCAAATTGCCTTTCTTGTGGTCGGTCGTTGCGATAATGTGCTTCGAAACGTCAAGTCCCGCTTTTTTGAGAGCGTCTAAAACGATAAGATATTGCGACATCGTTTCGCTCGTAGCACCGCTCTTCGTGATGATGTTGAAGCATGTCGTTTTGAGGTCGATTACGTCGAAAAGCGCAGCCATACGCTCGGGATCAACGTTATCTTCGACGTAGAATTTCGGAGCGTTACGCTTTTCTTTGGGAAGCTCGTTGTGGTGCAAATGGCAAAGAGCTTGGAATACCGCAATGGGACCCAAAGCAGAACCGCCTATTCCGAGAACGACAAAGCTTTCAGCCCAATCTCTGACTCCGTTTGCCGTTGCGATTATATCGTTTGCAATCTCTTCTTGATTGTAAGGAAGATCCATCCAACCGCACATACCTTTGCCGCGTGCGTTTTGAACGGTGGTGAAAGCGTTGTTAAGCTCGTTTTCGAGGGAGCAAAGCTCCTCTTCGCGAATACCTTTTTCGCCGAGCATTTCGGTCATCATATTATTATAATCGATTCTGATTTCTTTCATTCACATAACCCTCCGAAAGATTTCTTTAGTTTAATTTTATGTCTTTTGCCCTCAGTTGTCAATTATTTACGGGCAATAGCTTCATACTGTTTTTATGAGACTTTTTATTTCTCTTTTATGTGTCATATCGATTTTTCCAATATCCGTCGCAAGCCCCGATAATATCGCAAAAATCCGAATATTAGTCGTAGACGGAAAAACAAATGAGCCAATCGGTCAAGCAAACATTTGCATTCTCGAATGCGAAAGATATTATAAAACCGATAGTTTAGGATATTCGCCCGAAATGTTTATTGAGACCAAAAAACATTCCGACGAGCCGCCCTTTTCGCGACCGAAAATTTCTATTTTGGTTTATAAAGACGGATACCTCGATACCATCGTCCTCGGCGTCGAGCTTTTTGACGGAATCTGTCGCCTTGGTCCCACCGTTAAGCTGTATCAAAAAAACGATCTCGACAACGAAATCAAAAAGCAATACGACTTTCCCGACGAAAAGTTTTTGCAATCGGTCATAGAAAAATACCGAAAATAGCGTTTTGGGGAAAAACTTTTTGATGTTCCTTATTCCGTAGAGAGGTTAAATCGCTTACGCAGTTAGTTTATTTGGGGGAAACTTTTTAAGGAAAAGTTTCCCCTATCCCCTTCAAAACCTTTTCTGATTTTTCGATACTTATTAAACTGTATCTTTATTATAGTTAATCTTTTTTCGGCGGGAGTTGAATCCCCGCCCTACCTCGGTAACGTTTCTATTCGTAGGGCGGTGGCACAGCTTACGCCGTCGGTTTAATAATTTCGATCCTTATTGTTGCCTCCTTTTCGCAAAGAAAGGTGGCACGGCGTCAATCGCCGTGTCGGTGGGATCGATTGTTTGCTAACCTTACACAATCGTCGTGGTGATTTATCAATCCCTCAGTCTCGGCTATCGCCGAGCCAGCTCCCTTCAAAGGGAGCCTATGTTTTTTTTCGGCGAAAGTTATACCCGCACTACTGGTTCATTTATTTCCGTAGGGCGGTGGCTCTGCTGCCGCCTCTGTGATATCAATCCCTCAGTCTCGGCTATCGCCGAGCCAGCTCCCTTCAAAGGGAGCCTTTTGGTCTATACTATTTATTCAAAAGCTTATATATTTCGTTTTTGGGAACGCCGCGTTCTTTCGCTACGAGCTTTATCGCTTCGTTTTTCTCCATTCCCGAATTTATATAGCCCATCAAATGCTCCATCGGAGTCAAAGACAAATAATCCGATTCGGTCTTTTCTTTACCCTCAAGAACGAGAACCATTTCACCCAAAAGGTCGAGGTTCGGATCTTCCGAAAGAGTTATCGGAATCTTTTCTTCGTGGAGCTTTGTCATTTCTCTTATCAAAACGCCGTTTCTGTTTCCGAGCGTTTTATAAAGTTCCTTGATGCTATCGTTGACAGAGTGCGGACTTATGTAAAAAACAAGAGTTCCCTCCGCCTTTTCAACTCTTTTCAAGAATTCTTTTTTCTTTTTCCCGTCGGGAATAAACCCGAAAAACGTGAAATTATCGCTATTGATTCCCGATAAAACAACGGCGTTTACCAAAGCGCAAGCGCCGGGAACGGCGGTATAAGGTATATTGTTTTCGCGCAAGGCTTTTATTATAACAAATCCCGGATCCGAAATGACGGGAGTTCCCGCATCGGTAATGAGAGAAACTTCCTTGCCGTCGCTAAGAAGGGACATAATATAATTCACCCTCTCGCTTTCGTTGAACTTGTGATAAGAAACGAGCTTTGCCTTTATGTCGAATTTCGTCAAAAGAGGCAACGAATGACGTGTGTCTTCGCATAAGATAACGTCGGAATTTTTCAGCGTTTCGACTGCACGAAACGTCATGTCTTGCAAATTACCAATCGGCGTAGATACGATATTAAACATAACTTTTTACCTAGCGTCTTCCTCTTGATTTTTCTCGGAATTGCCGCGCGAATAGATTCTTATAACCTCTTCGCTATCGGTATTATCGTCGTTTTTAAGGATAAGCGGAGGAAGTATTTTTAGCTGCGAATTGCCGCCACTTCTACCCTCTATCATGACAAGGTGCGCCAAGGAGTTTCTTTTTGCCTGAACGAATCTGATTCGCCTCACAGCAATGTCGTTTCTTTCGCACTCGATCAATATCTCGGGAAGTCTGTCGGCGGAATGTATCATATAAAATCTGCCGCCGAATTTTAGGCAACGACGAGCGCTTTCTATTATCTCTGAAAGGGTTATCTCCACCTCGAAGCGTGCGATTCTATCGGAATCGTTTTTGGGCATAACGCCGCCACTCACCTTTCTATACGGCGGATTGCATACAACGACATCGGGGTGTGTTTCAAGCTTCTTATAATAAGTTTGAACTCGCCCCTGAACGATAGTGATTTTATCGTTAAGCTCGTTGTAATCTATGCTCTTTTGCGCCATAGCGGCAAGCTCTTTTTGAAACTCGATTCCTATTATCTTTTTTACGGGGTTTTTGCCGTATAAAAGAATAGGCAAAATTCCGCTGCCCGTTCCGAAATCGACGACTAAGTCGTTCTTTTTTAACGTTACGAAATCGGAAAGAAGCACTGCGTCGGACGTAAAATGATATAAGTCCGTTCTTTGATATATTTTAAGCCCTTTCAGCTGAAGGTCTTCGAGTTTTTCCATAGTATAAACCCTTTTCTTTTGATTTTTTTTCGCTTCAAAGCAAGTTATGAAAGCAGAAAATAACTGCCGCTTAAAAAAGCGGCAGCCGTTTTTCTTGTGGTTATTATAACCTATAAGAAGTAATCTTTTGTCTTGCGACAAAATCTTTCGCAAAACGCTACGCTTTTGCTACGAAACTATCGTTTCGCGCTTCTAAGCTTGAAACACATCGAAGTTTCTGCTTCTTGCAAGCAAAGCATAAACTTCTTGTATTATTAGCCTTCGCTGATAGCGCCTACAGGGCAGCCACCTTCGCAAGCACCGCAATCGATGCATGTATCGGCGTCGATAACAAACTTACCGTCACCCTCGGAAATTGCGCTTACGGGGCAAGTCCCCGCGCAAGAACCGCAGCAAATGCATTCATCAGAAATTACACGAGCCATGATGTTTATCTCCTTGTTGAATTTTAATATATTTTAGCACATATCACCCTAAATTTCAAGGGTTTTATGCTAAATATCGCTATTTAGTCTAAAATATCTTTTAAGTCCTCTTCGCCGCCGCTCTTTTCGTCAACGTCCATTTTCTCTTTGAACTTAATTTCCGACAAAGGGAAGTCTTTGATGACGGTATCGTCGCCTTTCGTTATTTTGACTTTGACTATTCTTTTGAGCATATCGTTGCCTATATCGACGCCTTTACCCTCGGGGGTAGTTACCTCCGCCCCGATTTTAGGCATAAGCTTTGCAGTCTCGGCATAATGTTCGTTTTCGAAAGCCAAGCAGCACATAAGTCTTCCGCAAAGCCCCGATATTTTCCCGGGGTTTAACGAAAGTCCCTGAGTCTTTGCCATTTTTATCGATACTTTTTCGAAATCGCCCAAAAACTGCGAACAGCAACACGGTCTTCCGCACGGAGCGATTCCGCCGATACACTTGCTTTCGTCGCGAATTCCTATCTGGCGAAGCTCGATTCGAACTCTAAACGCGGCAGCCAAGTCTTTGACAAGCTCTCTAAAGTCTATTCTACCGTCAGCGGTGAAATAGAATATCAATTTTTGTCCGTCAAACGTGTATTCCGCATCGACAAGCTTCATCTCGAGTCCGTGTTTTTTGATCTTTTCTTCGCAAATCGAAAGCGCATCCGAACGCTTCGCGTTGTTTTTCATGACCTTTTCGACGTCTTCGGGAGTTGCTTTTCTCATTACGGGCTTTAAGGGCTTAACTATCTTTTCGTCAAGCTCTTCTCTCGGCGCGATGACTACTTTACCGAACTCCACTCCTCTTGCCGTTTCGACGATAACGCCGTCACCAAGCTCGAGCTCGATATTTATGGGATCGAAATAATATATCTTTCCGACCTTCTTAAATCTAATTCCTACTATGCGGGACAATTATATTTTACCTCCAATAATTCCAACAAAAGGGTATCTAAGCTCGACACCGCGTTTGTATTGAATTTGATTTTCGTAACCGTTTCGGCAACTTTTTCGATACTTTCGATAAGCGCCGCCGAAGAAAACTGTTTTGCAAGCGCTCTTACGCGCTCAATATGACCTTTAAGCGAAACGTCCTCTTCTGCACCGTTTTTTATGCACAAAATATCTCTGTAACAAAGCGCCATTACGGGCAGAACTTCTTTGATCGACGCTTGCGGGAAAAGCTTTGTCGTTTTCAAAAGCTCTTTCGTCGTCGTCAAAGACTCAATCGCCGAAAGCGAAATCTCGACGGGGTCGATTTTGCCGCTTTTGTTAAGGTTCTTATACGCCGATTCCAAACTTCCGTTCGAAAGCTCCGAAATTGCTATCGCTTCGTCTTTCGACTTGCAATCGGGTTCGATTATTCTTGCCAACAAGTCCGAAGAAAGCTCGTCTACAGAAATCTGAAACGCCCTCGAACGAACAGTTCTCAAAGCGTTGTTTTCGTTATCGACGGACATCAAAAAGTAAGTATTTTCGGGCGGTTCTTCGATTATTTTCAAAAGCTTATTCTGCGAAGCCTCGTTGGTGTTTTCTAAACCGTTCAATACAAAAACCTTACATTTTGCCATAAAAGGTCTGTAATAAGTCCTTTCGATTATCTCTTCGACGTCGTCTGTGACGATTTTTTGTTTGTCGCCAATAGGATATATGAAATAATCGGGATGAGAACGAGCGTCCACCATTTTGCAATGGCGGCAAGCTCTGCATCCGTCGCATCCGCCCAAAAGCTTTTTCGCCGTGTTATCTATAAGCTTTTTTGAAAGGACGTGGTCGGGCGTAACGAAAAGAATCGCGTGCGAAAGCGATTTCTCTCTTATCGCTTTGCCGACACGTTTATCGGCAAACAAGTTTTCGAAAAGAAGCTTTTCGTTCACCTTATCATTCCCCTTTCTTTAAGTCCTTCGATGAGTCTTTTCAAGACCTCTTCTTTGGTCCCTTCGGGATCTATATACAAAACGTCGTCGTTATCTTTCATATCTTCGTACGCCTTGTTGACTTTTGCAAAAAACTCGTCGCCGCTTTGTTCCAATCTATCGCTCTTATCGGCACCGCCTTTTCTCGCGAACGCCTTTTCAGGGGACATCTCCATCAAAATAACCAAGTCCGGCGGGCAATTTTTGAGCGCGTATGAGTTTACGTCCAAAACAAACTGCAACGGCAAGCCTCTTCCATAGCATTGATAAGCAATCGACGAGTGGATAAAGCGGTCGCAAAGAACGGTTTTGCCCTCGTTTAGAGCGGGAAGTATTACATTCTTGACGTGCTGAGCTCTTGCAGCGGCATATAAAAGCGCTTCCGTTTCGTCTGCCATGTCGGTGTTTTTCGCGTCTAATATTATCTCTCTGATTTTTTCCGCGATACCGTCTCCGCCCGGCTCTCTCGTTATTATATACGGCTGTCCGATTTCGTCGAGATAGTTTGCCAAAAGCTTCACTTGCGTAGATTTTCCTACTCCCTCGGTTCCCTCGAACGTAATGAATTTTCCTCTCATTTCAACACCTTTACCATGCCTTTTTTAAGTCCTCGAAAATCAAGCGGACTTTCGAGATATTCCGTCATCTGTTTTGTATATTTATCTCCGGCTAAAATTACGGGAAGTCCTATCCCGAAAAGCCAGACGTCTTTAGCGGCGATTCTTCCCGAAGCTTCCGATATATCCACCCACTCGGAATCAGCGTTCAAGCTTTCGATATAACCTTTATTTCTCGCAACTTTTCCGACTTCGCAATACGCTTTTTCGGATATCCCTCCGCATTGTTCGGCGGCGATTATCAAGTCTTTCGCTAAGTGCGTAAGCTCTTCCTTTTCATCCTCGACGGTGAAAGTGAAAAGCACTCTTTCTATATCTGCGTATTCGACGAATATTCCCATATCGTTAAGCCTTGCTTCTAGCTCTTTTCCCGATATTCCCATTTCTTTCGTGTTTATCGATAAAATCGTCGGAATAGTGTCGTTTATCGCAAAGTCACTTGCCAACAAAATCTTTTTTAAGTTGTCAGTGTTTTCTATAAGCGTTTTAATAGCGTCAAAGTGGTTTTCGTATATATTTACGCCGTACTCGACGCTCATTGCTTGCTGAGCGGTTATTTCGCTGTCATAATTTTCCAAAAAGCTCGAGCTGATGTCGTTATACGAAACGACCGCACAGCTTCCCGAAAAACAAGGAAGAACTTTGTAAAGAGCAAAAAGCGCAATGTCGCATTTTTCTTGAAAACCTCCAAGCTCTTTTGAAAAAGCATAGCCGCCGCCGTAATCGGAAACGATACAAAGCTTTTTACCGAATGCTTTTGCTTCTTTTATCAAAAGCGAATTCTTTTCTTCCCCGAAAATAATATCGGGCGAAGATATTATAACAGCTTCTGCATTCAAAACGCAAGCCCTTATTTCTTCGTCCGAAAAATCGTCTTCTATTATTATCGGCTCGATAGAAAGAAAAGACAGTGCAGAGAAAATATATTCGGGACAATGCCTTGAAAGAGCTATTTCCCCGAAAAGGCTTGCCGCTTTAACAAACCTTTCCGAGGCAAGCGAAATTCCGCCGAAAATGAGGCAGGAGCTTCCGCCGTAAACTTTCACGACCTTTCTCTCTAACGCCGCAATTGCGTTTGCTTCTTCCAAAACGTTGCTTTCGTCGCATCTTATGTCGAGTATTTCCGACAAAAAATGACCTCTTCCCTTATGTCCCGGGGAATGAAAACGTCTCGAATCTCTTTTTCTCAAATCCCATACGCACTTCGACACGTCAAGCTCGTCGACGATATCGTGGACGCACGGATGCCATTCTTCTTTCATACCGCGTAAATTACTTTATCGGCTTCATCGTCGGGAACAAAAGTACATCCCTAATCGAATAGTTGTCCGTGAAGAACTGAACCATTCTGTCGATGCCTAAGCCCAAGCCGCCTGTCGGAGGCATACCGTATTCAAGCGCCGTTACGAAGTCGTTATCCATAAGCATAGCTTCGTCGTCGCCCTTTTCACGCTCTCTTACCTGAGCTTCAAAACGCTCTTTCTGATCGATCGGGTCGTTAAGCTCGCTATACGCGTTGCCCATTTCTCTCGAGCAAATGAAGAACTCGAATCTCGCGGTAAGTCTCTTGTCGTCTTTTTTCTTCTTCGTAAGAGGAGATACCTCGATGGGGTAATCCAAAATAAACGTAGGCTGAATTAGCTTTTCCTCTACCTTTTGGTCGAACGCTTCGTACAAAAGCTTACCCCAAGGCATATCGGGTTCAACCTCAATTCCCTTTTCTTTGAGCTTAGGATATGCGCTTTCAGCCGTTTCTTCGTTAAAGTCTATGCCGACATATTCCTTAACTGCGTCTATCATGGTAAGTCTTCTACAAGGAACGGAGAAGTCTATCTCGTTGCCTTGGAAGTTTATCTTTCTCGATCCGATGACCTTGTCGCAAATGTGGCGATAAATGCCCTCCGTAACGTCGATCATATCGTTGATGTTCGCATACGCCCAATAGCATTCGAAAATAGTGAACTCGGGGTTATGTTTCATATCCATACCCTCGTTTCTGAATACTCTGCCGATTTCGTATACCTTTTCGAAACCGCCTACGATAAGGCGCTTCAAATAAAGTTCGGGAGCTATTCTCAAATACATATTTATATCCAAAGTGTTATGGTGAGTAACGAACGGTCTTGCGGAAGCTCCGCCGGGGATCGTGTTAAGAACTGGCGTTTCAACTTCCAAGAAGTTGCGAGTGTCCATATACTCGCGAACGGCAGATATAATCTTACTTCTCTTGACGAAAACGTCCTTTACTTCGGGGTTGGCGATAAGATCTACGTATCTTTGACGATAGCGAAGATCGGGGTTTGTAAGTCCGTGATATTTCTCGGGAAGCGGTAGCAACGACTTCGAAAGAAGGTTAATCTCTTTAGCGTGAACGGATACTTCGTCCGTTCTCGTTTTGAAAACATAGCCCTTGACCGAGATGATGTCGCCTATATCCCACTCTTTGAATTGCTTATACATATCCTCGCCTACGTCGTCAATACGAACATAAGACTGAATCGTGCCCTGTCCGTCGAGAATGTGGATAAAGGACGCTTTGCCCATAAGGCGGCGTGAGATTATTCTTCCCGCAATCGCTACGTCGTTATTTTCAAGCTCGTCGAAATGCTCGGCGATCTCTTTCGATCTATGCGATACGACAAACTTATCCTCTTCGTACGGATCGTCACCCGCCTCTACGAGCCTTGCAAGCTTTTCGCGGCGAATTCTCATTATTTCGTTGAGATCCTGCTCTTTTTCGGGTGCGTTGTTTACGTTATTCTGCTCGTTCATAAAAGGCTTACTCCTTTTCTTCTATCTTGAGTATTTCGATAACCTTGACTCCCTTGGGGGTCTTTACGTTGATTTTTTCCTTAACTTTTCTTCCCATCAAAGCCGCGCCTACGGGAGATGCGTTAGAGATATATCCCTTGGAGAAATCGGCTTTCGTGATATCTACGATTCTGTATTTGACAGGTGCGCCGCCGTCCATTTTAATCGTTACGTACTTATCGAGCGCAACGACGTTCTTTGCGGTCGCTTCCTGTATTTCGCAGTTTTTGAGCTGCTGCTCCATCTCGAAGATTTTGCTCTCGATCTGGCGCTGTTCTTCTTTTGCCGCATCATACTCGGAATTCTCGGAAAGATCTCCGAATTCTCTCGCGATCTTGATTCTTTCAGCCACCTCGTGTCTTTTTACCGCACGGTAATAATCGAGTTGCTGTTGAAGATCATCATAGCCTTGCTGCGTTAGAATAACCTTTTCTGCCATTTTCTATTCCTCCGATTTAAGCCTTTATGCTTAACACTAAAAATAATAAAATTTCCGCCCTTTTATCGTAAAGGGCAGAAAGAATGATCAATATCAAAAATTTCAACGGTAAACAGCGTTTCCGTCAAGCAAAACAGGTTGCTTTTCGGCTTCTGTTTTTACCCACACATTAAAACACAATTTTGCTTATTTGTCAAGTTTTTATGCGATTATATCTTCTCCATTATCTTGGTAGTGAGCTTCTTCTTGACTTTTATGACGTGATACGGGCAAAGCTCTTGACAGCAATAGCACCTTATGCACTTATTTAGGTCAAAGGTTGCTTTGCCGTTTTTCATCGTAATCGCCTTTTCGGGGCAGTGCTCGGCGCATCTTCCGCATCCCTTGCACTCGCTCTTTTTGGCGGTAGGATAGGGCGTTATGAATTTCTTTATCGGATAAAGCACCGAAAAAACCGATCTGTTCCCCTCCTTGCACCAAAGGCGATCGTCTCTGACAAGCTTGAAGCTTTTGCAAACGAAGCGTTCTACGCCGTCGCCGATAATCTCGACATCCTCCTTTTTGTTAGGAGTTATCCCTCTTTTATTTAGCTCGTAAAAAAGCGGGAAGTTTTCCGTTTTGCCGTTTATTATCTCTATTCCGACAACGTCTGCGGCGTAAGAAGACTTCGACGCTACTATCGCGCCGAGCTTTTTCGGATCGCCCGCGCTCGGCCCGTCGCCCTCCATGCCTATTACCGCGTCGATGAGATTGAGCCTAACTTTTGGCTTTATATATTCGTTGACGTCGATAATGAAATCGGTGAATTTCAACACGTCCTTATACTCCGCATGCCTTTGAACCTTTTGCATCCCGGGGATCAGTCCGAACATATTTTTCGAACAGCCCGTATACATAGTGAATCTATGCGTTTTGAGCTTTGCGACGTTGACTATTCCGTCGACGTTTTCGGCAATGCCTATTATCTCGAAGCGTTTACCTACCTTTCCGTTCTCGAAAACCACCTCTTTCGACGAAAAATCGTCGTTAAGCTTCGCGCCCGAATTTTCCGCCGCCGTCGTCATTCCGCAAGTTTTATATACGCTTCCCATATGCGCTTGATTATAAAACCCCGCGGAGCTGTCTCCTACAATAGGCTCGCACCCTAAATCAACGAGCTTTTTGCAAACGGCTTCTATAACAGCCGGGTGCGTCGTTACGGCGGAATCGATTTTGAAGTTATTCAAAAGATTGGCTTTTACCAAAATTCTTTCGCCTTTTTTGAAAAGGCTATCTCCGTCGATATCGGCAAAAAGAGCGTTTACCGCTCTTTCGACATTTTCTGTTTCATAATCGTCACACGCTCTTACGCTTACTCTTTCCATTGTTTTTCCTCTACGAACGTTCTTATTTTTTCGCATGCCGTTTCGAGCGAATTCATCGAATAGGCATACGATATTCTTACGTTTTCTCTTCCGCTTTCGCCAAACGCACTCCCCGGAACCACCGCGACTTTTTGCTTTTCCAAAAGCTTTTCGGCAAAAGAATCGCCTTCGATACCGAAGCTTTTCGTTGACGGGAAAATATAAAACGCCCCCTTAGGCTCGAATACGTCCATACCTATTTCCTTGAAAAAGGCATAGAGGTATTTGCGCCTTATGTCGTATTGTTCTTTCATATAGGTGATGACCTGATAACCGTCCGATCGTCCCTCTTTCAACGCTTCGAGAGCTGCGTATTGACTCATCGACGGAGCGCACATTATGCAATATTGGTGGATTTTGTATATCGTACTCAAAAGCTCCTTTGGCGCACAGATATATCCTACTCTCCAACCCGTCATGGCAAACGCCTTGGAAAAACCGTTTATATAAATCGTCCTTTCGCGCATATCGGGAAGAGACGCTATCGAAACGTGCTCGCCCGAAAACGTCAGCTCGGAATATATTTCGTCGGTGATTACTATCAAATCGTGCTTTTTGACGACATTCGCAATCTCTTCGAGCTGCGATTTTGTCATAACGGACCCCGTTGGATTATTAGGATACGGAACTATTACGGCTTTGGTCTTATCCGTAATCTTTGATTCCATTGCAAAAGCAGTCAAAACGAACTCTTCGTCAAACTCGCACTTGACTGCAACGGGAACGCCGCCCGCTAAATTTACGCAAGGGGCATACGAAACATACGACGGATCGGGTATAAGCACCTCGTCTCCGACGTTTATTATCGCACGCATCGCAAGGTCTATGCCCTCGCTCGCGCCGACCGTTACGATTATTTCGTTTTCGGGCGCGTAAGAAAGAGCGTATCTATCGAAAAGATACGACGATATTTCGCGGCGAAGCTCGAATAATCCGGCGTTCGCGGTATATTGCGTTCTACCCTTTTGAAGTGAATAAATTGCCGCTTGCCTTATCCCAAAGTCTGTTACGAAGTCGGGCTCGCCTACGCCGAGCGATATGACGCCATCCATTTTCGCCGCCAAGTCGAAGAATTTTCTTATTCCCGACGGCTGCAAAACGGAAGCGTTTTTGCTTATATATTTAGTATAATCCATTAAAACAATTCAAACCTTTCCGGTTCGTCGAAGTCGCAAAGAGAAAGCCCCTCGGACTTATATTTTTTCAGCACGAAGTTTGTAGTAGTAGACGAAACGCAATCAAGAACGGAAAGACGCTCATTAACGAAAAATGCAACGTCACGCAAGCTTTTGCCCTCTACGAACATCGCAAAATCGAAGCCGCCCGAGAAAAGATATAAGCTCTTTATTTCGGGGAACTGCGTGAGCATTTCGGCAATATGGTCATAGCCCTTTGCCTTTTGCGGATTAACCTTTATCTCGACGAGCGCTTCGACATACTTATCGTCGAGCTTATCGTGATTGAGAACGGCTCTGTACTTGACGATAACGCCGCTGTTTTCAAGCTCGTGAACGGTATCTCTGACGTCTTTTTCGTCAACGGAAAGTATCGCCGCAATTTGCTTGGGCGTGAATCTGGCATCCTCTTTCAAAAGCCTTATTACTTCGTTTTTAAGCTCCATGTTCCTCTCCCTCGTCTTTTGTTTTGTTTTTAAGACAATTCATCATATACGTCAGCGTGAATATGCTGTCGCTTAAATTTATGTTTTCAACCGCCGTTTCACTGTTCGGCAAAATTTCTTTGTGGGCAAAATTCCAAATTGCAGGAATCTTGCATCGCTTCGCCATGTCTGCAATCTCTTCAGCAGGACCTTCGCGGGTCGAAATTACGCAAATATCGACATTGTGGTTTGACACATATTCTTCAAAGCACGAAACGTGCAAGATCTCAACTCCGTCGGGAACGCTTATACCGTCGGTCTTGATATCAAATACCGCGACGACTTTCATTCCGTTTTTGGCAAAGCCTCTGTAATTTGCAAGCGCTTGTCCGATGTGCCCCGCACCGACGATTACTATCGAATAATCCTTCGTTAGGCCCAAAATGCCTTTTATTTCGTCGCGCAAAGTCGAAACGTTATATCCGTAACCCTGAAGCCCGAACGCGCCGAAATGAGACAAATCTTGTCGCACTTGACTTGCCGTCAAGTTAAGCCTTTCGGATATTGTCCCCGACGAAACTTTTTTTATTCCCTCGCTCTCAAGGACGGTTAAAAGCTTGTAGTATTTCGGCAATCGCCTTACAACCGCTTCGGGTATTCCGCTTTCTTTTTGTTTCATTTCGCTCACTTCCCGAAAAATTGTGTTTGGATAAGTTTATCACAAAACACAGCCCTTTGTAAAGTTGCAAAAAGGCGTTTTTTCATGTATTATATAAAAAGAAAACATTATAATCTTCAAGGCGGAGCGTATGTTCAAAATCTGGGCGAAAATTATTGACGAAAATAGAAGAATCAAAAAAGACTATCTTTATGTCGGCGAGGGCATTTTCGACGAGAAAAAGTTCTTTGAATATATGGTCGATATATGCGAAAAGCTCGATATTTCCACGCCCGCGATTTTGCCTTATCATATCAACAACTTCAAAGAGTTCTCATTCGTAAAATTCTTGCCGAGAGATTTCGTCGAATATGTGGATTTTGCGTATTTATCACTCGAATACGCAAAGGAAGAAAAAAAGAGATAATTTTATATAAAAAAAGAAAATCGACGTCAAAAATAAGACGTCGTTTTTCTTAAAAAGGTTAAATTGATGAGAAATATTTGTATTATCAATATAACCGCGCAAAATAAACAAATCATAAACGAATCGTTAACAATCGAAAAAACACATCGAACTTTAGTTATACAAAAAAGGCACTTATGGAGAATTGTGCCTTTTTTGTATGATTTATTCGGATATGTTGCGCTTTGGCAGTAGCTTTCGCAATTATTTCCGTTTTGATATTTAGTTTTTAATCGCCTAATATAGTTTATGAAATATCGTCGTTAAAGCAACGCAATAATATCGATTGTTAGCACAGTACGTTATTTAAATTGGGATAAGAAGCATAACTTAAAGTACTAACATCGTTATTCTTTAGTCGTCTTTCAATTCTGCATTTACATATAGCTTCTATTTTTGCTCGAAACGATTTGAAATTTCGAAGTCTAGCGGATAACAGTCAATCTTAGTCCTACAACGTTACCCCCATTACTAAAGGAGCCTTTGAGAGCTTTGTAACAAAACAAAAATTGTTTTGCATTGATTTTGTTGATAGATAAATGCTTTACTTCTTATAAATTCTAACGCAAAAATGCATAGATGTTCTTTATAAATGCCGCCGCGAAATTTTCAAAAACGATGACGTAAACGCAACGGGTGAAGAGCTTAAAACAAGCAATTTTTTTAAAAGAGTTCGTCGATATTTTGATACATCGAAGTTTTCGTTTCAATATCGATTTTGACTAAGGTTTTCGAAATCTTGAAAGAAACTTCACTTCTTTTTATTCGATTTAGATAAACTCATAAAGCGTCATTCAAAGCTTTACGTTTAGCTTCTATTTTAAGGCAATTATTTATTAAGCGGCAAGGAAAGAAGTATCAAGCATCGATTAATCTCAAAACATACCATCTACACCCTTTCAAGCTTTATCCCGTACACAAAGCTTATAATCTTGCCGCCGTAATAAACTTTGATTTTATTCCGTGATAAGGTTCATAGAACCGTCGTCGTTAAGCTGCCACTTATTCCAATAAGAGCACATGCCCCAAACCTGAGCAGCGGAAGAGCTATCGTCTCTGTCTTGTCCATCGCAAGCCGTCCAATCGAGAATCGTCAAGATCATATTGTCGCGGTCAAGTTCGACATTACATGTATACGTCCAACCTTTCATATAAGTGAAAGACCATTCGCATACGTCGGAGCTCTTCATAACGATAGAGAAATCGGTAGCAACTTGTCCAGCATCCGCACACGTCCAAGAATAACCCGTTGCTTGCGTTCCGCCGCTCGAAGAGCCTCCTTGAGATTCTTCTTTATGGAGCGATACTTCAACGGTCGTTCCGTCATAACCTACATATGTAGCATTGTCGCCGTTTACCGTAAGCTTAGCAGTGTCGCTACTATCGGGATCTTTCAACGTATAGGTATTGCCGTCTTTCGTCCAAGTACCTTCGATCAAATCGCCCATCATATCGACAAACGTGCCGTTGTGGTTGATTTCTACGTAGCAAGACGTATCGGTCGAATCTTCATACATAAAGAGCGCAACGCCCATTTCCGTTCCTACGGAAGAATCGGGAGTCCAGTCGGAAGCCTGCTGCTCGAATGCCTGAGTTGAAGCAAAGTTCATACCGTTAGGGATAGAGATCAAATAAAGCATTCCAAGCTCCGGTGCCCAATAAGATACGCCGAGTTCGTTTCCGTCGATGTCGGTATACTTAACCGTCTTGTTTACGGTTGTCGTAGTCCAAACCTCGTTGTAGCAATCTTCTCTAGTTGCGTTATATTGAATCGTCTGCTCTCCGTCAACTACGGTGTAGTAACCGATCTGCTTGATGTTGCCGCTGACCATGGAATAGTAGAACATTCCGTTGTCATAGAAGTGAACATAGAAGCTGTGCGTTCTGCCGTCGTTGTCGAACTGGAACAAGAACATTCCGTCCGTCAAGCTCTTTTCTGTAGAGTCCGAAGGCGAAGGATTGGGATTATCCGACTGGCATGCGCCGAGAACGGAAACAGCCATAACTAAGCAAAGGATTACTGCTAATACTTTCAATAGCTTTTTCATATTTTTCTCCTTTTTCGAGAGGCTTTGCCCCTCTTTTTTCCATATAATATACGTTTATTTTACCCCCGTATTTAAGTATTGTCTTGCCTAAACTTTCTGTTTTTATCAAAATCTTTAACCCAAATTCGTTTTTGTGAAAGTTTTTTATTCAAAAAAAACTTATATTTACGGATTTATCATTTTTATCACATAATAATGCGATATTTTGATTGTATAATCTTTTTCATTAAAACGAAACGTCGTTCAATATCGATTGAATCACAAAATCCGTTTGACGGTTTTTGCGGTTTTGAAATATTATTTAGAAAAGCAACGGTTTGTTTTGATATAAAACAGTCGGGGAGTACTATTTTTCAGCATGAAGGAGAATAACTTGAAGTATTCCGTCAAAACAACGGTCGAAGCCGAAAGCACAGATAGGTACGGCTTTGCGACAAACGCTTTTATTTTGAAATCACTCGAAGACGCCGCTACGGCGCACGCAGAAAGTGTCGGCTACGGCTTTACCGACATGAGAAAAAAAGGTCTAACATGGATGCTCGTCGATTGGAAAGTGAAAGTTCTCGATCGCCCAAAATCTAATGACAAGCTTTTAATCAACACTTGGTCGAGAGGAACAGCAGCAAGAGCGTTCGCTATGCGAGATTTTGAAATTATTCGAAACGATAAAGTCATTGCTATTGCCTCGTCACGCTGGATTTTGTTTGACATAAACGAAAAGAAAATCGCTCGGACGACAGACGAAGACATAGGCTTATATTTACATGAAAAAAACTTATGCGTTTTCGAAAGCGGAACGTTCGAAAAAATACCGCAAGTATCAAGTAATGCCGCGACTTTCCCCTACATCGTCAAGCAAAGCGACATAGACGGAAACGGGCACGTGCACAATCTGGTATACCTAGATATTGCAACCGAAACTATCGGGAATGAAAAACATGACAATTTTTCGATTACATACAAAAAAGAGATTTTGCCCTCCGATAACGTCCTTTGCTTTGTCGAAAAAATCGGAGACGAAACGGTTGTCGAAATCAGAAACCGCGATACTCTTATCACCAATGCGGCGGTGAAGTTTTCTTAGATATAGAGTTTTTTAGATTGATTTTAAGACTTTTTAATAATTGTTATTCGAAATAGTATCTAGGATTTTGCAAATTCATTGAAGTTTCTATTGTCTTTTGAAACAAAACGGAGAACTTTTTTAGTGAAGTACTCCGTTTTTATAAAGCAAAACGAGCTCGGTTGGTTCCGAACTCGTTTTATTCTTTTTTGTTATACTATTTTGCTTGCTAGGTGAGAAAAACTTCGAAATAGTGCCATATTGCATCAATCCCTCAGTTTCGGCGGGAGTAGAACACCCGCCTTACTAGGTTGGTTGCGTTAAAGCAATGCTACGTGGCAATAGTCAATCCCTCAGTCATCGCTAGCCGCAATGACAGCTCCCAACAAAAAAGAGCCTTTGGTTTTGAGGCAAAAGCAAAGCTTGTGCGAAATGGATTAACGTTAATTAACTCATTTACTTCTTATAGATTATAATACAAGAAGTTTCTGGTAATGCTAACAAAGAACAGAAACACCGCAGTATTTCAGCGTTTAGTTATAATACAAGAAGTCGTAAACTTGCTTGCAAGGGTTTACGACTTCGCAGTGTTTCAATCTAAGAAGTGCGAAACGATAGTTTCGTAGCAAAACATTTTTGTTTTGCAAAATGCTTTGTCGTTAGACAAAGCATTTACTTCTTAAGATTACTTTTCGGGTTTTTTGATCTTATTGAGGACGTTGTTAAGTTGAACTACAGCTTCCATAGGAATCTTGCCGCCCGACATCGAAACGATTCTCATAAGTGTGAACTGTCCGACCATTTTAAGCATCATATCGGGGTTCATATTCTTCGCTCTCGGGTCGTCTGCCATAGAAGTCATCATCTTATCGATCATTGCCTGAAGAATAGGACCTGCCTCTTCGGACTTCATAATATCCTTGACTCTGTCGTTGACGGAGAAGTATCCCTCGGGACAATCCAAGACGAATTCTTTGCCGTCTTTATCGAACCAGTTGGTTACGGCACCTTTTTTTGCTCCGAACGAATAGGACGGATCGGGTTTATCGACTTTCTTTATCGTCATCTTGTCTTTATACATACCCGAAACAGCCGTAATCGTATTCGTTCCGTTTTTGAGCTTGACATCGAACTCGAAGAACATATCACCGCTCTTTGTTTCAAGCGTCTTTCCGTTTACTTTCAAAGTAACTTCGGGAAGGTTGGAATATACCTTTACTTTGGTTACTTCCTCAAAGCGGTTTACATATCTCTTTCCGCAAAGATGAACGAATTTATCCTCTTTATTGAGCCATGCCTTGTAAGCATAGAAGGAATCTTTTCTGGTCTTTCTGTCGAAAGTTACAAGTCCCTTATTGTTTCTTCCCTTACAGCCGCCCTCGTCTCTCATATCGACGGCGAAGTCGAACATATTCCAAACGTGGGTTGCCCAAAGGTAATCTCTTTCTCTTATCGTCTTGATAAGTCCCTCGTGATAGAGAGCTTGATATTCTTCCGTATAGTCGCCTTGCTCGGGAGTAGCCGTATGCCAAGTAAGTATCGCTTCGCAACCGTATTCCGAGATACCCATACATTTTGTCGGGTGAGCGGCGTGGCATTCGTCCATAAACTTAGCGTTGTCGGCGATTTCGCCTACGTACCAACCGTAGTAGATGTTATAAGAGAAAATGTCGGAAATGTCGTTCATTTTGCTCTCAACGGGGAGCATCGATACCTGCGCCATAGTCGTAAGACGAGTAGGATCGAGTTCGTGGCAAAGATTGTTGAGCTTGACGTGGTTCTCGATCAAAGCAGGATCTTCGTCGTCGCCCTGCATGGTGATTTCGTTGGAAAGTCCCCAGCAAATAATCGACGGGTGGTTGTAGGACTGAATAATAAGCTCTTTCATCTGCGATATAGTGTTAGCTTCGCCCGTTTCCATAAAGCGAGAGATGAACGGGATTTCCGCCCAAATAGCGAAACCGTACATATCGCAAAGGTCGTACATATATTGAGACTGCTGATAGTGAGCAAGTCTAATGGTGTTAGCGCCCATTTCGGCAATCAAAGCGCAGTCTTCTTCGTGCTCTTTGTTCGTGATAGCCCATCCCATATCGAGTCTGTCTTGATGACGGCAAACGCCTCTCAAAGGAGTTTTTTCGCCGTTCAAGATAAAGCCCTCGTTAGGATCGATAGTATATTTTCTTACGCCGAATTTGACGGTCTTTTCGTCGAGAACCTTATCGCCGTCTAAAAGAGTTACTTTGCATGTATAAAGGTGCGGGTTCTTTCTTCCCTGCCAAAGAACGGGACGCTGCATCAAAAGCTCGAAGACGTTTTCCGTTACGGGGTGAGTTTCGTCGATGACAGATTCTGCTACGGCGTAATCTTCGATATGAACGGAAAGGGTCTGCCCCTCTTGCGCGTTTGTTACAAATGCCTTTACTTCGATATCCGCCGTTCCGTCGTCGTTGACTTTGGGCGTTACCATAACGCCGTCGCCGCCAAAGTAGTCAAGGTCGATGTGGCTATGCGGAACGATAACGAGGTTTACGTCTCTATATATTCCGCCGAAGAACGTGAAGTCTGCAAACTGCGGATAGGTTATGTTATTCGCTCTGTTGTCGGCACGAACCGCTAAAACGTTTGCTCCGTTTTCGACAAGGTGGTTTGTCAAGTTTACTCTAAACGTCGAGAAACCGCCCTCGTGGTGGAAAAGCTTTTCGCCGTTAAGATATACGTCGGCAATCTGGCTTACCGCAAGGAATTCGACATATACTTCGTTGCCCTTTGCCTCTTTGGGAATATCGAGCTCTTTGATATACCAAAAAGCGTCTCTTACGTAATCGTCGCCGCCGTCCTGCCCGTCAAGGTTATTCCAAGTGTGAGGAAGGTTGACTTTAACGCCTTTTTTGGAAAGAGCCTCGGAAAGCTCGATGTTTTCTTTGACGAACTTCCAGCCCTTGTTGATGTTCACTACTTTTCTCATTTTTTATTTCTCCTTATTATAATCAAAGTCTTTCTCCGCAAAAATTTTTTGCGGAGAATGTTTTTCAATATCTATTATATCAAATCATTTCAAAGACTTCAATACGATTTTTTTTGAAATATTGCAAAAAATTACAATTATTTAATCTTTTATACACCCGAATATGCGTTGAAACCTCCGTCAACGGCAATGCAGATTCCCGTAACGAATCCGGACGCATCGTCGGAAGCTAGGTATAAAAGCGCGCCGAGAAGGTCGCTCGTTTCGCCGAAACGGTTCATGGGCGTAGATCTTAAAATCTTACCCGTTCTTGCTGTAGGCGTGCCGTCTTCGTTGAAGAGCAAGCTTCTGTTTTGATTGGTGGCAAAGAATCCCGGAGCAATCGCGTTGCAACGAATTCCTACAGGCGCAAAGTGTACCGCAAGCCATTCGGTGAAGTTGCTAACTCCCGCCTTAGCGGCAGAGTATGCGGGGATCTTCGTCAAAGGACGGTATGCGTTCATCGAAGAGATGTTGATTATGTTTCCTCTTCCTCTTTCGCTCATCTTTTTCGCAAAAACCTGAGAGCAATATACCGCGCTCATGATGTTAAGGTCGAATACGAAACGGAAGCCTTGTTCGTCAAGATCGAAGAAAGACTTAACGTCGTCGTCTAAGTCGTTAGACATATATTCGTTGTCGCAAGTTGCCTTGGGAGAGTTTCCGCCGGCACCGTTGACGAGAAGCGTTACTTCGCCGAAAGCCTTTTCGATGGTATTTCTTGCGTTTTCTATCTCTGCTTTGACAAGGCAGTTGGTCTTTACGCCGATAGCCGTGCCGCCGTCAGCCTTAATCGCATCTACGGTACGCTTGATTCCCTCGTCGCTTATATCCATAACGGCTACCTTTGCTCCGCATGCGGCAAGCGCTCTCGCAAACTCGCTCATTAAAACTCCGCCCGCACCCGTTATTGCAACTACTTCGTTCGATAAATCAACGTTAAACGGTAATTTCATTTTATGTTTCTCCTTGTTGTTTTTATATTTTGATATTATAATTTTTGATTGTTTTTAGCGTTTTACTCTTGCGTCCCCAGCCATAATGGACTCGATAACGCCTATGTTCGTGGGAAGACCGTAGTCCGTTTCGAGAGTTGCGACATACGCGCCCGTCGCTCTACCGAACTTCGTCGCATATTCGACGTCATTACCCTCGATTAACGAATACAAAAGTCCGCCTACAAAGCCGTCTCCGCCGCCGATACGGTCGTATACGTATATGGGCGTAGGCTCGACTACCGTGAACTTTTCTCCGTCGTATGATATTGCGCCCCAAAGATGTTGATTGGTCGAAATAACCTGACGAAGCGTCGTGGCAAATACCGAAACGTCGGGGTATTCTTTCGCCGCGGTCAGAATCATTTCTTTGAAAGAGTCTATCTTCGACGAGAGATCCTTTCCGCCCGCTTCCGGGCCTTTGAGACCTAAGCAAAGCTGATAATCCTCTTCGTTTCCGACCAAAATATCGGATAGGGACGCGATCTTTTTGAATGCCGCCGAAAGCTCTTCTTCTCTGCCTTTCCAAAAGCTTGCTCTGTAATTTAAGTCAAAGGAAATCTTCGTGCCGTATTCTTTTGCTTTTTCGGCAAGGGCTACGCAAAGTTTGGACGTCGACGGAGAAAGAGCCGCAATAAGTCCCGACAAGTGAAGAATTTTAACTCCGTTTTTGCCGAAAATCTCGTCAAGGTCGAAATCTTCCACCGACATCGTTCTTCCTACTTCTCCGCTACGGTCGTTTGCTACTCTGGGACCTCTCGTGCCGTAGCCGCGTTCCGCGATGTTGAATTGATGTCTATATCCCCAAGGATCGCCTTTTTCGACGTCCTTTCCAACATAGTCCATTCCTCTGTATCTAAGGTTTCTCTTGATAAATTCCGCAATCGGATCGTTTTTGACGAACGATGTCATGACAAGCGTCTTTTCACCAAGACCAGCCGCTATCGACAATACGTTGCTCTCGGCGCTCGTTGCCTGCATTTTGTAGGTATCGGAGCTTTCGATAGGCTGACCGTTTATCGGGGTGATTCTTACGCCCATGCTTGTAGGACAAGCTATCGCATATTTACAATCTTTTCTGAACTCCATAATTTCTCCTTTCTCCGTTGAAAACTATATCCATAATTTTCAACGAATATCATTCATTTTTCTTTTATTGATTTGTCATTTAACTCAAAAGAGCTTTGTTGCCGACCATAAGCCAACTGCGGGGTTTGAAATATAGAAAATCTCTTCGCCGTCAACGTTATTGAAGCCGTCTTTAAGCGTTTCGGGGTTATACTTTTTGATAGCCTCGCTATAAGGCATATACTTGAAGTTTACTCCCTCGATCTCCTCTTTCGTCATCTTTTCGACGCAATAGGTGATATTGAACCTGCCGTTGGAAGAGCCGTGAATAAGGTGCGCCGCCGCCGAAAGATTCTCTTTCAAGTCTTCCTTTTCGTCTGCAAGGCGCAAGATATTATCTCTTCCCGTATAGCCGTATTTCCTTATCAGCTCGTCGATTGCTTTATCTTCGCCGAAGCGTTCGACGCCCTTTGCCAAGATGATAAGATCGCCGCCCGTTTCTATCGCAAGACGGGTTCTATAAACGGCTTTGTTGCCGAGCCACGTCGATTTGAACTCCTCTTCGTCAAGCTTGACTACGACTTTTTTGAGGGGCTTATCGAGATATATGAGATTTCTTTCTTGAGAAAGTCTAACCGCTTTTTCGAAAGGCTCTCTGCCTTTTCCCGCGAAAAGTCCTATGATATTGCCGTTTTCTACTACCGTTTGGAAATAATAGATATTTACGTCTTTCAAATAGTTTCTCTCAGCATAATCGAATACCTCTCGAACGGAAGAATGGTCTCTTCCCATAATCTTTTCCATATCACAACACGCGCCGAGAAAATGAGAGGAATTGATCATCGAATTGCCGCCTAACCCAACAAAAAGGTTCTTGTTTCCGTTAGCCATTCCGACTACTTCGTGAGGAACAACCTGTCCGACGGAAATTACGGTTACACCCTCTTCCATAACGGCGCTGTTTACGTTGACTTCTATCTCGAAATCGCAAATGCCTCTCGACACGGTATTGACGAACTCTTTGGGTACGACGCCGAGTTTGACGGTATCTTTACGGAAATTGTGATTTATGATTTTCTCGTAAGGAATTGTCGGATACATCTTCGCCGCTTCCTCTTTCGTCATTCCCTCGTGCGTTCCCAATGCGATTATTACGGATACGTCTTTTTTGTCTTTAAGGGCATCGTAAAGCTCGCAAGCGATCTCCCCCGCGTGAGAGTGATGTCTCGTTATATCGGGGCATGCAAGGATTACCTTGTCTGAAATCTCGTTTTCCGCAATAAAGTCGCTCACGATTTTCGCGATGTCGTTTTTATCGATACATTCTTTTATCATAATACACTTTTTAAGCCGAAATGCCGACTTCAAAAAATCCGTCGGCATTGGCATATCTTTTTCTTTTATTTACGCTTTATATTCTCTTGCAGTGGTGTTTCCGCCCTCGCCCGTCCAGTTGGTGTGGAAGAACTCGCCGCGTTCGCAATCTACTCTTTCATAAGTGTGAGCTCCGAAGAAGTCTCTCTGAGCCTGAATGAGGTTCGCGGGAGAGAACGTCGTTCTCATACCGTCGAAGTATGCAAGAGCCGCCGTGAATGCGGGAACTGCGATTCCGCAATCTACCGCAAGCTTGATTGCCTTTCTGAGGTCTTTCTCATACTCTTTCAACGCGTTGTTGAAGAAGTCGTCCAAAAGGAGGTTCTCAAGCTTAGGATTCTTTACATAAGCTTCCTTGATCTTGCCGAGGAATTCGGATCTTATGATGCAGCCGCCTCTCCACATAAGAGCGATCTGTCCGAAGTTCAAGTTCCAGTTATATGCTTTTGCAGCCTGCGCCATAAGCTGATAGCCCTGCGTGTAGGAAAGAATCTTTGCCGCATAAAGCGCGTTTTCCATTGTTTTGACAAGTTCAGCCTTGTCTACAACGGGCTTTTCGCAATTAATGTCGAATGCGGAAGCGATAGACTTTCTTTCGTCAACAAGAGAAGAAAGACATCTTGCAAATACCGCTTCGCCAATCATGGTAAGAGGAATTCCTTCCTCCAAAGAGTCGATAACAGCCCATTTGCCCGTTCCTTTCTGTCCTGCGGCACCCAAAATTTTGTCGACAACTTCTTCGCCGTTTTCTGCTTTATATCTGAAAATCTTATAGGTTATTTCGATAAGGTAAGAAGAAAGTTTGCCGTCATTGTAGCCCTTGAATATCTCGCAAAGCTCGTCGTTCGTTAAATTGAGAGATTTTTTCAAAATCGCATATGTTTCAGCGATAAGTTCCATATCGCCGTATTCGATTCCGTTGTGAACCATCTTAACGTAATGTCCCGCGCCGTTTTCTCCGACGTAATCGCAGCAAGGCTCGCCGTTTACCTTAGCGCAGACAGACTGCAATATATCTTTGACGATGTCGAAAGCTTCCTTGCTTCCGCCGGGCATAAGGGAAGGTCCGTTCAAAGCGCCCTCTTCGCCGCCCGATACGCCCGTTCCGATATAGTAAAGTCCTTTAGACTCGACATATTCGGTACGTCTCATCGTATCGTTGAAATTGGAGTTTCCGCCGTCGATGATTACGTCGCCCTCTTCAAGAAGCGGAATAAGTTTTTCGATCATTCCGTCTACCGGTGCGCCTGCTTTTATCATCATGAATACTTTTCTCGGCTTTGCAAGAGATGCAACAAGCTCTTCGAGAGAATGCGTCGCAATGAAGTTGTTCTCGGGGAATCTCGCAACGAAGTTATCAACCGCTTCGGTGTGACGGTTGAAAACCGCTACGGTGAATCCGTGTCTTTCCATGTTTCTTGCAAGGTTCTCGCCCATAACGGCAAGACCGATAAGTCCGATGTCAGCTTTTTTCATAATAATTTATACCTCTTTTTTATATTTTTTTATTTTTAGCCGCATGTTGCGGTGTAAAGCGTTTATAGATTGAAATATTCCTTTGCGTTATAATAGCTTACGTCTTTGGCAATCTTGACCAAAACCTCGAGGTTAGACGTAAAGTCTCCGTCCTCTGCTTTGTTTCCGAGGAAGGTGCAAAGTATTCTTCTGAAATAGTCGTGGCGTGGATAAGACGTGAATGATCTCGAATCGGTGAGCATACCTACATTGGTCGCAAGGTGCGTGAGGTTGCCTTGGTTTTTGAGCATCTCCGTCATTCCGTCGTAGTGATCGTTGAACCACCAAGCAGCTCCAGGTTGAACCTTGCCCTTAACTCCACCCGAAACGAAGTTGCCGCAGAACGTCGCTATAATCGCATTGTCGGCAGGGTTGAGATTAAATATCACAGTCTTTCCGACTTCGTCAACGGAATTGAGAAGTCCTCTCAAACCGTGAAGATAAGGAACGTCGGAAATCGAATCGTATCCCGAATCGGCACCGAGGCGCGCAAACATCTTTTCGTTGTTGTTTCTTATCGCGCCGAAATGGAGCTGAACGCCGAAGCCGTATTTATAGCACTTATCGAGAAGATAGGTCGAAACGAAAGATACGTATTTGTCGCCGTCGAACTCTTTGCCGCAAAGCGCGTTGTTAAACGCAAGACCCGCCTCCTCTTTCGTTGCGGGAACGTAATTGAGTCCCTCATACGCAAAGTCGGCGGAAATGCAGCCGAGTGCGCCGAAACGCTCGATTTGCTTGTCAAGAGCAGATAAAAGCGAGTCGATGTCATTTACTTTTACTCCCGTATTTTCGGAAAGAAGCTCGACGTATTTTGCAAAGTTACCGTCGAAAATATTGATAAGCTTATCCCCTCTAAACGCAGGAAGTATCTTTGTTTCGGTCTTTCCCGACAAAAGCTCGTGATACTTCAAATCAGCATACGCTTCCTCAATCGTGCAGACCGCTTCTACTTTCGAAATCTTCATAACGGTCGATGGCTTGAGGTCTTTTTCCTTTATCGCCTTATTCGCGATGTCGTAAATCTCTCTCGCTTTTTCGGGAAGAATGTCTCCGTCATAATCGAAATAAGTATGAAGCTCCAAAACTGTCCAAGCGTAAAGGGGCGAACCGACGGCGTAAGAAACGCATTCGATATATTTTTCGAACTTCGAAAAATCGTCCGCGTCGCCCGTTATGTACTTTTCGTCAATACCGAACGAGCGCATAAGACGCCATTTGTAATGATCTGCAGCAAGGAAGACCTTAGTTATGTTCCCGAAGTTTTCGTCTTCGTAAATCTCCTTTGCCGAAAGGTGGCAATGATAATCTATTATCGGAAGGTTCTTCACTTCTTCGTAAAGTCTTTCCGCAGTTTTGTTTTTAAGCGCAAAGCTGTTTTTCATATATTCCTCCGTAAATATCCGTCTTTGCGATATTTTTTAGTTTTATCACAAAGCTATTCATTTTACAATATCATTGTAGCACATATCTTTTTGATAGTAAATATAAAAAAATGCTAAAAATACTTGCAAAAACTGCTATATATAGAGTAAACTGTTTGAAACAAGGTTAAAGACCGAAAAACGCCGAGAAAAGTTTGCGCGAAACCATAATTAAAAACCCTTGTTAAACGCGTTTTTGCAATTGCCGATAGGTCAATCCCTTTTGTCATTTCGGTTCGCAATGACAGCGCAATTCAAAGGGAGACTTATTATTCGGCGGCAGCAGAGCCACCGCCCTACGACTTTGAACACGACAGCAAAGGCATCTTTAACAAGGAGCCTTATTTCTGCGTAAACTGCGCCACCGCCCTACTAGATTGGTTATGTTTAAAAAATGCCACGTGGCAACAAACAATCCCTCAGTCGTTTTTCTGCATCTTTCTAAAGGAATAGTTGATATGTCAATCCCTCAGTCTCGGCTATTGCCGAGCCAGCTCCCTTCAAAGGGAGCCTTGAGCGATGAGTCAATACCTTTGTTTTTTTGACAACTGAAAACTTGCTAAAGGAAGTATTTGACGATAGGTCAATCCCTTTAGTTGCCTTACGGCGACAGCTCCAAAAAAAGCGCCTTGTTATTCGGCGGCAGCAGAGCCACCGCCCTACAACGCTTTTACGTTTCTACACGTAGGGCGGGGTACAACTTTCGCCGCAGTTTTTGAATCATATAACGCCTCACTTTCTGCAAAATTATTATTCACGATAGGAGTTTTTATGAGAAAAGATACCGTTTTCGACCCGCGACAAGCGATGGCGAACAAGCCTTATGAAATATTTCACTACTACGACAGCTATGTCAAAGAGGTCGGCACACACCACCACGATTTTTATGAGCTGTATTGCTTCGTGGGCGGCGACGTAAACTACGTTATCGAGGGACGAAGCTATGCCCTTAAGCCCGGCGACATACTTTTGATTTCGCCGAGCGAGCTTCACAAAATGTCTGCACGAAGCGTTATGAAATACGAAAGATACGTGCTATGGATGAGCGAGGGATTCTTGACGCGCCTTTCCACCCCAGAAAGCAATCTTTTGCAACCCTTTGAAAAGGCTGCGAAAAACGGCAAAAACCTTATCAGGCTATCCAAAAAAGACAAGGAAAAAGCCTTTTCGCTTCTTAGAAGCTGTTATGACAGTTCCGAAAAAGCATACGGCTACGGAAACGACATTCTGGCGCAAAGCAAAGTCGCGGAGCTTTTGATACTTCTCGAAAACGAGGAAATCCTCGAGCAAAAAGAAACAAACGAGGACGACGTTATAAAAGAAAAGCTCCTTATTTTCATCAACGAGCATTTGACGGATCCCGAGCTTTCGATAGAATCAATCGCACAAAGCGTGTTCTTGAGTAAGTCGAGAATTATGCATATCTTCAAGGATTCCGTCGACTGTCCCATTCACCAATACATAATCAAAAAAAGGCTCGTCCTTGCAAAAGAATACCTCGCAAAAAACGAGCACGTTATCGATGTATACGAAAAATGCGGGTTCTCCGATTACAACAGCTTTTTCAGATCGTTCAAGAAAGAATACGGCATTACGCCGAAAGAGTATTCGAAAATGATGAAAGTTAATCACTGAAAATCTCACCCGTTTGAGCCTAAAAAGTGTCTTTCTTGCGTAATTTTCAAATCTTTGGTTGTTGAATATCTAATAAACTTCGCAAAGCTTTGCTTTAAAGACCCCAAAAAGACATAATAAAAAAGGTTCGGGGAAAAAATACCGAACCTTGATTTTTGTTTTACGTTTTTATTTTATTACGCCGAGCTTTTGCCAAACCTTATCGAATAAGCCGAACACCCACGGATAAAGACCTATAAGCGTGAAGATGATTACGGTGTATCTTATTACTCTGAACGCCAAATCGCCTGCGGAATCTTCGACAAAAAATCCGCCGAAAGCAAGCTTTATTAGGAAGTTGAGTCCAAGATAAAGTCCGCCGCCAATAAGAGTTCTTAAAGCTGCTCTCCACCAAAGCTTGGTGTTTGCAAACTTGACGAATCTTTCTTCGAAAGCAATGCCTGCGACAAAACCGATTATTATTCCGAGCGAAGTGAAATAGTCGTGCGTTTTGCAATAGAAAAGCCCTACCGAGAAAAGCACTATCATTCCGATGTAGAAATAGTACTTATTCGATATTTTATCGAGAATAAACTGCGTCGCAAGAAGAATTATCACGCCGAGAAGCAAACCGCATACGACGTCGGTCAAAAAGTGTGCGCCGAGGTAGTTTCTCGATACCGCGACCAAAATCGGAATGACTATCGCAAGAACAGTCATCCACTTCCAATTCTTTTCTCTGTAGTTATAAGCTATAGCGGGATAGAACGACGCCGAAGACGACGAATGCCCCGATGGGAAAGAATATCCGCCTACATCTCTCAAAAGCTCGATTTTGTCGGTTGACTGATAAGGTCTGAGCCTTTTTATGACGTTTTTGATAAGGGGATTTGCTACGTTTGCCGCAAGAAGCGACACAGCGATTCTCTCACCTTTTTTCTTGTCAAAGCCCCAATATATCAAGCCCATGATTACTATCATAAGCATTTCTTCGCCGAGAATGGATAAAAAGTTATTCAGCCACAACAAAGCCGTCTGAAGAAACGTTCCTTCGCCGATTCCTTGCAACCAAACTATAAAGTCTACCTCAAAGGGCAAAAACCATATATTACCGTCAAGTAGCATCTATATAAACTCCTATATATCTTTTTAGTTATTTTATCATACGCGAAAGCTTTTTACAATAGATTTTCGCATATTTAATAAAAACGGCTAACCACGACAAACATACGCGGCATAAAATGTAATACAATTCTTTGCAATATGAAAAACATTGTGCTATAATTATTAGCGTAAAAAGAATGCTTAGCGACAATCCGACAGATAAAAACCGATAAAAGAACTCTTGAAAACGCATCTTTTTTTCGGTTATCGATTCGATGTCGGAAAAATCGACGCGTTGCAAAAATGCCAACGCCGAAAAAAGCATACTTTTTATCAATACTAATTCGAAAAAAATTAAAGAGGTTTTATTTATTATGGCAAAAGATGTTAAGTTGAGTAAATCCGTACTCTCTGCCCTCGTATATATCCTCGTGGGCGTGCTTTTCTGCGTATTCAAAAGCCAAGTTCTAAGCTGGCTTATGACCGCGGTAGGCGTTATTTTGATCGTATACGGAATCTATGCGCTTGTTTCCCTCAAAAAGACGACAGAAGCCGTTTTATATATGGCTGTAGGCGCGGTCATTCTTTTAGGCGGCTGGTTGTTTGTTCAGATTACTCTCATTATCTTGGGCGTAGCTGTTTTGATTCAGGGCGCGGTAGATCTCGTTAACGCGCTTAAGTCCAAAGTAACGGCTGCAATCCTTTCCTCCGTTCTCACAATCGTAATCGGACTTTTGCTCATTATGTGCAAGTTCGTTATGCTCGATTGGTTCTTCATCGTTATCGGCGTTATCTTTATTGTTGACGGCGTTTCGACAATCTTCGGAATTAAGAAATAACCAATAATACAAGAAATTACAAACTTGCTTGCAAGGGTTTACGACTTCGCAGTATTTCAATCTAAGAAGTGCGAAATGAAAGTTTCGCAGCAAAACATTCTTGTTTTGCAAAGATTTTGTCGCAAGACAAAAGATTTACTTCTTATAGATTATATTAAAGCTTTATAAAAAACCAAAGCTCGCTTATGAAAAGCGAGCTTTTTTTGTATGTGATTTTTTGTTATTTTAAGCTTTTTTAATCAAAAGCCTTGGCGTTCCAAATAGTTGTTTGCGGAAACCGCGGCTATTGCGCCGTCTGCGCAAGCGGTTGACACTTGGCGTACTTTTTTCTTTCTGCAATCGCCTGCGGCATACACGCCGTCAACTTTGCAAGACATATCGTCGGAGGTTATATAAAAGCCCTCTTCGTCAAGTTCGGCAAGGTTTTTGAAGCGTTTATTATCGGGAATCTGCCCTATCGCAATGAAAAGCGCCTTTACTTCGACGGATTTGGTTTCTTCTTCGCCGTAGCGCTCTTTAAAAATCACCGCCGAAAGCTCGCCTTTTTCATCCGTCTCATAGTCAACTACCGCGACGTTCTGGATAACTTCAACGTTGTCTTTTTTATAAAGCGCCTTAACGAGAGCGTCGTCGCCGAAAAACCTGTCAAATAGTGTCAAAACATACACCTTTTTGCAAAGCGAAGAAAGAAGCAACGCGTATTGAAGCGCCGTATTGCCGTCCCCCACAAGCGCGACCTCTTCGTCCTTATAAAACGCTCCATCGCATACCGCGCAATAGGAAATTCCCTTTCCTATCATCTCCTCTTCGTCTCTAAGATTTAGGTGCTTATGTCTTACGCCGTTAGCAAGAATTATGCTCTTTGCGCTGTGGTCGCCGTAGTTTGTGTGAACGACGAAAAGATCGTTGATTTTTTCTATCCCCTCGACCTTTTCAAGTTCTACTTCCGCGCCTAAGGAAAGCACTTGTTCGAACAATCTATCGGTAAAGTCGCTTCCTTTTATGCTCTCTATAGACGGAATATTTTCTATCTTCGGAGAAAGAGCAGCCTGTCCGCCTATCGTCTCTTCTTCTAAGATAAGAACGGTTTTTCCGCTTCTTTTAGCGTAAAGCGCAGCGGTCATACCCGCTACGCCTCCGCCTGCGATAATTATATCGTAAATCATTTAGTTTAGTTTCCTCTAACCTTTTCGATGTAGCCCTTTATCTCGCTTGCATTCTCGTATCTGTCGAAGCTTTCGCCGTTTTCTACGAGCATGGTCGGAGCTTTTCTTACACCGAATCTATAAGTAAGTTCTTTTTGATCCTCGGCATCTATCACAACGTAGCTAAGACCCGCTTTATCGAGCATCATTTTGCTCATCTTGCAGTTGGGGCAAGTCTTTGTCGTGAAAAGAAGGATATTGCTTCCGAACTCTTCGAATGCGTGAGCTTCCGTTGTTTCGGGTTCACATGCTACATCGGGAGCTATCGGAGCTTCGTCGTCGTGATGCTCGTCTCCCCAATGCTTCATCGAGTTTTCGATGTCGTATACCTTTCTCTCGGAGAATTCCTGTCTCTTACCTACGTTCCAGTTCTGAACGGGACGATAATATCCCGTGATTCTCGAATATACTTCGGCGTCCTTTCCGCAAATGGGGCATTTGAAATGCTCGCCCTCGATATATCCGTGCTCGGCACATACGGAATACGTCGGAGAAAGCGTGTAGTAAGGAAGTCTATAGTTATACGCAATCTTTCTTACAAGGTTAGCTGCGGCTTGCCAATCGGGAAGCTTCTGACCCAAGAACGCATGGAAAACCGTTCCCGAAGTATACTTCGTCTGAAGTTCGTCCTGAATGTCGAGTGCGGAGAAAATGTCGTCCGTATAGCCTACGGGTAAGTGCGAGCTGTTGGTATAATACGGAGACTCTTCGTCGCCCGACGCGATGATGTCGGGATAACGAGCTCTGTCGTGCTTAGCAAGTCTATAAGAAGTGCTTTCCGCAGGCGTAGCTTCGAGGTTATATAGATCCCCGTACATTTCCTGATAATCGGAAAGTTTGTTTCTCATGAAGTCGAGGGTTTCTACCGTGAACTTCTGAGCTTCTTCGTGGGTCATGTCTACCCCGATCCACTTAGCGTTGAGGCACGCTTCGTTCATACCGACAAGGCCGATTGTCGAGAAGTGGTTATTGAACGTTCCCAGGTATCTTTTCGTGTAAGGATAAAGTCCAGCTTCGAGAAGCTTTGTTATCGTATCTCTCTTGACTTTCAAAGATCTTGCGGAGATGTCCATAAGCTTCGTAAGTCTTGCGAAGAACTCTTCCTTATCCTTAGAAAGGTATGCGATTCTCGGCATATTGATTGTTACAACGCCAACCGATCCCGTAGATTCGCCGCTACCGAAATAACCGCCCGATTTTTTGCGAAGCTCTCTCAAGTCCAAACGAAGTCTGCAGCACATCGAACGTACGTCGGAGGGTTCCATATCGGAGTTGACGTAGTTGGAAAAATAAGGCGTTCCGTATTTTGCCGTCATAGTGAACAAAAGCTTGTTGTTCTCCGTTTCAGACCAGTCGAAATCACGCGTGATGGAATATGTCGGAATAGGATATTGAAAGCCTCTTCCGTTAGCATCGCCCTCGATCATTATCTCGATGAACGCTTT
Organism: uncultured Clostridia bacterium; assembly: GCA_964541255.1. Lineage (GTDB taxonomy): Bacteria > Bacillota > Clostridia > Christensenellales > CAMQZB01 > CAYOSU01. The sequence goes on along the minus strand of CAZIPL010000008.1, from coordinate 46 downwards.
GTTGACCATCTTCATTTCTTCTACGCAGTCTTTATATTTGAAGCCC
>CAZIPL010000007.1:29809-49826 GCA_964541255.1 uncultured Clostridia bacterium | reverse complement strand
TATAACAATAGGCACACTTAAAAGTGTGCCTATTGTTATGGAGCGAAAGACGGGAATCGAACCCGCGGGAGGCAGCTTGGGAAGCTGCTGCAATACCACTTTGCGACTTTCGCATCTATGAAATTATAATAAGTTTAGCACAAAACTTGTTGATTTGCAACATATTTTCTCAACATTTCGGCAAATTCGCGCGCCGTTTTATCGATACTTCCCGCGCCCATAAAAACAACGGTATCCTTTTCGACAACGTTCGAAAGAAGCATTTTATTTATCTCGGAAATATTCGTCAAATATTTATTCTTATTCTCTATCGCGTTAAAAAGCGCGACCTCGTCTCCCGCTTCGTCCTTAATCTCCCTTGCGGCAAAAGTCGGCAGAATATAAATCTCGTCAAACCCGAAAAAGCACGTTTTGAAATCTTCGATATAAGCTTTTGTTCTCGAATAGGTATGCGGCTGGAATATTCCGATAAGTCTGCCGTCCGTTTTCTTAAAGCTCTCTGCGACGCTTTTCACTTGCATCGGATGATGGGAATAATCCGAATACACCTCAATACTTCCGTCAAACAGCTTTTCCTGTCGCCTTGCTATTCCCGAAAAGCTTTCGATAGCGTCCTTTGCTCGTAAAAACGGCACTCCGACTATATCCGAAACTGCAAGAGCAAAAAGAGCGTTTTCGACATTCACCTTGCCTTTTTGGCAAAGATTAACTCTCCCATTGTCTTTTCCCGCGACAAAAAAATCGAAGCTATAAAATCCGTCTTTTTCGATTAGATTTCTTGTTCCGTAATAAGAACTTTCCCCTATACCTACCGTCAGAGCATTATGAACGCAAATCTTATCTTTATCCTTTCCCCCGACAAGCGTTATTCCTTTCGTTTTTTCGGCAAGCTTTTTATACGCAAAATAAAGTTCTTCTTTTGTTTTATAGCAATCGGGGTGGTCGAGCTCCATATTGGTTATCACCGTAATATATGGGTTTAGCGACAAAAACGCGCCCATATATTCGCACGCTTCAGTCACGAAGTATTCGCTCGAAGAAAACCTTACATTGCCGCCAATATACGGAAAATTCGCGCCGATATGTATCGCGGGATTAAGGCCGAAATCGAGCAAGATTTTCGAAATCATCGCCGTCGTCGTGCTTTTGCCGTGGCTTCCCGAAACAGCAATAGTATATTTATGCCGCGACGCTATTTCTCCAAGAAGCTCGCCGCGATTTAAAATCGGAATACCGAGCTTTTTTGCCATAGCGACCTCTTCGTTATCGTCCTTTATCGCAAGACTTTTGACGACAAAATCTTTGCCTAAAACCTTTTCTTTTCGGTGCGGGATATTGACTTCTATCCCTAATTTTTCAAGCTTTTCCGAATTGCGGTTAATCTCTTTATCGGAGCCCGAAACGTTGACGCCTAAATAATTCAAATATATCGCGAGCGCCGACATACTCTCTCCGCCGATTCCGACAAAATGCACGGACGGCTTTGCTTTAAAATCCATCATACATAAATAATATGCCGAGAAAACTCTTTTTGTGACTCTATCGATCGTCAATATTTTTCGAGAAAAACGCAACTTTTTTTGAGAAAGGTATTGAATTGCGAAAAATTCTGGTGTATTATTTAAGTATACTTATATGATAAAGGGGTTTTATTATGGGAATGAACATTACCGACATCAGAATTCGCACCGTACAGAAAAACGACGGCAAGCTTAAAGCGGTCGCCTCCATCACAATCGACGATTGTTTTGTCGTCCACGACATAAAGATCATCGAAGGTCAAGACGGACTTTTCATCGCAATGCCGTCGAGAAAAACCTCGGACAACGAATATAAAGACATCGCGCATCCTATCAATACCGAAACAAGAGAAAGCTTGAAAAACATCGTACTCAAAGCATACGAAGCCGAGCTTACGAAAGGCGAATAACAAAATATAAAAAACTACGCTCCGTGAAATTCACGGAGCGTTTTTATTAGTATAAAGCAAAGATTTGAAAATACCGCAAAAAGACATCTATGAGACTTAATCGAGTGAGACTAACGATGAATACCCAAAATTAGTTTTGGGTTTTTTACCTCGCATTATAAATACTCGTCATTAAATCAACGATATTTCAAAGTCCTCAACGGTCTTTACTTTGAATATCGGTCGCCAACAAACCTTTTCTTGCGGCGTATGCGTAAGCGCCGAAACCGCCGTATGACACATACCGTCATTTTTGTTTGAAAGAATAACCGCCGTAGGCCCGTCTGCTCCGCCGATAATTCCGATAGAGGAGCTTTCGTTTTTATTTGTATCACAAATAGGTTGGTCGCTTTGCTTACAGTCGGCAATTCTAAATATCTTGTCGGAGATATCGGGAACTATCGCATAAGTAAGAGTCGTTATATATTTCGGGAATACTTTCCCGTCAAAACTATCTATTTGAAGTTCCTCCGAATTTTTATCGATAACGGTCAAAACGTGCTTATTTCTTGTTACGGGAGAAACTATTTCGATTCTATCGCTCGATTTTTCAACAAAGAACTCATCGCCGAAAAGCTCCTCGGGGTATTTTTTCAGCGTCATTTTTAAGTCTTTTATCGTCGGCTTATTATTCAACGAATAAGGGAAATACGCTTCTTTATATACGTAATATCCATCAAGCGACAAGCCGTAATATTCAAGAATCGAAAGAATTTCGCTCTCCGCTTCTTCCTTTTTGCCGATATAAGACCATCCCTTGCCCTCTTTTTGACGAAGCGTTTTGCCGTTAAGCAAAAGCTCGACGTTATAATCGAGCGCAAAAGGATTATCTTTTTCGATTTGTCTCAATGTTTCCGCAGAAACATCGTCGCCCTTTTCGACAAACTCCCATTTCGAAATAAAGTCTTCCGCAATTTTTTTATCTATTTCGGCAAAAATCTCCAAAACAAACCCTTTTTCGCAAACATATACCGCAGGGACAGTCCAATTATATCCATTCCAGCAAAAGCTTTTGTTTATCGTAAGCTCTTCTCCGCACCTTTCTCCGTCCTCTTTCTTAAAAAGAGAAAAGGTCACCTTTCGCTTATCGGGTGATTTTGAAGACTCGTTATTTACTTTTTCTAACCTTTCTAATTCTTTCATTGACTTTATTTATAGCGATATTATAAATGTTTTGAAATATCTTTCTCGAAAAAAAATACAAGCAAAGCTTTGCCTAAATTGTCTAAAAAAGACAGCTTTGAGGTGCCTTGCTTTTCACCCCGAAATTAAAGAAAATCAAGGCAAACGAACAAAATAATACTTTACGTATTATATAAGTAACTTTAACTTTAGATTGCAGATATTGCTCAATTGCGAGACTATCAATATAACGCTAATTATCTAAGTCCTCTCGTTTTTCTTTGAGCTTTGTTTTGTTTCCGTTCTTATCGACGATGTAAGTATTATCGAGCGTTTGTTTCACTCCCTTTCGCCAGCTTTCGATATACTCCTTTCTGAGAATAGCTTGCTCGCTCTTTTCTTCCTCTGTAAGACCTATTTCGCGTTGCTTTCTCGCAAGCTCGTTTATTCTGTCTATCTTCTGTTTTTCCATATTAACTCCGTGTTTTCTTCGAAAATCCCCCTCATAAAAGAAAATGCCCGAAGAACAATTCTTCGGGCAAATTATATCACGATTATATATCTCTGTCAACGATACACTTTCTCGGGCATTTTGCTACGCACGTTTTGCAGCCGTTGCATTTTTCGTAATCGATTACGGGGATATTGTTTACCATAGTAATCGCACCCTCGTGGCAGTTCTTTGCACAAAGTCCGCAACCTATGCAACCTTTCTTGCAAGCGTCCATAACGGTTTTGCCTCTGCAATCGGACGAGCAACCTACATATACCTTAGCACTGCTCGGAATGAGCTTAATAAGGTTTTTCGGGCAAGACGTTACGCACGCGCCGCACGCAACGCACAAATATTTATCGACTTGCGCTCTGCCGTTTTCCAAGAACAACGCTTTTTCGGGGCAAACCGAAACGCACGTACCGCTACCCATACAGCCTTTTTCGCACATCTTTCTGCCGCCCGCAAGCATATTCTGATTTACGCAATCACCAAAGCCGTGATAGTCAAACTTATCCTGACATTCGTTCCCGCCGATACAAGCAACGACCGCGACTTTATCTCCGCCGGCTGCAAAATCTATCTGCAAAATTTCGGCTATTTTTTCTTTGTTGGCATTTGACGTCGGATTACACATCGATAAATCCGCGCATCCTTCGCAAAGCGCTTTTGCGAAATCGTCGCATCCCGCCTTTCCGCAACCGCCGCAGTTAGCCCCCGCAAGAAGATTGCGAACGTCGGAAAGCTTTTCGTTGTCGTCGTCAACGGTCATATATTTTGCCACGACGACGATTATTACCGCAAAAAGAAGTGCCAAAACCGCCATAATCGCAACGGCGAGTCCTATGCTTTGCCAAGAAACTTCTCTCATTAAAATCTGCATATCTTCCTCCTTACGCTATGAACGAGAACACATAGAAAGCCATTGCCATAAAGCAAGCGACTATCATTGTTATCGGGAAACCTTTAAGGCTCTTTGCAATCGGAAGATTGTCAACCTTTTCTCTAAGACCTGCCAAAAGCACTATCGCAAGCGTAAATCCGAGTCCCGAGAACAGGCCGTTGAAAAACGCACCCGCAACGCCGCTGACAAGAGCCGACGTAAGGTTAAGCTCCGCAACGCCCAAAATAGCGCAGTTCGTCGTAATAAGCGGAAGATATACTCCCATAGTCGTATATAGCGACGGGCTTATCTTTTTAATGACCATCTCCAAGATCTGAACAAGCGCCGCTATAACGAAGATAAATACTATGATCTCGAGATATTCGATTCCCAAAGGAACCATAATGTAGTTATAGATAGGATAGGTTACGAGCGACGTTATTACCATAACGAACGTTACGGCGACACCCATTCCGAGCGCGGAATCTATCTTTTTGGAAAGCCCCAAGAACGGGCAGATCCCCAAGAATTGAACTACGATATAGTTATTAACGAAAAGTCCTGCGACAAATAAAGCAATAATCGATGCGAACGTCATTTATTTGTCCTCCTTTTCGTCTTGTTGCATTTTGAGTTTGACGGCATTTTTCTTTTCGATTTTCGTAACGACATAACCGAAGATACCGATAAACAATCCGTACGTCAAGAACGCGCCGGCATTCGTCGAGAAGAATCCTATGGAGAAGTCCCATATCTTCAAGCCGAAGATACTTCCCATTCCCAAAAACTCTCTAACGATTCCCATAAGCGTCAAAACGAGCGTATAGCCAAGTCCCATGAAAAGTCCGTCGAGAGCGGAAATCAAAACGCCGTTTTGGCTCGCAAAGCTTTCGGCTCTTGCCAAAATGATGCAGTTTACGACGATAAGCGGAAGAAATACGCCCATTGCGTTATATATCTCGAGGAACACCTCGCTTTGAGCTGCGAGATAGTTGAGAAGCATTTTTACTATCGTAACGAACGTTGCGATAACCATAATAAACGCGGGGATTCTTACTCTGTCGGGGATTATGTTTCTCAAAAGAGAGATAATCATATTGCTCAAAATAAGAACAAACGTAACCGCGACGCCCATTCCTATTCCGTTTATCGCTTTCGAAGAAAGGGCTAGCACGGAGCAAGTTCCCAAAACAAGTCTCAAAACGGGATTTTGTCTGATAAGCCCGTTAAGCATTACGTCTTTTGCTTTCATGTTTCCCTCCTTACTTTTTTACCGCCGCAGAATAGTACTCCGCCGCCGTCATAAGCGCGTTTTTAACGGCATTTGACGAATTTGTCGTTCCCGTCTGAACAAGGCCGTCTTCGCCTAAATAATCGTATGACGTTATATCCGTGCCTATTACCGAAGAAAGCTTGCTTTCGTCCCAAGAATAACCGCCCGTCGAGCCATCGGTTATTTCATATAAACCGACAATCTTATTGTTTTCTACATCGATAATAACCGCAAGAGAAAAGCTGTCTGACTTACCCGCCTTGTTGCCGCTGACATATAAGCCCACGACCTTTTCGCCGCCATCCAAAACGCCGTCAACCGCAACCTCGACTTTTCCGTACGATAACGTTACGTTTTCGACCGTTCTTTCTTCATAACTTCCGCTTGCAGCTTTGTTAAACACGCTCATATCGGGCGGAACGTAAAGAAGGTCGTTCAAAATTCCCAAAAGCGCGACGCAAACGACTGCTATCACGAAAAGCACGACTATGCAATTCAAGGAAGAATTTTTATTGCCTTTCATTAAGCCTTACCTCCCTTATCCTTTTTTTACGAAGCCGAAAGGCTTGGGGAAGATATATTTGTCGATAAGAGGAACGACAAGGTTGCAAAGGAGTATCGCAAACGATACGACTTCCATTTTGCACGCAAATCTAAGCCCTGCCGTGATAAGCCCCAAAAGTACGAAGTATATTATGTTTCCGAGCTTACTCGTAGGAGTAGTTACGTAATCCGTCGCCATAAAAATCGCGCCGAGCATAAGTCCGCCCGACAAAATCGTCGGCAAGAAAACCGAGAAATCGAGGCCGTTTAGCATGACGGAGAACAATCCAGTTACGCCGATATATATCAAAGGATAGAGCGGATTTATAACGCCTTTCACCCAAAGATACAGTCCGCCGATAATGAGTGCTATTTTGCAAGTTTCGCCGATACACCCCGCAACGCCCGTTCCCAAAAATAGGTCAACGTTCGTCATCTGAAGATTTAAAAGCCCCTCTTTCGTTCCGACGTTAAGCATCTCCGTAAGAGGCGTCGCGCCGGTAGTTACGCTTGCGCCCGTAACAGCTCCGCCCAAAGCCTCGATTTTAGGAAGCCCGTAGCTTTGCGTCATAACGATAGTAAAGCTCATAAGCGCAAACACTCTGCCTGCGATTGCGGGGTTGACTATGTTACAGCCCGTTCCGCCGAAAAGCATTTTGACTACCACTATCGCAAATATACCCGAAATAAAGGGGATATACCAATACTTCAATTCTATAGGCGGCATGTTAAGCCCCAACAAAACGCCCGTAACAAGACTTGTGAAATCAAATTCCGAAACAATCTCTCCGACGTCTTTTTTTAAGCAAAGCTTATATACCGCTTCCGAAAGTACGCACGATAACGAGCTAATCGCGATTATCGCGAGTGACTTGAAGCCGAAATACACTACCGACGCAACGACCGCGGGAATAAGCGCGATCACGACGTCCAACATAATAGCTTTCGTCGTGCGTTTGTTTTTTATATGAGGGGAGCCTGAATATTCGAGTTTCATTTCTTATTTTCCTCTCTTGCTTTTATCTTTATAAGTCTGACGCTTTGAACTATCGGACGTTCCGCAGGGCATACATATGCGCAAGAACCGCATTCCATGCAATTCAACGCGCCGTATTTTATCGCCTCGGCTGTCTTTTTCGCGTGTGCGTAAAAATCGATATACATCGGCATAAGGTTCATCGGGCATGCTCTTGCGCAAGAACCGCAGAAAATACAATGCGTAGGCTCGAATATGCCGACTTCTTCCTCCGTCAATGCCAAAAGCCCCGACTCTGCCTTAGTCGTTGCTGCGTTCATTCCCTCGAGCGCGTGTCCCATCATAGGGCCACCCGAAACGAGCGAAACCGTTTCGTCCTTTATGCCGCAGAACTTAAATATATCTTCGTGAAGCGTTCCGTTTCTTACCCACATGTTGCACGGTCTTTCAACGCCTTTTCCGCTCACGGTGATTACCCTCTTATATAGCGGCGTTCCGTTTTCGACCGCGTCGTAAACAGCGTAAGCCGTCGCTATGTTATGAACGACGATACCTACGTCCGACGGCAGTCCGCCAGCGGGGACTTTTCTTCCCGTGCAAGCGTATATGAGCATTTTCTCCGCGCCTTGCGGATATTTTTTAGGCAAAACGATTACGTCTAAGCCTTGCTCTTTCATTTTATTTACGGCTTCTATCTTGTTGTCCTCTATTCCGACAACGACTTTTTCTACACCTATCGCTTTTTCCAAGAGCCTTATTCCCTTAGCGACCTCTTCGGCATACTCAACCATAAGTCTGTCGTCGCAAGTCAAATACGGCTCGCATTCGGCTCCGTTTATCACCAAAATATCGCAAGCGTCCTTAGGATTATCCTTAAAATGCGACGGGAAACCCGCACCGCCAAGACCTACTATTCCCGCCTCTTCGATTCTTTGGAGAATGCTTTCCTTAGTTATGTCTGAAAGAGCGGGTAAAGTAACCTTACCCTCTCCCTCGGCTTTTATGTGAATAGTATCTGCTTTACCGCCGTTTGCGGTCTTTCTCGTTTCGATACCGACAACAACGCCGGCTATCGGTGAAAATACGTTGGCTCCGAGCCTTGCCCTATTTTCGGCAATAAGCTGACCTTCTTTTACTACGTCGCCTGCAGCAACTATCGCCGTCGCGGGCGCACCGATATGAGCCGAAAGCGAAACGTAATAGTCGCTTGTATCGGGCATTACGCCGATAGGCAAATCTTTGGTCAGTTCTTTTTTATCGGGAGGATGTATTCCTCTTTTGAAAGTACTTTCTTTTTGAGACAAAGTAACTTACCTCCTGAGCTTCACTATAAATAATTTTAACTTATTTTTTTCCTTTTGTAAATAGGTTGTTTAAAAATAATACCCCAAAATCAGTAAAATTTATCAATTTAATTTTTCAAAGTGAACAAATTCATAAAAAATATTAAAATATTTCAATTCGCTATTTTTGTAACTAAATACGAACGCTTTGAGAGAACTATAACAGAAAGCTATATGCAAAGAGGAAACCTCTTATACATATTATTATGTTCTTTAATATTTATAAAACACGTTTTAACAGAAAAAACCTCTTCGAGTGATATGCACCCCAAAAAGTGTCTAACTTTTGGAGTCCTCATCACGAGCTTGAAGAGGTTTTAGATTTATAATTATACTTATCGTTAAGTAAAGCAATTGGCGTGATTAGATAATAATTATATTACTACCGACTCAACGCAAAAAGTTAATCTTAACAATTATTTTTTCAAATCGATTGCGGTTTTTCTCAATCTAACGGTTTTCAACGAATATTTGTTAAAAGCCTACGATTGAGCAAAGAGCCGTCACACTTTGATTTCTTTCCACTTGCCTTTATTGAATCTTATCATCGAAAGCACGCAACGCAAGCTTTGATCCAAAAGGAAAGAGCCCCAAATGCCGTATAAGCCCCAGTTGAAAACAAAACCGAATAGGTATGCGGTCGTCGGACGCAAAATCGCAACGCAAAGCATCATCAATACCGCGACGAATTTCACGTCTCCCGCGCCTCTTAACGCGCCCGTATATATAACGGAAGCTATCTGAATTGCCGTAATTACAGCAGCAAAGTCCATAATAACCGAACCTTGATCGGCTAAGTCAGGGCGTTCTTTGATGAATATTCCGAAAATTAAGTCGCCCCAAAGAACGAATACGATAATGAGTATTATCGAGAAAATAAGCCCTATGCGCCTACACGTTTTCCCGTACACTTCAGACAAATCGCTTCTTCCTCGCCCCAAGTTTTGACCGATAAGCGCACTTGCGGCAACCGAAAGTCCGTCGCCCAAAGCAAACGAAAGCGTCATGATATTCATTCCGACGTTATGTATCGCGAATGTGTCCGTTCCAAGATTTGCTACAATCGCCGCAAAAATGAAGAAGCCTATTCTCAAAAAGAGCTGTTCGACGGCGGCACTCCACCAAACCTTGCCAAGCGCCGACATGGTGGATTTCGTGAAATGAAAAAGCTTAGATACTTTCAGCTTCAAATATCCGTTTCTTCTCAAAAGCGAAACCACCGCAACGATAAAGCCGACAAACATTCCTATTGCGGAAGCAAGCGCCGCTCCGAATACTTCGAGTCTCGGGAAACCCAAATGCCCCTCGATGAGAAGATAGTTGCAAATGATATTGACTCCGTTCGAAACAAGGTTCGTCCACATGCTTATGCGGGTTTTGCCTACTCCTCTTTGTGCAGCGTTTATCGTTAAGGTCAGACCGCTGAACAAAAATGCCGTCATAATGGTTTGGAAATACGTCGTCGCATCGTCAACCGTATCGGCTTTTGCTCCCGCAAGCGTAACCAGATCTCTTGCAAAATATATGCTGACGAAAGAAAGCAAAAGTCCCATAACAAGACCTATCGACAAAACCTGATGAAGACACGCGTTCGCACTCTCTCTGTCTTTTTGTCCGAAGCGTCTTGCGACAACCGCCGTTACAGCGACGTTCAAAGACAAGAAAAAGGCGAGCATAATGAAACGCGGTTGCGTCGTAAGCCCGATTGCCGATATCGCCGTCGTTCCGAGGTTCGACACCATCGCCATATCGACGAAGGAAACTATCGCCGACAGAAAGCTGTCAACGACCGTAGGCCATGCCATTTTTACCGTATTGCCGACGACCTCGCGAGAAGAGGGTACTTCGCCGAGCGCTCTGCCTTTAAGAACCTTTTCGGGATTGATTATCAAATTAAAAACCTTGCTTGAGTTCATATTTATCTTTCGCTTCTCCAATCTTTCTACTTATATTTTACTCTTAAGGTCGAAGTATTGCAAACAAAAAACGGCTTAAAAAAGCCGTTTAGTTATTTTTCGTCAATCTATGCAAAGACTTGCCGCTCCTACAAAGCCCGCATCGTTTCCGAGCTTTGCGGAAAGTATCTTGACTTTCGGAGTATGCGCTTTTGCAAAAATCTTGTCGTCAAGCTTTTCTTGCAAAGGCTTCGTGAGCTTTTCGCCCGCAAGAGAAACTCCGCCACCCAAAATAATCGCTTCGGGACGGAATCCGTTCGAAAGGTTGAGACAAAGATCGAAAAGGTTTTCGATATATTCTTCCGTAAGCTTTTTGCACGTTTCGTCCTCTTCCGAAAGGTCGAGCACGTCTTTAGCCGATACGTTTTCTACGCTTTTCGCTCTTTCCCACAAAAGAGTGTCGGGATTTTCGTTCATCGCTCTTTGTGCGAATTTCTTAAGCGCCGTTGCTGACAAATATGCCTCTACGCAGCCCTTTTGTCCGCAATTGCAAAGCTCTCCGCCTTTATGCAAAACCGTGTGTCCGATTTCTCCGCCGCAACCGTGATTGCCGCTGAAAATCTTACCGTTAATGATAATTCCGCTGCCTACTCCCGTACCGAGCGTTATCATAAATGCCGATTTCATTCCCTTGGCAGCTCCGAATTTTACTTCGCCAAGTGCCGCAACGTCGGCGTCGTTTCCAAGTCTAACGGGGATAGCCGTATAGTTTTTCATTCTCTCGACGACGTTTTCGCTATGCCAACCGATGTTGGTAGCTTCGATAACCGTGAAATCTTCGTCTACGATTCCGGGGACTCCGAAGCCCATCGCAACGACGTCTTCTTCGCTTCGATTAAGCTCGCCAAGCTGTTTTCTCATAATGCCGACAATGTTCGAAAGCACTCCGTCGATTCCTTTCTCGACCTCAGTCGGGGTTTGACCCTTAATCAAAACCTCGCCCTCTTTCGTCACGATTCCGCACTTAATGAACGTTCCGCCCAAATCGATACCGACATATAAATCTTTCATTTTCCTCTCTCCTTTTTATTGTGCGAGACCTTCCCACAGCTCATAAAGCTCGTCCAGTCTCTCTTTATTCTTTTCCGTTTCTTCCAAAACGGGTTTAAGCTTTGTGTAGTTCGATGAAATCTCGGGCTTTTGCATTTCGTTTTGAAGCTCGCTTTGACGCTCTTCAAGCCTTGCGATCTCCTCCTCAGCCGCTTTCAACGCATTCTTTCTTTTGACCTCTTCGCTCCTTGCTTTTGCGTCGCGATATTGCGTTACGGGCTTTTTCTTCTCTTTCGGCTCCTCTTCGCTTTCCGCCTTCTCCGTTGCTTTCTTTTTCGCAATATATGCCGAAAACTTCATCTTATATTCGTTGAGCGACTTATTCTCTATCGCGTAAATTTTATCCGCGACGCTTTCGAGAAAATATCTGTCGTGCGAAACGAAAAGAACCGTTCCGTCGAATTCTTTAAGCGCTTTTTCAAGGCTCTCTCTTGCCGCAAGATCGATATGGTTGGTCGGCTCGTCGAGAATAAGAAAATTCGAGCTTTTCATCATCATTTCGGCAAAGCCCAATTTCGCTCTCTCGCCGCCCGATAAAGACGATATTTTTTTGTCCATATCCTCGTCCTCGAAAAGCATTCTCCCGAGAGCTCGCCTTATGTCATACTCCGTGCTTTTAGGAAACTTATCCCACATCTCGCCGCGAACGGTAGCAGAAAAGTTGAGGTTGCCGTTTTCTTGGTCGTAATATGATATATAAACATTCTTCCCGAAAACGATATTGTCCTCATACGTTCCGAACGACGAAAGTATTCTTTTTAAAAGAGTCGATTTCCCCGCGCCGTTTTCCCCTACTATTCCGACTTTTTCGCCGCGACCGACAAGCATATCGCCGTTTTTAATCAGCTCTTTATCACCCGCGAAAAGCTCGAGCTTTTTTATTTTCACCACGTCTTTCGTCGGGTCTATCGCCTTTTCGAACACAAAAGTAGGCGTTGCGACTCTTTCGTCGGGCTTTTCGATTATTTCCATTGCTTCGAGCTGCTTGACTCTGCTTTGAGCGGATTTCGCCGTCGTTGCGCGAACGATGTTCCTCGCGACATAGTCTTTCATGTCGGCGATGCGAACCTGCTGTTTTTCATATTCCTTTTTCGTCGAAGCAACCCACTCTTCTTTGAGCTGCTTATATTTCGTATAATTGCCGCGCCACACGGTGAGCTTTGTGTTTTTAAGCTCCCATGTCTTTTCGGCAACCTTATCAAGGAACGATCTGTCGTGCGATACTGTCAAAATCGCTCCTTTATAGCTCGAAAGATAATCCTCGAGCCAATAAAGCGTCGAAAAATCAAGATGGTTTGTCGGCTCGTCCAAAATCAAAAGCTCGGGATTTTTCAGCAAAAGCCTCGAGAGAGCAAGCCTTGTCTTTTCGCCGCCCGAAAAGGAAGAACATACTCTGTCGTACTGCCCCATAAAGCCCATTCCGTTCAAAACGGTCTTTATTTTCACGTCAACGTTATATCCGTCAAGCCCCTCGAAACGCTTTTTTGCTTCGGAGTATTCGTTAGAAAGGCGGCGGTATTCTATTCCGTCCACCTCCAAAGTAGGAATAATCTTTTCAATCTCGCGCATTCTTTCTTCGAGCTTCAATATGTCCGAAAAGCAAAGTCTCATCTCTTCGATTACGGTTTTATCCGACTCGAAGGACGTATTCTGCTCGAGATACCCTATGGTCATTCCGCGCTTTTTCGCTATCATTCCGCCGTCGAGCTCGTACTTCCCCATGATAATATTAAGGAGCGTCGTTTTACCCGATCCGTTCTCCCCGATAAGTCCCACTCTGTCGTCGTCGCTGAAAGAGACGTTTATGTCAGACAAAATGAGCATATCCTCAAAATAGAATTGTCCGTTCTCGATGTTGAAAAGCATTTTTTATTTCCTATATTCCCCGAAAATCAAACTTCGTATGATTTTATTTTACTAAACATATTTTTTTTAGTCAATAAAAAGTTTAACGCAAAAAGCGGAAAAGGAAGTTTCTTACATAACTTGCCATGAAATAGGCTTTACAAAATGCAATACTTTCTCTTTTCCGCTTCGATATTAATTTTTATTTAATTGCTTTTCAACCGATCGGTAAGTTCCAACGCCGAAGCGATGACCTTATCCATATCATAATATTTATATTCCCCGAGTCTTCCGCCGAAAATCACCTTGTCGTTTTCTTTCGAAAGCGCCTTATATTTTTCGTATAAAGCGTTGTTCTTTTCGTTGTTAACGGGATAATACGGCTCGTCGCCCGTTTCGAAGTCTTTCGAATATTCGAACGAAACGACCGTTTTATCAAGCCCCACTCCGTCGAATTTTCTATGCTCGATAACTCTCGTATACGGCACTTCCCTTTCGGTGTAATTTATTACCGCAGCCTCTTGATAGCATATTTTTTCGATAACTTTCGTATCGAATTTCACCGTTCTATATTCAAGCTTTCCCAACGAATAGTCGAAAAATTCGTCTATCGCGCCGGTATATATTACCCTTTCGAACTCGTCGCCGCTTGTTTTTATAAAGCTCTTATAGTCCGTATCGAGCTTTATGTCTATGCATTCAAGCATATTCTCGATGATTTCGGTATATCCGTTTTCGGGCATAACCTCGAATTCGTCGTTGAAATAGTCGTTGTTATATTCATATCTTACGGGGAGTCTTTTTATTATAAAAGGCGGAAGCTCTTTGCAATCCTTCCCCCATTGCTTTTCGGTATATCCTTTAACGAGCTTTTCGTATATATCTCGTCCGACCAGCGCAATTGCCTGCTCTTCGAGATTTTGCGGCATTTTTCCGCAAAGCTCGCTTCTTTGCTCTTCGATTATGCTCTTTGCTTCGTTTGCCGTTTTGACGTTCCACATCTTCGAAAAGGTATTCATATTAAAAGGAAGATTATATATTTCCCCTTTATATTTTGCAAGAACCTCGTGCTTATAAGGAACTAACTTTCCGAATCTTGAAATATAATCGAAAACCCTTTTATTCGAAGTATGAAAAATATGCGCGCCGTATTTATGTACGTTTACGCCCTCCCTCTTTTCGGTATAGACGTTTCCGCCGATATGCGCTCTTCTGTCAATCACCAAGCATTTTTTGCCGCAATCGGTAAGCTCCCGAGCAGCAACCGCGCCGAAAAGCCCCGCGCCGACAATCAAATAATCGTATTTCATCAATTGAACCTCACGACTTTTTGAGCAAGGCGATAGAGCTTTATCGCAAACTCTCTTCCGATATGTCCGTCGAAATTGACGAAAGTCGCTAAAGAATATTTCTTTATTCTTTCGGCTTTCGGCGGATCGAAATCATAGCACGCCTGCCACATCGCTTTGACGTCGTTTTCGGATTCCTCGGTTCTGTTAAGGCGAGCAAACACCGTCGCAATAAGAAGCAGCATTACGCAAACGTGATACATATACTTTCTTTGCTTTTTCTCTTTGATGTCGTCGAGTTTATACATCGTGAAAATCGTCTGCGAAGCAAGTATCTGATGCTTATATCTTTTGACGATAATATCCTCTTGGACAGACTGTCCCTCACGACCTATCGTGTAGTTATAAAGCACTTTATCTATAAACATCAGCTTTTTCACATACGGCATAACGGCATATACGAAAACATTGTCTTCGTAAAAAACATGCTCGGGAAGCACTATTCCGCTTCTTCTTATGCATTCGGTTCTAAATAGCACGGAATGTATGGTGAAGTATTGCTCGATCGAAAAATATCTGACTCGTCTCCACCCGATAACTCTGTTTTTCGGAAGAGGACGGCGATAGCTTATCACGACGTCTTCGTCGGGATCTTCGTGAGTGTATTTATAATTCGTCACGAGCATATCGAGCTCGTTCTCTCTAAGCTTTTTGAGAACGATCTGGAGCGTTTCGGGATTCAAAGTATCGTCCGAATCGACCACCTTGAAGTATTTGCCCGTGGCGGCGGCAATAGCCGAGTTTATCGCTCCGCCGTGACCTTTGTTTTCTTGATGAATGACCTTTACCGTGTCGGGGAATCTCTCCTTATACCCCTCTGCGATATTACCCGTTTCGTCTTTCGAACCGTCGTTTACGACAATAATCTCTATTTCATCTCCGCCCGTCAAAAGACTCTTTATGCAGTTTTCCATATATGCCGCAGAATTATAGCATGGAACCGCAACTGAAAGCAGCTTCATATCCACCTCCGCAATATTCGTATTGATTAAAGCCATCAAAAGACATTGCAATTATTATCAATTCCAAAACTCTCAATTATTATCGTCAATGATAACACAAAACAACTCCGTTTGCAAACACATTCTGTGATTTATCGTTTTTTCGACACAAATGAAAAACTTTTCGTTTTTCCGTCAATATCTTTTCGATAAATTCAAAACCGATTTTGCTATTTTAAGCGTTTCTTTTTAATTAACACATAAAAAGTCCTTTTCGTCGCAATATCTGTTTTTATAAAAACGAAGTTTGATATTGGCGGTATAATTAGATGACAACGCACCAAAGATTGCTTTACAAAAAGCAGCCGTTTTTGAAAGAAGTTATTCCCTTTTGAAGACGCATTAGCAAAAAGGCGAATATTGTATTATGAAAAGTTACTTGCCGTTTTTGCAAATTGATTGAGTTAAAACTTAATTGCGAGACAATCAATTGATAACGAAAAAGGCGTCCTTTTTAGTGGACGTCTTTTGCCTTGGGATTTTATAAAAGTTTTCTTTTTGTTTTATTCAAAATCCGTTCGAAAACTTTTGCAAAAGTTCGAACGGCTTTTTCAAAATAAAGCTTAATACGTAATCTTTTCTACGTTTTCTACGGCTTCGTTGACAAGCGTTTCTATATCGAGATTCTTTTCCGCTTCGTATACGACCTCTTTTTTCGGCTTAATCACGGGATGATCGGGCAAAAAGACCGTACAGCAATCTTCATAGGGAAGATTCGACGTTTCGAATGAGCCGATCTTTTTCGCGATGTCGATTATCTCTATTTTATCCATACCGATAAGGGGACGAAAAACGGGCATATCGACGACCTCGTTCGTAACGGTAATCGATTCCACGGTCTGGCTTGCGACCTGTCCCAAGCTTTCGCCCGTTATTATGCACATATCTCTGTTCTTTCTCGCGAGCTTTTCCGTTATCCTCATCATGAAACGGCGCATAAGCGTTATCATAAGCTCCGCGGGACATTTTTCGTGAATGGCTTCTTGAATCTTTGTGAACGGTACGACGTATAAAACGAAGTTCTGCGTGTATTCGTTAAGTATTCCGCCAAGCTTAATGACCTTCTCTTTTGCAAGATCGCCCGTATAAGGATAGCTATGGAAGTAAACGCCGTGAATGGTCATTCCGCGCTTGCCGATCATATATCCCGCAACGGGGCTGTCTATTCCGCCCGAGAGCATAAGCGCGCCGCTTCCCGAGCAGCCCGTCGGAAGTCCGCCAGCGCAGTAAATGACTTTTTCGTAAATAAAGGTCTTTCCGTTTTCTCTCATATCGACGTTAATGATATGTTCGGGGTGTTTGACGTCAACCTTAAGATTAGGGTGCTTTTCGAGAACATATCCGCCGACTGCGGCAGATACTTCATATGACTTCATTGGGAATTTCTTGTCAGCTCTGTTGGTTTCGACCTTGAACGTTCCCGAAAAATCCGCGATGTTTGCGGCAACCTCGCCTATAAGCGCGATGTCGCTTTTGACGACAAAGCACGAGCTTAGCGAATGAATGCCGAATACCTTTTTGAGTCTTTCGATTATTTCCTCTTCGTCGAACTCGTCAAAGCCCGAAACGATATATCTGCACCTCGAAATCTTGACGGTGCATTCTATTCCGTCAAGCGCTTTTTTGATATTGTCATATAGCTTGGATTCGAAAAACGCGATGTTTTTCCCTTTAAGATATATTTCCGCATAGCGTACGATAATTGTTTTTTCCATATTCTATCCTCTCATTACCGCTCTTAGTTTATTTATCGACAAAACGAGTTCTTTCGCAAAATACTCGATTTCTTCATCCGTGTTATATATGCCAAAGCTTACTCTCACAGTGCCTTCGCCCGAAACGTCAAGC
Source organism: uncultured Clostridia bacterium (assembly GCA_964541255.1). Lineage (GTDB taxonomy): Bacteria > Bacillota > Clostridia > Christensenellales > CAMQZB01 > CAYOSU01. Next base: position 32,176 of record CAZIPL010000007.1, on the reverse strand, counting down.
GCTTTCAACGCCCGAGGAGATGCGTTTTTCGTCGAGCAAGCAGAGCCTCTTCCAAGGTAAATCCCTTTTTCTTCGAGCATATGCAAAAGCACCTCGCCTTTGACGCCGCCGACGTTAAGGCTTATTACGTGCGGCGAAGATTTTTCAACCGCCGTGTTATAGGTTATAGCCGAAACGTTTTCGAGGGCGCTTAATAAAATATTTCTAAATCGCTCGAACCTTGCCATATATTCTTTTCGATTTTTCATCCACTTTTCGCAAGCGACGGAAAAAGCGATTACTCCCGCGGTGTTTTCCGTCCCCGAGCGCATACCCTTTTCCTGTCCTCCTCCGAAAACAAGAGGCGAAAGCCTATTGGGCTTTTTGACGTATATGCCGCCTACCCCTTTAGGCCCGTTGATTTTATGCGCGCTGAAAGAGTATAAATCCACCTCGCTGTTTTTAAGCGGAACTTGCACTTTCATAAAAGCCTGCACTCCGTCGGAATGGAAAACGGCGTCGGGATTTTTTTCTTTCAAAAGCTTTGCAAGCTTCAAAATATCGTTTATTCCGCCCGTTTCGTTGTTGACGTGCATAATCGAAGCAAAGGTAACTTTGCCGTCCGAAACGGCTTTCTCGTATTCTTCGACATTGACCGTGCCGTCGTGATTGCAAGGAATCGTCAAAACGGCGTAGCCTTTGCTCTTAAGAGCCATGACGGCGTTATATACCGCAGGATGCTCGCATTCCGAGCAAATGATTCTTCCCGCCGCCTTTAAGCTTCCCACAGACCCGAAGATAGCCATATTATCGCCCTCGGAACCGCTCGCGGTGAAGAATATATTGTCGGGAGAAACCCTTAAAGAAGAAGCGATAACTCCTCTTGCGTTCTCTACCTCGCGCCTTACTTTTATCGCGCCGCCGTATACGGCAGACGGGTTGTAATACTCTTCTTTATAATATTTTTCGAACGCAAAAATCGCTTCGTCGCAAATTCTTGTCGTTGCCGCATTATCAAGATATATCATTTCCTTAGCTCCGCAATCGTTACTCCCAAATCGCCCTCGCCGAATTCGCCGCCTCTAAACGACTTGACGGCACTGTTTGAGCGCAAAACCTCTTCGACGGCTTTTTTAAGCGCAAGCGTGCCAACGCCGTGAATAATCTTTACCTCCTTTAGCCCTCCAAGTCTTGCTTTGTCGATAAAGCGTTCGACTTCGGCTTTCGCTTCGTAAGCCCTAAACCCCAAGATGTTTATCTCCGACTTGACGTCGGAACGAAGATTCATATTACCGCTTCCCGTCTTTTTGACGAGCTTTTTCTTTGTCGGCTTTTCCTCGCCTTTTTCGTATAGCCCGATGTATTTCGGGCTTACCGTAAACACGTTGTCGGGCTTAGCCTTAAAATTCATCGAGCCGAAGTTTACCGTAACCTCGCCTTTTTTGATTTCCCTTATTTCACAAAGAGCGTTCAGCGATTTGACGAAAACTTTATCTCCGATTCTTGCTTTCTTTATATCGAACTCGCCGAAACCGTCCTCGCCCTCGGTAACGCCCTCTTCGTCGAATATATCGCCTATTTTGTTCTTCAGCTTGCTTGCGTTGATAACGTCGCCGCCGTCGATGTCGTCTTCTTTGTTATATATCTCTTTGATTTTCGAAACAAGTTCGTCCGCTTCTTCGGCAGCGTCTGCGATAATGCGCTTTGCCTCGATTTTGGCAAGCTTTGTCGCGCTTTCCTTTTCTCTTTCGAGCTTTTCCTTTTCTTTATTAAGGAAATCCACCCTTTCTTCGGCTTCCCTTGCGAGCTTTTCATAGTGCTTTTTCAACGCTTCCGCTTCCAAACGTTCTTTCTCGCAAGATGCGATTATCTCGTCAAACGCCTTTTTCTGCGGACTTATTTTATCGCGTGCCGCCGAAATGATTTTTGCGTCAACCCCCAAGCGCATTGCTATTTCAAGCGCCTTGGAGCTTCCCGGGACTCCGACGTTTAGTTTATATGTCGGCGAAAGGGTTGCCATATCGAACTCCATCGAAGCGTTCAAAATCTTATCGGTAGAATAAGAATATTCTTTAAGCTCGCTGTAATGCGTCGTAATAATTCCCTTACTGTCCTTTTCGATAAGGTATTCCAAAACAGCAAGAGCAAGCGCCGCGCCCTCTTCGGGGTCGGTTCCGCCGCCTATTTCATCGAGAAGAACGAGGGAATTATCCGTTACGTTGTCGATAATGGTTTTAAGAGTTGCAATATGAGAGGAGAACGTACTAAGATTTTGCTCAATACTCTGCTCGTCTCCGATGTCGGAAAAGACGTTGTCGTAAAAAGATATTTCCGAACCTTCATCTGCGGGAATATACATTCCGCTCATTGCCATAAGGGCAAAAAGTC
>CAZIPL010000007.1:0-29799 GCA_964541255.1 uncultured Clostridia bacterium | reverse complement strand
CCCACCATTTTCATGGTAACGGTCTTACCGCCCGTGTTAGGGCCGCTTATCAATATATAATTCTTTTTCTTTTGAAGCGCAACGCTTACGGGGACGACCTCGACTCCTTTAAGAAGCGGGTGTCTTCCTCGTTTTATGTCGAAACTTCCGTCCGTAAGTATTTTCGGAATAACGCCTTTGCATGCCTTGCCGAAGCTTACTTTCGCAAGAAGTATATCCATTTCTATCAAAGTGTCTTGATCGAGCTTCAACGCGTCGCTCATCAAAGATACCTTTCTCGTAAACTCTTGCATAATGCGATCTATCTCGGCTTTTTCGTCAAGATAAAGCATTCTGAGTTCATTGTTAATCTCGACAATCTCGATAGGCTCTACGTATATCGTCGACCCCGTGGAAGAATAATCGTGGATAAGTCCGTTGACTTTGCCCTTGCAATCGGCTTTGACGGGAACGACGAAACGCCCCTCTCGCGACGTAACGATATTATCCTGCAAATACTTTTGCATTTCGCGGTTTCTGATTAGCCCGTTTAGTCTGTCTTTTATTTCCGTATTGGTCTTTCTTATCTTTTTTCTTATCGAATATAACTCCGCAGACGCCGTATCGGCAATTTCTTCGTCTGAAATAAAGGTTTCGTCTATCGCCGTTTCGAACGCCTTGTTGTCATAAAGACGTCTCACGTAACCCTTGATAAGAGGAATTTCTTCATCCGGAATATCCGAAAGAGTTGCGGCAAAAATTCTCGAGCTTCTTAGCAAATGCCCGATTCTTTTCAAGTCCGAAAAGGAAAGAGTGGACATTTTCGACGCACGATAAACGACGTCCTCGCAATCGTCAAACCCCTCGAGCGGAGACCTTTGATAGTGGTACATCACCTTTTCCGCCTCTTTCGTCAAGTTTTGAAGCCTCATCGCCTCTTCGATACTTTCCGCAGGGTATGTTTCGGAAAGTATTCTTTTCGACATCGAAAGAATCAGATGCTTGTCGATATTTGCTATTATTTTATCGTATTCAAGATTGTTTAGTATTTTTTGTCCTATCATACTATCACCGCCCACCGAAATTATGTCAACAATTTTGTAAATTTATCGACATATGACTAGATTTTGATTTAATTAATAAAATTCACTTAATTAGATATTTTTGATATGTTTGTTTTTATCGATTTGTAAGATATAATATCAACATGTCTTAATTGACAGGGTTGAAACCAAAATAAAAGGAGAATATAAGGAAATAATGAGGACGTGTTTAATCACAAACAACGACGACTTACGAGACGACATTAAGTCCGTCTTCGAAAGCAACTTCAAGGAACAAACTTTATGCATGGCGAGCGACGGAGGTATTGCCCGTTCCGTCATTTCAAATACGCAAACGGATCTTATCATCGTCGATCTCGACGCGGCGAACGAGTCCTTGGACATCATAGATTACGCCAAAACGCAAAACAGGCTTTGCGGAGTCATAGCCTTTTCGAAATCGGGAGACGATTTCGCGAGGTTTCTCGCTTCTAGAAAGGACATAAACGATTACATAACCTTTCCGTTCACATGCAAAAGCTTATCCCACGTAATTAAAAACGCGCTTGATAAAATCTCCGACGACTACGAGTCAAGCTCGTCGCTTCTTGCAGAAATAGCCGAAGAGGAGCTTTGCCTCGAAGAAAAGATCTCAGGAATCTTCATCTCGATAGGAATTGCGCCGAACGTCAACGGCTACGCGTATTTAAGAGAAAGCGTGAAGATTGCCGTCAAAGACCCTCTTTCGATAAATCATATCACAAAAATCATCTATCCGCAAGTAGCAGAACACTTCGATTCGTCGCCGAGCAAAGTCGAACGCTCTATGCGACACGCAATATCGACCGCTTGGAACAGAGGCAGAATCGACAGCCTTAACAACCTTTTCGGCATGAGGCTATATTCCGACATCGACCGTCCTACGAACGGAGAATTCATCGCGCTCATAGCGGACAAACTGCTTCTTGACGGCGCGTAATCAAACTATGCCTATTAACTAAAAGAATCGAACAATTGCTATCGATTAAAACCTTTGAGTAACTTCTCATAATACAAAAAGCTTTATACTTGCTTGCAAGGGTTTACGACTTCGCCGCATTTCAACCTAAGAAGCACAAAACGACGGCTATGATTTGGCGCAAGCTAAAGAAGCATTTAAGTCTTTTAGGCTCAATCGATAGATTGTTATTGGATACCCTTATTGAAATGACCTTTGTTGGAACTGTTTTCGCGCAGTTCCTTTTCTATATCTTTTTCAAAGAACGAATAATCGCGGCACTCGTTTTGAATATCCCCCACATCGAGCTTTTTATTATTCAAAAGATAAAACAAGCACCCCGAGATTTTGCTTTTTTTCAAAGGAAAGATTCTTCCCGCTTCATCTTCGTAACGGTTTTTGCTTTTTTCGAATTTGCAAGAAGAGCAATCGCAAACGCCTGCGTTGATAAGGGGACAATGAACGAACGTCATATTGACAAAATCCCCTTTCGAAAGAAACATACCTCCGCGCAATAATTCGTTTTTGTTAAGCTCTTTCGAATTGACAAAGCCGACCGCGTTATCAAAGCATTTCAAAGCCGAATAATTGACGATATTGCAACACGAGCCGAGAATATAAGGAAGATTTCGCTTTTCGGCGAACGCAACCGCCGAAGCCCCGTCGGCAAAAATCCCTTTGAAACCGTGCTTTTCGATTATCTCGTCAAGCACTTTTTCGTCCGCTTCGTCAAAAAAGCACGGAATATACAAATACATATCGTCGATTTTTTGGAGCGTTTTTATGTTCGAATAATCGATCGGGTGCAAAACAACTTTGTCTGCCCCGAAATCCTCCGTTGCGTTTTCGTTGACAATTACGCAAGATTTAACGTCATAATCCGTCGCTTTACCTTTTTCGAATGAATTTTCCGAATATTTCAAAGTTACGCTTTCAAGATATTTTTCCGCAAAAACCGCAAAAAACCTACGTCTTATTTCGTTAAGACTGCTCTTGGGATAGAAAAGTCCGTCTCCGACAAACCCACGAATGCCGACTATTTCGAAGTCGGTGCCGCTTATTTTGCAAAACTGTTTTTCGAACTCTTTTTCGTCAAGAGGGAGCGATTTTGCCTCATATGGCATTATATCTCCGCAATAATCATAAGAAAATTCGCCACATTTTCCGTGAATTTCGACAGATTCTTTTTTTATTTCATAGCTTATTTCGATAGGTACTTTACTATCGAGCGTTTCAACGAAATCGCTTGCAGTTTTCGAATAGTTAAGTCTCACCTCGTCGCCGCACGAAAGTCCGTCTATCGAAAGAGAAAAACCTCTTTCGTTTTTCTCGTCGGACTTCAAAAAGCGTCCTCCGCCGACTTCACGACCCTTTCTCATTACCTTAAAGCCGTCGCCGACAGTAGGAGAATAGTTGCTTGAAACGAAAGCTTTTTTGCCTATAACCTTAGACACCTTGCCGATTCGTATGCCGATATTCGAATTTACTTTGTTATATATGACCTTTGACCGTCTGCCGTTTATATACGCGGTCGAATAATCCCCTCTGTTAAAAGATGTTTTAAGCCCCGTGACTATTTCTTCGGGGATTCTTTCTCCGGTTGCGGCGAGTTTATATGCCTTGACGGCGTAATAAACATATTCAGGGCTTCTCATTCTGCCCTCGATCTTCAAACTGTTTATACCTTTCTTTTCAAGCGTTTCGACCTCTTGAAGAAGCATCGTATCTTTTGTCGAAAGGTTATATCCGTCTATTTTTTCGTTACCGACAAAAAGAGTCGCTTTTTTTCGGCATACCTGCGCGCAACGACCTCTGTTTCCGCTGTTTCCGTCGATTATCGAGCTCATATAGCAATTGCCCGAAAAGCACACGCAAAGCGCGCCTTGAACGAAGTATTCGATTTCTATATCGACGTTTTTAGCGATTCTTTCAACCTCCGCCAAAGACGTCTCTCTTGAAAGAACAACCCTTGTTGCGCCCAATTTTTTTACAAACTCCGCGCCGTCTTTCGTGCAAATACCCGCTTGGGTCGAAACGTGGAGCGGAAAATCGGGATATTTTTCGGCGACGTATTTCATTATTCCAAAGTCTTGAACGATGATTCCGTCCGCGCCGCACGAAACGACAAAATCGACGGAGCGTGTTGCCTCGTCGAATTCGCTTTCTTTTATGAGGGTGTTGAAAGTAACATATACCTTCACTCCCCTCATATGGCAATACGAAAGAGCGTCGAGGAAAAAGTCGTCTGCGAAATTTTCCGCTTTGCTTCTCGCATTGAAGCGATTTAGCCCTAAATATACTGCGTCGGCACCCGCCGCAACGGCGGCATTTAGCATAGCCTTGTTTCCGACAGGCGCCAATACTTCAACTCTTTTTATCTGAGTTTTCCTCCCGTTTGCTTTTCGATGTTTTCAAGGATCTTATCCATAACGGCTTCGATCTCCTTATCCGTCAAAGTCTTGTCAAGGAGAGAGAATTTGAGTCTGAATGCCAAGCTCTTTTTGTTCAAACCAACCTGTTCGCCTTGGTATACGTCGAAAAGCTTGAGGTCCGTCAAAAGCGAACCGCCGGAAGTCTTAATTATATAAAGAATAGTCTGCATCGGAACGTCTTTATCGACAATAACCGCAAGGTCTCTTTCAGCAGGCTGGAATCTCGAGAAAGGCGCGAACTTAATTTCTTCCGTTTCTCCGTCGATAAGATACGGAAGCGATATTTCCATAACGAGCGCTCTTGCGGGCGTTTCGTATTTTTCCGTAATGTCGGGATGAACTTCGCCGATATAACCTAAGTTTTTGCCGTCGACATAAACGTCCGCACTGCGACCGGGGTGCAAGAACTCTCTTTCGGAACGAACGAGTTCATAACGTCTTCCCGTTGCTGCAAACAATGCATCAAGTGCTCCTTTTATGGTATAGAAATCGCTCTTTTCGCCGTATTCGCCTACGCAAAGAGTTGGGATTTCGACGGGAAGCTCGGCGTTTTTATCGTCCGATTTGATATATATATTGGCAATTTCGAAAAGTTTCGCTTCGTCGTTGCTCTTTTTATAGTTATTCGCAAGAACTTCGAGCATGCTGTGAGTTAGCGACGTTCTCATTATGCTGACGTCCTCACCCAAAGGATTGAGAATTCTTACGGGGTCGTTGAGCTTGGGCTTGTCAAGAAGCGAAAGATTGGAAAGCATCTTGGGTGTCGTGAAAGAATAGGTTATCGCTTCGAAATATCCTTTCTTGACGAGCGCGTTTTTGATTTCGTTCAAAAGCGTTTGCTTGCGATTATATCCGCCGTGCGTAATTTTGGCAGTCGGCATCATCGTTCCGCTTATGTGACCGTAGCCGTAATATCTTATTACCTCTTCGGCAAGGTCGGTGAAGTTGTCAACGTCCTCTCTGTAGCTTGGAACCTTGCAAATCAAAACGCCGTTTTCGACGTTGCATTCAAACTCCAACGCTTCCAAAATGCCTATTATGTCTTTTTCTGGAATATCTATTCCTAAAACCTTGTTTATGTCGTTGACGTTGCACGTCAATGTCTTATTCATAGCGTTTTCGCGCTTGATGTCGTATTCGAGCCCGATTATTCTTCCCGCACCCGTTTCGGTAATCAAATGGAGCGCACGCTTCATAGCAAGATCGACGGTGTATACGTCAACGCCTTTTTGGAATCTTGACGACGAATCGGAGAACACTCCGAGGCTCTTAGAAGTCTTTCTGACTACGTCGCGCAAGAACTTCGCGCTTTCGAAAGCAATCGTCTTCGTTTCTGCGTTTATTCCGCTATGCTCTCCGCCCATGATTCCCGCAATCGCAACGGGCTTTTTGCCGTCGGCGATGACGAGTACGTTTTCGTTAAGTTCGACTTCCTCTCCGTTCAAAAGCTTAAGCTTTTCGTCTGCTTTAGCGTTTCTTACGACAATCTTCCTATCCTCGAGATTGTTTACGTCAAAAGCGTGCATGGGCTGTCCCATTTCTACGAGAACGTAGTTTGTTATATCGACGATTATATCTATCGAATTATGACCTACAAGCGCAAGACGTTTCTTCATCCATGCAGGGGTTTCGACGAACTTAACGTCGTCCACGACCTTAGAAACATACTTCGGACAAACCGTTGCGTTTTCAACTTCGACGGAAAGATAATCCTTTATCGAAGTCTTCTTATCCTCTTCATAGGTAAAGTCGGGATAGTTGACCTTTTCACCCAAAACGGCGGCAACCTCTCTTGCCATACCGATAATCGACTGGCAGTCTGGTCTGTTCGCAGTGACGGATATGTCGAAAATAATGTCGTCAAGACCTAAATATTCCTTAATGTCCTGTCCGATAACGGCATCGTCTTTCAAAATCATAATGCCGTTTACGCTTGCGCCCTCATATTCCGCTTCCGAAACCTTGAGTTCTCCGCCGGAGCACATCATACCGAACGACGGCACGCCGCGAAGCTTTGCTTTTTCGATTTTAATTCCGCCGGGAAGTCTTGCTCCGACAAGCGCGGCAGGGATAATAGCCCCCTCGAAAATATTGCTTGCGCCCGTAACTATCTGAACGACTCCGCCGTGAGCTTCTCCTACGTTAACCTGACATACTTGCAAGTGGTCGGAGTTTTCGTGCTTTTCGACCTTTTCGATCTTTCCTACGACAACGCCGCTTATATCTTTGCCTTTATATTCTATTCCCTCGACTTCGAAACCTACCGACAAAAGTCTTGTCGCAAGCTCTTCGGGAGAAACCTTTACGTCTACATATTCTTTCAACCAACTGAGCGGTAATAACATTTCCTATACCTCCTCTTACTTAAACTGCTTCAAAAACCTGACGTCGTTCTCATAGAAAAGTCTGATGTCGGGAATGCCGTACTTTATCATCGCGATTCTCTCTATTCCGAGACCGAACGCAAAGCCCGTATACTTATCGGGGTCGATTCCGCAGTTTATAAGAACGTTTCTGTTGACTACTCCCGAGCCCAATATCTCGATCCAACCCGTTCCCTTGCAAAGATTGCAGCCCTTTCCGCCGCAATTTACGCAAGACATATCAACCTCGACGCTCGGCTCCGTGAACGGGAAGTAAGACGGGCGGAAACGCGTTCTGCACTCTTTTGAGAAAACCGTCTGAACGAACTCGTCCAAAATGCCTTTAAGGTCGCAAAGCGTTATTCCCTCGTCTATAACAAGTCCCTCGATCTGGTGGAACATAGGCGAATGCGTCGCATCGTCGTCGGCTCTGTATACTCTTCCCGGGCAAAGAATCTTGATAGGGGGTTTAGTTACCTCCATTGCTCTTATCTGCGCAGGGCTCGTATGGGGACGCAAAACGACGTTGTCGGAAATATAGAACGTATCTTGCATATCGCGCGCGGGGTGATCTTTAGGAATATTGAGCGCTTGGAAGGTATTCCAATCCGTGTCGATTTCGGGTCCCTCCGTAACGGAAAAGCCAAGCCCCGTGAATGCGTCAATAATCTCGTTTTTGACTATCGTCAACGGATGAAGCGCACCGAGCTCCTCGTTTTTAGCGGGAAGCGTAATATCGATCTGCTCGGCTTTAAGCTTTTTCTCCTTGACCTTCGCCTTAATAGCAACCTCTCTTTCGGTAATTGCTTCGGTAATGCTGTTTCTGCAATCGTTGATAATCTTTCCCATCGTGGGACGCTCGTCGGGAGTGCAGTCTTTAAGCGACTTCATAAGCTCGGAAACATATCCGCTCTTTCCGAGGAATTTAACTCTGATTTCGCCGATCGATTTAAGATCGTCGCTCGCGTTGACTTTTTCGACGCATTCGTCGATAAGCTGTTTGATTCTTTCTTTCATAAAAGCTCCTTAAAATAATAAAAACTCCGTCGCTTATAGGGCGTCGAAGTTTACGCTGTACCACCTATATTCTCCGAAAACACATTCGGACTTATTCACCGCTGTCACGGGCATACCCGTCGCCGCCTACTATTCCTTTTCGGAGCGAAGCTCGGAAGTGAAACAACGAAATTTTCGGCAAAGGACTTCTCAGCAGCCGTCCTCTCTCTGTGTACCTTATGTTTTTCGTCTGTCTTCGTCACAGCCTTTTTCTTAGTGTCATTTTATATCAACAACGTCGTTTAAGTCAAGCTATTTGGCAATAAATTGTACTCATCCTCGCCGCTTAGCTTAAGATAAGTATCGGGCACTTCCCCTACGATTATGCTTTCCGAAACAAGTACTTGCGTATTGGTCTCGATTTTTTCCTTTCGCGACGGAAGTATAACCTCTATTTCGGCACCCACGACGATATATATCCTATGCCGCGTTTGATTTATTCCCGAAGACGTAAACTCCGAATAAAAATCAGCATTGACGGCACCTATTGGCGTAGCCTTGAAATGCACCGTCGGCCCTTGACCTATGATTAGCTCGAACCCCGTGAGAGTACCGAGCGGTATGTCCACTCCCGAAATCCCTATTTTATTGATATACTCTTGACTTAGCTTACTCGTTTCTCTCGCAAGCGCGTTTATTTTGACGGAGTTTACCGACACCATATTTATTTTGCCGTAATTGTCCGAATAGACCGTAACAAGGTCGTTATAGTCGGTCTTTTCGGTCAAAACATAAAAGACCGCATTGTTGACTGCGCTTGTCGCCAACGATTCTATCATCGCGAACGTTATCTTTTTTATCGTCGGAAGCATAACGACGTAATAATAAACCGCCGCCACAACGAGAGTCAAAACGCAAGCAATGCCCGCTATTATTCCTTTTTTGATTCGACGTTTTGCCACATTACATTTTATTTATAGAAAAAGGTCTATATTCAAGTAATTCTTTCGGCTTTATATATTCCTCCGTTTCTTTTATTAAGTATCGTGCCATTTTTTGCCAAACGCGGAAAAATCGATACAAAATTTATACAAAAAAAGCGACGCAAGTTTTTCTTGCGCCGCAATGATTTCAAAAAAGATTTAGTTATTCGTCCCCTCGGGAATTTCAACGACTATTTCGTCTTCGCTATGCTCGTTTTCTTCGGGCTTTTCGATAATGCCGTTTTCTCTCAAAAGATTTACGAAATAATTTGCTTTGGTAACGCTGATATAAGGATAAAGCCAGATATAGCCTATTCCGAAAGTGAGAACGCAAAGAAGTCCCCAACCGATGAAAGACAAATCCAAAACGAAAAGTTCCCACTTGTGTCCGTTCATGATTTCTTTGGATTTTTTAATGCAATCCATTGCTTCCATATCGGGGCAAGCTTGCTTGATATAATAGCATGCTGAATATGCATAATTCATTATAATTCCGGGAACTATCAACAAAAGCGACCAAAGGCAAATAAATAGTTGCTGCAAAAGTCCCAAAACGAAGTTCGACGAAAAGTTATTGCTAAATCCCGCAAACAGATTTTCGAGTTTCTTTTCGCCGAAACGAACGAATCTCGTGCTGTAATAAGAATAACCCACCATCATGGAACCGTAAATAACTATGCCGAAAATAAGCGATTCGGTAACTCCGACGATGATAAGGAAAATAATGTTCATTAAAATGAGATCTCCCCAGTTCCCATCGAGCTGTTTTCTTGCTCTTTCCTTCAATTCTTTTCTTGTCATAATCCTACCCTCCTTTATTATTTTAATTATATCCTTTTTATCTTATTCGTGTCAATAAAACAAATATATTTTCCCGCATACGCAAAATCACAAAAAGAAAGTTAGTCGCAAAAGTTACGCTTCATATACTTTTCATTTTACGCAAAGTGTGCTAAAATGAACGGTATGAATAATAATTTCGACGAACAATTCGATATAATAGTTATAGGAGCAGGCCACGCCGGTTGCGAAGCGGCTTTGGCGGCGGCAAGGCTTAATGCCAAAACGCTCCTTTTGGTGCTCGATAAAAACGCAATAGGCTATATGCCCTGCAACCCCTCGATCGGCGGCACGGGCAAAGGGCACTTGGTGAGAGAAATCGACGCATTAGGCGGCGAAATGGGAATCAACGCCGACGCGACCATGCTTCAAATAAAAATGCTGAACCGTGCAAAAGGCGCAGCCGTGCAGTCTCTTCGCGCTCAGTCCGATATGAACGCCTATCACGAGCGTATGCAATACGTCGTCGAACATACCGAAAATTTGTCCGTATACGAAGACGAAGCGACGGAGCTTATAACTTGCGACGGAAAAATTACGGGAGTTGCGGTAAAAAGCGGAAAACGCTATGAATGCAAGTGCGCCGTTCTTGCTTGCGGAGTATACCTAAACAGCTCTACGATTATCGGAAACGAAAGACGTATCGGAGGCCCCGCATGCTTTTCGGGGGCGGACAAGCTGACGGACAGCTTGATAAAAGCGGGCTTTAACATAAGGCGTTTCAAAACAGGAACGCCCGCAAGAGTCAAAAAAGATTCGATCGATTATTCCAAGTTCTCTCGCGAAGATGGAGATAAATGCGTACTCCCCTTTTCCTTTATGGACGACTTTTATCTCGACGAACAAATACCTTGCTATTTAGGCTATACCAACGAAAAAACGCACGAGATAATAAGAGAAAATCTCGACCGCTCGCCGCTTTACGCGGGAGTCATTAAAGGAGTCGGCCCGAGGTATTGCCCCTCTATCGAAGACAAGGTCGTTCGTTTCCCCGAAAGAGAACGGCATCAAATATTCCTCGAGCCCCTTTCGAAAGATTCCGACTTGATTTACGTTCAGGGCATGAGCAGTTCCATGCCGAAAGACGTTCAGGAACAAATGTATCGCTCCATCGACGGCTTCGAAAACATCGAGATCGTCAAATACGCTTATGCAATCGAATACGACTGCATCGACCCGCAAGATTTGAAGCTCACCCTCGAATCGAAGGTCGTTGATGGGGTCTTCTCCGCGGGGCAGATAAACGGTTCCTCCGGCTACGAAGAAGCGGCGGCGCAGGGAATACTTGCCGGCATCAACGCCGCAATGAAGCTCTTTGACAGAAAACAGCTTATTTTGACGAGAGATAATTCTTATATAGGCGTTTTGGTGGACGATCTCGTTACGAAAGGAACGAATGAGCCTTACCGCATGATGACGGCAAGAGCCGAGCATAGACTCAATCTTCGCCAAGACAACGCAGATCTTAGACTTACTCCGATAGGAAGAGAAATCGGGCTTGTCAAGGACGACAGATGGGATAGATTCACACAATCGAAAATTGAGCTTGAAAACGCCATGAAAGAACTGAAAACGGGGGTTTCGCCCAAGCTTGTCAACGAATACTTGCGCGAGATAGGCGAAAGCGACGTCGAAAACGGTTCGACGTTCGAAAACCTATTGAAACGTCCGTCCGTCACGGCGGAAGAGATTCAAAAACGTTTCGGTATTCTTCAAGGAGTTTCGAAATTCAATCTCGAAAGAGCACAAGCGCTCGTCAAATATGACGGATATCTCGCAAAAGAAGCTCTTGAAATCGAGAAAGCCAAAAAGCTCGAAGACAAAACGCTTCCCGACGATATCGACTATTCGACCATTTTGGGATTAAGACTCGAAGCAAGGCAAAAGCTAAACAAAATCCGTCCGCAAAACTTAGGTCAAGCTTCGAGAATTTCTGGCGTATCCCCTGCCGACATCACGGTTTTAATGCTTTACCTCAAAGGATAATTATGATTAACGATACAATTTGCGCAATTTCAACACCGCAAGGCTTAGGCGCGGTGGGAATAGTCAGACTCTCGGGCGACAAAGCTTTTGAAATCGCCGACGGGATTTTTTCGTGCAAAGAAAAAAATAAGACGCCCAACGTTATGTATTTAGGCACCGTTTCGACAAGCGAGCTTAAAGACAAGGCTTTATGCGTATACTTCAAAGCGCCGAGAACCTTTACGGGCGAGGACGTAGTCGAATTCCAATGCCACGGCGGAAGAGTTATCGTCGAGAACATTCTTTCGGAATGCATAAAAAAAGGCGCGCGACTTGCGACGAACGGAGAATTCTCTCGCAGAGCATTTTTGAACGGCAAAATGGACTTGACGAGCGTCGAGGGCATGGCAGATATGATAAACGCCGAATCCGTCGCAGCCGAAAGGCTCGCCTACTCGCAGTTCAAGGGAGAGATTTCCACCGTCGCGGAAAAACTCCAAAACGAGCTTGAAACTGTCATCGCATATGTCGAAGCCTCCTTTGACTATCCCGAGGAAGATATGCCAGCAGTCAACGTTCCCGAGGTAAAAGATACGCTTTTACGCCAAAGGGACGCTTTGAAAAAGCTTATTTCGACTTATTCTCTCGGAAGCGCGGTTAAAAACGGAATATCCGTCGCAATCGTCGGAAAGCCAAATGTAGGAAAAAGCTCCCTTCTAAACGCCGTTTTGGGCTTTGACAGAGCAATCGTAACAGATATAGCGGGAACGACAAGAGACGTACTCACTTCGTCGTATACCTATAAAGGGGTGCTTTTCAATTTCTTCGATACTGCAGGCATAAGGGAAACTTCAGACACCATCGAAAAAATAGGCGTGAGGATTGCAAAAAACACCCTCGAAAACGCAGACATAGTGCTTGCCGTCTTCGATTCGAGCAGCGCTCTTTCGGAAGAAGACAAAGAAGTGCTTTCAAGCCTTAAGAATAAAAACACCGTCATAGTCAAAAACAAGACCGACCTTGAAGATAAAATCGACGAAAGCTTCGACGGCTTCGACGTTATATGCGTTTCGGCAAAAAACAACGAGCATATCGACGAGCTGAAAGAAAAGCTGTATTCCCTCTCGGGAGCAGAAAAACTTCTTTCGACGGAGAGCGCGGTCATTTCTTCAAAAAGACAGCTTATCGCTCTTGAAGAAGCTTTGACCGCAATCGAAAACGCACTCTTGGGAATCGAAGACAATCTCGCCGATTGCCTTATCATCGATATACGCACGGCGTGGGAAAAGTACGGAGAAATCACCGGAACGACGGCAACCGAACATATTATCGACACCATTTTCTCAAAGCTTTGCCTTGGAAAATAAAAATATTAGCTATTAAAAACATAAATCTCTCGGCGAAAATCGAGAGATTTTTAATTTCCGAAAAAAACGTAATCAAGGTATTTTTGCAAAAGGTATTGACAATTCGGAAATCTATGCTATACTATAAGTGAAAGGAGGTACGGTCCGATGAAATAAGATCGCCGAAAGGCACGGACTAGTATTATTCTTAGGAGGTATCCACCGATGAACACGCAACATTTTGTCGGTAGGTAAAGTGCTTGAAAGAAAATCGCAGTAAGAGTTTCTGCAAATAGTAATTGAGATTTCATGACTTTGCCGAAACAACTTAATAGGTAATTACAGTCCCCGCCTGAACAAGGCGGGTTTTATTTATCCAAAAAAAGAACGTTTGCGATAAACGTTCTTTAATATCAATATTGTTTTAATAATTCTATTAATATAAATTCGATTTGTTTTGTCTCTTTTGAAACGGCAAAAGATTTATTCTTCCTCTTTCTCTTCTTCTTTTTCGATTGGCGGATTGGTTTTTATGCGAGTTTTGAAGAATACGTTTCTAAAGAAAAACCACATAACGATGAGCGCTTGCATCGGAATTCCGATAAGGAAAAGCGTCCATATGTTATATTTGATTAAGGTTACGTATATCGACACTATAACGCCCCAGCAAAGCACCGAAGTCGAAGCGAACCAGACGTTTCTGTTTCCCCACACGCTCGAAAAGACGAGTACGACAATCGCCGTAACGGGAACGGCGTATATGTAAAATAAGTACGCACGTTTGAAATCTGTAAATATAAGCGGCAAAATTACAAAGAGCGTTACCGCGACGAGCCAAACGATTCCGACGGACAAAAGCGTTATCAAAATCTTTTGATGTCTTGTGTCGGGAATACGCTTTTTCGGCTTTTCGGCAACGAAGTCGTTGAGCGTAATGTTATAAATCTCCGCAAGCTTCATCATAACGACAAGGTCGGGAAGTCCCTCACCTCGTTCCCATTTGGAAACCGACTTGTCGGAATAGTTCAGCACTTCCGCAAGCTGACCTTGCGTCAAACCCGAAAGCTTTCTGTAATGCGTAAGGTTTTCGGCCACGCGCTTTCTCAAATCTTCTTCAAGCATTTTGTTATCCTTTTGACTGTTTTATTTCTGCGCTTTTTTTATCGCAAGCCGCAATTTTTCAAAGCGGCACTAAAGAAACTTCTCTTAAAAACCCAAGCAAGTTTCTTCTTTATAGACGACTATTTCGCCTAAATTCTTTATATCATAGCCATTATACAATAAAAAATGCCAAAAATCAACCATTCTACTCTGAGTAGAGCGGTTTTTGACAAACTCTACTCAGCAATTTTTTAAAGTAGAAAGAGGTGTTGACGAAGTAGGTTGATTATTTATCCCGAACGGCATAAAATAAAATCGCAAAGCAAAACGGCAACGTTTGAATAAAAGTATCACATTATTCATTGCTTTCGTGGGATCGTGCAAATGCACATATAACAGTCAATCCCGAATGCCGACATTTTGCAAAACACATATTTTAGGAGAAAACATTATGTCATACACGCTTTTCACAGATTCTTGTTGCAATCTTCCGAAAGACAAAATCGCCGAGTTCGACCTCAAGGTCATTCCGATGACCATCGTTATCGAGGGAGAAGGCTTCTCGGCGGACACTTTGAACAACGAAGAGGGTTATAAAAAAATATATAACCTTTTGAGAGAAAACAAGAACATTTCGACATCTTGCATAAACACGGCTACGTTCGTAGAAGAATTCGAAAAAGAGCTTATTAAAGGCAACGACATCCTTTACGTCGCATTTTCCTCGGCTCTTTCGCAAACATACGAATGCAGTAAAGCCGCTGCCGAAGAGCTTCAACAGAAATATCCCAACAGAAAAATCGTCGTAATAGACTCCCTTTGCGCGTCGGTTGGCGAAGGACTTTTGGACATGTATGCGGCAAATCTCCGCAAAGAGGGCAAAACGCTCGAAGAAACGGCCGAATGGATCGAAAACAACAAAATGCGCGTTTGCCACTACTTCTCCGTTGACGACCTACATTGGCTTTTCAAGGGCGGAAGAGTAAGCAAAGCAAGCTTCATCATCGCCAATATGGCAAAAATCAAGCCATTAATGTATAACAACGACGAGGGTAAACTCGTCGGAATAAAGAACGTAATCGGCAGAAAGAAATCTATTTTCGAAATCGCAGACTGCATTTGCGAAAGAATCAAAGACCAGCACCCCGAAGAGCAGCTCGTTATCATCGGACACGGCGACTGCATTGAAGACGCGCAGCTTCTTGCCGATAGAATCGCTTCGAAAATCAAGGTCAAAGAGTTTATGTTCCAATACCTCGACCCTGTAATCGGCGCGCACTCAGGCCCCGGCACGATCTCTGCGTTCTGCCTTGGCGACCACAGATAATTTATTTGCTATTTCCCGACTGTTTTATATCGACAAACCGCCTCTTCTTTTGAAGGGGTCGTTTGTTTTTTATGGAGAATTAACGAATATCAACAAAACACATACTAAAAAAGAGCTTTTCGTCATATGAAAAGCTCTTAAAATATTTCTTTTTTGATTTTTCAAATCTAAATCTTTCTAAGATATTTTGAAAAGTAACTCATAAGATTTCAAATTGATTGGAATAAAACTCAATTGCTTTGGCTTTTCAATATATAGCCAAAAGCCGCAAGCTTAAAACGAAATCTTATTTGACTAAAATACTTTTATCTCCACCTAAAGGTCGATTCTATTCCTTTGGATAAGTGCATAACGTCGCTTTGAACGCAAAGCAACAATCCCCTCAGCTATCATCCGAAAGACGGTCGCAGAAGAGGACGGTTTTATATTATCCCAAAACCGTGATAGATGCAATCATATCCGTTTTAAGGATATATTCCGTTCTTTTTTTTGTTTCCGCAACGATTTTTATCCATTCTCCCTCGACTTCGTCAACGACGCCTTTGAAAGATTGATTTATCGTCCATACATTCACCGTTTTGCCGATAAGTTCGTTTAGCATTTTAACCTGTTCCATAATTCTCTCCTCAACTTACTTTATTTTACCGTAATGGAAAGCACCATATCCGACCTTAAAATATGAACGGTCGGACGCATGTCTCCGTCTTTTATCTTGAACCAATCTCCGTCCGTTTCGACAAGCACACCGCTGAAAACCTCGATAAACGTCGTTACCATAACCTTTTTGCCTATCAACGTCTGAAGATATTCCGACGAAACACCGCTTTTAGCTTTTCTTTTTTTCTTTCTGAACAAAAGCGCTTTTGCGCCCGACTGCAAAAGTCCCAAGAAAAGAAGAACCAGCATAAGCACGGATTCGTATATTAGTATGCGCGTCGTGGTAAACATCTCCGATTGCTCGCCGAAAACCCTGAAAAGGTTTGCAAACAAAAGCAACAAAAGAAGCACCGCACAAACAATCATTGCAATTTGTATTACTCTTTTTTTATTCATAAACATTTCCCATCGCGTCTTTGACATGCATAAAAACGCACGATCTAAAGACCGTATATGTATTTTACTATCTTTTTACGATAATGTCAATAGCGGAAACGCTTTTTATCTCTTGACCTTTTCCGCATTTTGCGACAAACAAAGTATTGACAAACCGCGATTTTTTGATACAATATTTATATAAGCATTTCATATGTCGGCTATCGGCATAAAATTTATTTTCTTTAACGTATATATGTATAAAATTTTAGATTACGACAACTATTTATTGCCCTACGAAAAAGACATCGAGCTTAGAATGACAAGGCTTTTTAGTCTTGAAAAACGTCTTTTTAACGAATGCTCCGAAAACGGCTTCGACATCTCGCAAGCACTAACAAAATTTGCGTCGGCGCACGAATACTTCGGATTCCATAAAATTAACGGCGGATATATTTATCGCGAATACGCACCCAACGCGAAAAGACTTTTCCTTTGCGGCGATTTCAACAACTGGTCAAAAACGGCAGACGAACTTAACAACATCGGAAACGGCGTTTTCGAAATATTTATTCCGAAGAACATCAACGGATCGCGAGTTAAAGTCAGAGTCGTTGCGGACAATTTCGACGAGCTTAAAATTCCTATGTTCGCTAACTTCGTCACGCGCGACAAAAACTACGATATGGCAGCCGAGATTTTCGACAGCAAATATAAATTCTCGGAAAAGCCCTTTAATCGCGACAAAAACCTTTTGATATACGAAGCACACGTCGGTATGGCGACGGAGCGCGAAGGAATAGGGACATACGAAGAATTCCGCAAGAACGTCTTACCTAAGGTCAAAAAAGACGGTTATACGGCAATTCAGCTTATGGGCATTATGGAGCACCCGTATTACGCTTCGTTCGGCTATCAGGTTTCGAATTTCTTTGCCCCCTCTTCCCTATACGGAACTCCCGACGAGCTGAAAAGGCTCATCGACGACGCACATAAAGCGGGCATAGCCGTTCTTCTTGACATAGTTCACTCCCACGCTTCGGGAAATACCAACGAGGGACTTTCGATGTTCGACGGAACGGACGACATATTCTTCTTAGGCGACCACCCAGCTTGGGGCACAAAGGTGTTTGACTATTCCAAAGATTTCGCCTTGAAGTTCTTGCTTTCCAACGTAAAGTATTATCTCGACGAGTTCCGATTCGACGGCTTCCGCTTCGACGGAGTTACGAGTATGCTATATACTCATTTCGGGCTCGGGGTATCCTTTGACAATTATTCGAAGTATTTCTCTCTTGCAACTAACCTCGATGCGATAAATTATTTGCAACTTGCAACTTCCGTAGCGAAAGCCACCAACGAAAACGCGGTTTTGATAGCGGAGGATATGTCGGCAATGCCCGGAATGTGCATTCCCGTTTGCGACGGGGGAATAGGCTTCGATTATAGGCTTGCGTTAGGCGAACCCGATTTATGGATCAAGCTTATCAAGGACAGTCGCGACGAAGATTGGAATATGAACCATATCTATTGGGAGCTTTCCACCCGCCGTCCGAAAGAAAAGAACATCGGTTACGCCGAGTGCCACGACCAAGCGTTGGTCGGCGATAAAACCATTATTTTCCGCCTATGCGACAAAGAAATGTATTGGCATATGACAAAAGCCGACAACGACCTTACGGTCGATAGGGGCATATCGCTATACAAAAACATCTACGGGCTTACGATGGCTTTGGGCGGAGAAGGCTATTTGAACTTTATGGGCAACGAATTCGGGCACCCCGAATGGATAGATTTCCCGCGCGAAGGCAACGGTTGGAGCTATAAATACGCAAGGAGGCAATGGTATTTATATAAAGACGAGAACCTCAAATATTCGGCGCTCAACGAATATAACAAAGACCTTTTGAAGCTTCTCAAAAAGCACGATATATTCGAAGCAAAGGACAAGCAAGTTTATATTTCGGATGACAAAAAAATAATCGCCTTTGTCAAAAACGATCTTTTATTTATCGTTTCGTTTAACCCGACGCAAAGTTTTTCGGATCTTGCAATCGAAAATATCGGCAAAAACGCAAAACTTGTTTTCACGTCGGACTTAGCAAAATATTGCGGCCACGACAGACTTATGATGAGTGAGCGCCACATCAAAATCCGAAAGGAAAACAACTGCTTGAAGTTTTACGTGCCGAACCGCACGTTCAACGTGTTTAAGCTTTATTGATAAAAACGCTATATAAACATAAAACGAGCTTGACTTTTCAAGCTCGTTTATATTTTGAAAGTCTATTCTCCGTAGGCATTTATTTCAATAAATATAAAAACGGGTTCGAAAACCGAACCCGTGAATAATTACATAAGAGGAATTGTCGCAAGATAGATAATATCTTTTCTATACGCAGCGTCGCCCTCTGCAAGAACGAATGCTTTTTTCTGAATGATGCCGCCCGCTTTTTGAACGATCTCTTCAAGTCCCTCGAGACTGTTTCCCGTCGAAACGACGTCGTCTACGATACCGACCTTTTTACCGTTGAGAAGCTCTGCGTCGTGCTTAGACAAATATAGCTTTTGAATAGCGCCCGTCGTTATGGATGCCTTGATCGTGATCTCGATTCCGTCTTGCATATAAAGCTTTTTCGACTTTCTCGCAACTGCGTAGTAGCGGTGTCCGAGCTCTCTTGCCGTTACGTGCGTAAGCTGCAAGCCCTTGGACTCGGCAGTTATCAAAACGTCGCAATCGGACATATATTTTGCAAGTTCTTTTCCGCAATGCTCCGTCAAAGCAGAGTCGCCGTGAAGATTGAAGAACGCGATTTTTATTCCCGAGGGAAGTTGCAAAATAGGAAGCTCCGCATCGAAGCCTTTGATATCAACTTTAAGTATTTCGTTTGCCATACCATTCTCCTTTGCCCGACTTTCTCATCGTCGGACGACTGTTATCGACAAAACTATTTTATCACAATTTGACTTTCAAGTAAATAGTTTAATGAATATAAATGTATTTTTCGTCAATAACAAAACTATAAGAAGTTTCCGACAATACCAACAAAGACAAAAAAACTTTAAAGTGCCACCAACACGTGACAACTCCTTTTTTCTTTGCAACGATTATATCGATCGAAAATATTTTTTATAGGAATTATTATGAGAAAAGCTGTTTTTTATATTATGACAATGATTGTTTTTATATCTGTTTTGTGTTCTTATTCGAAAAACGACCAAATCACAAGCAAATACACATCGCTTGAAGTTTTGTCAAGAACCAACTTCGGAACGAGTTTTTTAGGAGAAAGCACAACCTCTATCGAAAAGCTTGCCTTTCGGGAAATATATAGAGAAGTTATCGACAACGAAATATATCTATACGGAACAACGCCTTTTTCGCATACGTTCGTCACTGAAAAATTCGGCAGATATAATTGCCAGATTTTAATTAAAGAAAACGGAAAAATCCGCGTAGGCTTTCCTCTTATATATACTTCAAGCGTGATTTCATAAAAAAAGTTCTGCGATATACAGAACTTTCGATATTGCAAAAAAAAACAATCCCTCAGTCATTGCCGACGCAATGACAGCTCCCTTGCTAAAGGAGCCTTTGATTTTGTAGCAAAAGCGAATCGTTTTGCAAAATGGTTTGTCACAAGACTAAAGCATCTACTCCTTATAGATTCTAATACAAGAAGTCTCCGACAATGCCAACAAAGCACAGAAACGCCGCAATCACGCTCTCGGAGTTAAAACGACTATTCCGTTTTTATCCGTCGGAAGCTCTAAATAATCCGATTGCAAATCGGAGACAACGTCAAAAAGCGCCGTAAAATCTGACAAAGCGGCGATGTTTCTAAAGCCCCTATCGCCATCTCTATAATGCATTGGAATGACGATTTTGGGCTTTATTTTTTCGATAATGGCTTTTGCTCCGAAGCAATCGACGGTATACGTTCCGCCGACGGGAATAAGCGCAACGTCAAGGTCGCTTAGTTTTTTTGCGACATCATCGCTTAGCATTTCGCCGATATCACCGAAGTGAGCAATCTTTATTCCCTCGCTTTTCAAAAGCACGATGTCCGTCATACCTCTAAGCGTACCGTTTTTATCGTCGTGGCAAACGGGTATTTTTTCGATCTCGAACGGGTTTTCGACAAGATTCAAAAGAGCCAAACAGCCGTCTTTATACGCGTGATCGAAATGCTCGTGCGTACAAATAACCTCGTTAACGCCTACGCAGACGTCTTTATAGCCATCAACCTTGCAAAACGGATCTATGCACAATCTAAACCCGTCTTTTTCGAAAACAAAGCACGAATGCCCGAGATACGTTATCTTAACGCTTTTCATATCAAAGCTCCTTTCTTTCCGCCATTGCACGCGAAAGGGTTACCTCGTCGGCGAATTCGATATCCTGTCCGATAGGAACTCCGTGAGCAAGTCTCGATACTTTCACCCCGAGAGGTTTTAGCAATCTTCCGATATACATTGCCGTCGCATCACCCTCGACGTCGGGATTGAGTGCGATGATGACCTCTTTCGTCGAATCGTTTATCCTCGAAAGAAGTTCTCTTATTCTTATATCATCTGGAGAAATATTATCAAGGGGCGAAATGCAACCGTGCAAAACATGATATACCCCTTTGAAGCTTCCCATACGTTCCATTGCGGCAAGATCTTTAGGCTCTTTGACGACGCAAATCACCGAATGATCGCGGCGTTTACAAATCTCGCATTCCTCACCGTCTGTAAAATTACCGCAAATTTTGCAATACCTAATGTTTTTCTTAACATCCGTTATTGCCGAGGCAAGCTTTTCCGCCTCGTCGTTTGTCATGTCGATAATCTTATAGGCATATCTTGTCGCCGTTCTGCGACCGACCCCCGGAAGACGGGTAAATTCGTTTATCAGCTTTTGAATATCCTTAGGATAATTCTCCATTAAATAAGTCCCTCTGTGCCGCTCGGCATTGTTTCTTGCGTAAATTTTTCCGCCTTGTCAAATGCGTCGTTATATGCCGCAACAATCAAATCCTCGAGCATTTCGATATCGTCGGGATCAACGATCTCGGGCTTAAGATTAAGCGCGACGAGCTTCTTTTCGCCCGACAAAGTAACTTTAACGGCATCTCCGCCGCTTGTTCCCTCAAAAGTAGCTTCGGCTATCTTTGCTTTTGCCTCTTCAAGGTCCTGTTGCATTTTTTGCGCTTGCTCCATGAGCTGCTGCATATTGGGCATACCGCCGCCACCGCCTAATACTTGCTTTCTGTAGTTAGAAAATCCTTTTCCCATTTTGATTACTCCTTTATTTCAAGCATATCTCCCGAAAGAGCTTTCGCCTTATTTATTTTTTTTTGTTCCTCGCTCGTGTCTTCCTTTTGCTTTACGGAAAACTCCACTTCGGATATATCGAACCTTTTGACGGTTCCCTCGATAAGATCTTTTTTCTCTCTCAAAACCTTTGAAGAATCTGCGCTTTTAGATATAATATTAAGCTTATTTCCCGATACTTCGCACTCTGCATACGTCAACGCGGCAAAGGCTATTCTCTCGCCCTGACGGCGAAGCTCGGATATTATGTTTGCCTTGATAACGCCTACAGACGTTTGTTGTGTTTTTGACTCTTCCGCCTTTTCGGGTTCTGCAGTTTTCGATACGTCGATCGGTCTTCCGCGTTCAAGCATAGTCACTCTTCTGTTAAGCGAAGAAACAGACACGTCGTTTTTGACGTCAACAAGCTTCATAAGCGCCGTTTCGAGAAGTATTCTTTGCGAAACGCTCGTTCTCAGCTTCCCCTCAAGCTCGGTCAAAACGTCGAGACCTCGCAAAAGATATTGCGGACTTGCAACCGAAGCAAGTTCTTCCATAACCTCTTTAAGTTCCGACGGAAGCTTCAAGCCGTCCGCGTTTCCGACATACTTAACCATCAAAAGGTCTCTGAAAAGCCCTGCGATGTCTCGTGCGACTATAGGAATATTCTTTCCTTGCTTGACGAATTCTCCGACCGCGTCGAATACACCCGCGCCGTCACCTTTAATCAAGCTCTTATATAGCGAGAACAAACTTTCTCTCGACAAATTTCCTATCGTATCGGAAACTTTTTCATAAGTAAGCTTCCCGTCCGTTACGGCTACGCACATATCGGCAATCGAAAGTGCGTCTCGCATACTGCCCTCGCCCGCTCGAGCTATTGCGTAAAGCGCTTCGTCCTCCGCATCTTTCCCGATTTCGCCGTAAATACGCTTGATATTCTCATATATCAGCTCTGTCGGAATGAGTCTGAAGTCGAATCGCATACATCTTGACAGAATCGTCGCGGGAATCTTTTGCACTTCGGTCGTAGCAAGAATGAAGATAACGTGTCTGGGTGGCTCTTCGAGCGTTTTCAAAAGTGCATTGAACGCACTTTGCGAAAGCATATGCACCTCGTCGATGATATATACTTTGTATTTCCCGACAGTCGGCTGAAAAGCTACGTTGTCGCGAAGATTTCTCAAATCGTCAACGCCGTTATTGGACGCCGCGTCAAGCTCGATTATATCGACGCTGTCGCTTGACGAAAGCAATTTGCACGTTCTGCATTTTCCGCAAGGGCTGCCGTTTATCGGGTTTTCGCAATTGACGGCTTTTGCAAAAATCTTCGCAACCGTCGTCTTCCCCGTTCCGCGCGTCCCCGTGAAAAGATATGCGTGACCTAGTTTGTCGTCTCTGATCTGATTTTTAAGGGTCGTTGTTATATGTTCCTGCCCGATTACGGAATCGAAATCCGTCGGACGGTATTTTCTGTATAATGCAAGATATGCCATATCATTCCCCTAAGCTTTCCGCTATTTTTTTCTTTGCTCTCGAAAGAGCATTATCGACCGACTTTGTCGAAACGGAAAGCTTTTCGGCAATTTCCACATAGGAAAGTCCGTCGATATAGTTTTGTATTACCTCATATTCAAGCCCGCTCAAAATGGCTTTCAACCTTTCGTCGAGGCGTTTTGTGTCGTCTTCGAAAATGACGGGCTCTTCGGGATTGACTCCGCCCGTTTTTATCTCGGCGTCTCTTATCGGAAGCGCGTTGTTAAGCGGAGCGTTTTTTTGAGAGCTTTGTTTTTTGACGGCGTTTATCATATCTCTGTTCACCAAAAGATACGCATAGGTAGTAAAGCTCGCGCCGCTTTTTTCGTCAAAAGAACGTATCGCCTTGCATAAACCTATCATTCCCTCCGATATGAGATCCTCTATATCGCCGCCGTTGACGTGAAAACGCCTTGCAAGCGATTTAACAAGCCCTTTGTGACGAATCAAAAGCTCTTCCAAAGCATTGTCGTCCGTTCGAGCCAACGTCACGAGCTCGTTGTCACCGCACTTTTCGTATTCCATCAATGTCTGCCCTTGGCACTTTCATAAAGCGCGATTCCCGCCGCAACGGAAGCGTTGAGCGAATTGATCTTTCCGTGCATGGGAATAGATACCACCTTGTCGCATGCTTTTCTGACAATGGGAGAGATTCCGTTCCCCTCTCCGCCGACTACAAGAGCGATACCGCCCGACATGTCGGAAGAGCGAATGTCTTCTCCTTTCATATCGACTCCGACTACCCAAAGTCCCTCTTTTTTCAAGGTTTCGAGCGCGTTGGTAATGTTAGTTACTCTTGCGACTTTAACGTATTCCGAAGCGCCCTCGGATACTCTAATTACGGTGTCGTTGACCGAAACCGAACGGTGCTTGCCGATAATTATGCCGTGTGCGCCGAATATTTCAGCAGAACGCATAATACTTCCGAGGTTATGCGGATCTTCTAAGCTGTCCAATACGACGATAAACGGGCTTTCATTTCTCTCTTTCGCAACGTCAAGAATGTCGGAAATTTCGGAATATACGAAATCCGTCGCATAGGCGATAAAGCCTTGATGGCGTCCCGTTTCGCTCTCTTTGTCGAGAACATTTCTTTTGCATACTTGAATCTTTATTTTCGCGTCTTTCAGCTTTGCGAATAATACTTTCGCAGAGCCGTCGGTATTGCCCTCTGCAACAAGGACTTTATCTATGGTTTTCCCCGACCTTAACGCTTCGGTTATAGCGTTTCTTCCTTCGATTTTCATACTATTTCTCCGTTATTAAAGCGTTTCGTATTTCTCTTTTACTTCGAGCATTTTTCCGCATGTCTTAGCGCCCTCTTGGCACTTGCCCGATACGCAAGACGGGCCGGCGCCTGCAAAAAGCGCGGGAGCAACTTCTTTGCAAAGAGCAAGCATTTGCCATGCCACCTCTCTTATTTCCCACTGCGCTCTGTTGCAGCAGCGGAGCGAGAAGAAATGTCTCAATTCTCTCGCGTTCATCGTCATGACCATTTTCGTTTCGGCAGCGTTGGGAAGCACAAATCTTGCGTCTTCGTTGGACGATTCCTTGTTTCCGCCAAGCTTTTCCTGCCACTTCGAATACCAGCCTCCGATAGTTCTCATCTCTTCTTCGTATTCTCTAACCGCGTCCTCGCCTAACGCCTCGATTGCGGGCGGAACGATGAAATTGAAATCTTCCTTTGCTCCGACATATCTTTGGCTCTTTACGGAAAACGATGCGATTCTATGTCTTGTTACCTGCGCCAAAAAAGCGCGGGAAACGCCCTCTATTCCGAATGTGAAAGACGCATGCTCGACGGGCGAATAATGCGAGAAGCTCGTGAGCTTTTCCAAGAACTTCGCTTGCTCTTTTTCGTCTATTTTTTCTTTAAGTCCGCCGATATCGGAATCGGAATAGCAAAGCTTTGCAGCCAATGCAACCGTTTTGTCGGGATTAGGCGTATATTCAATCAACGTAACCTTAGGGCTTACCTTAGCCATATTTTATACCTCCTCACTCAAGTCGAGAATTTCCTTTAATCTTTCGTATTTGCCCGTCAAATACAAATATCCCAAAAGCGCCTCGAAGCCGCTTGCCTTTCGATATTCTGTGACGGTCGCGTTTTTTGCGGTTGCGCCCGTATGAGCGTTTCTGCCCCGCTTATAATAATATTGCTCCTCTTCGGTAAGCTTGTCGAAAAGCTTTTCTATCTTTTCCGACTGTGCGCTTGCCTTGACCTTCGATGCGGTCATTCTGTGAAGAGCGTTGCTCTTTGCCGTCGACGATTCGCAAAGTCTTGTTCTTATGAAAAGCGTATGCACCGCATCGCCTACAAACGCAAGAACCTGAGGATTGCACTCCCTTACTCTTTGCTCCGTCATCGGGTTTTCGTTCAAAACGTTATACTCGTCCATAATATAAATAGTATATCACAAGTTTCCCGCTTTGTCATTAGTTTTGTTCTCTTTTGTCGAGCTTACGCCATAAAAACACCCGAAAGGTTTTTATCCATCAAAACATATCGTTTGAAAGTTTCGTTCGATTGAAGCTCAAAGATAATTATTTATGAGATTTTCAAATCTTTGCTTGCAGTAATACGGCTTCACAAGCTTTGCGAAAAAAGCTAAAAAAGTACGACTATAAGGAGCCTCATATTTTGACTCGAAAATTTAGGAAAAAGAAGGCAACCCCGATAAATTTTACGCTTTTTCGCAACAAAAAAGCCTTTTTCAAAATCGAAAAAGGCTTTCGTTCTTTTAATTATAATTATGCGACAATTCCGATAGATGCCAAAACGCCGGGGAAGAACATAAATACTACGACGACTGCAAGAATAAGAATGAAGAGGAAGACCAAAAGCTTCATTTTTGTCGCAAACGCGAATTCAAGTCCCGTAATTCCGCAAACAACCAAAACCGCGAAGAACTTTATTCCCTCCATAAAGGAAACCATATTGGCGGGCAAAAACGTCCATACGGAATTGATAAACAAAAGTGCATACATGATGACGGTCAAAAACGCAAGTAAACCGCCGATAAACGATAAGAATTTTTTCATTTGTGTTTTCTCCTATAATGTTTTGAAGCGGCGACAGCCTATCTTTTTGCGTTTTTATAAAAGTCAAGCGCAATCTCGCCGTTTCTGCATTTTATTATACACATACTTTCTCTCGATTGCAATAGCAAACGGCAAAATATTACATTCGCTATTTATCGAACTTCAAGTTGAAACCGCAATGTCTGCACCTTTCTTCGACAAGCTTTCGCTCCTTTAATCCCTCGCGAAGCTCAACCGCACGCTTAGATCCTAAAATATCCGAAAGGCTTTCTTCGAAAATATTCCCCAGCGCAATTTCTCCGTCGTGGTCTATACAGCACGGGACGACCGTTCCGTCGGAAAGAACGCCGAATTGGTCTTTGAGAGCCATACAAAAACCGCGTTCCTTTTCCTCTTCGCGATCCCACTCAAACGCGTCGTCGCCCTCGATATATAACTTTTCCTTAATCTTTACGCTGCCTTTATCGTAAAAATCAAATTCTCCCAAAATATCGCGAAGCACCGTCAGCGCGTCGATATTCTTTCCGTCGTTTCCGCCTTTATTCCAAAGTCGCAAAACGACTATCACGCCCAAGTCGGAAAGCTTTTTCGCATACTTCGCCACGCTTTCGACATATTTTTTTACGTCTACGTCGTTGCCCCCTATCATCGTGAGAGACACGTTGACTTTATATATAGGATTATTCTCTACCGCGCGATAAAGCCGTTCCATCTTCGTGCCGTTTGTCGTTACGGTTATTTTCGCGCCCCTTTCAACGCCGATTTTTATTATATTTTCAAAATCTGGATGCGTAGTAGGCTCGCCTACGACGTGAAGATATACATATTTCGTCAACGGGAGCACCTCTTCGAGAACATACGAAAACTCCGCCGAAGTCATTATTTTAGGCTTCCGTTTCGTTTTCGGGCAAAACGAACAAGAAAGATTGCAAGTATTTATTATTTCTATGTACGCCTTGTTAAACATCAATATTTCAAGAGCGAAAGGTTCTCTCCGCTTCGCATAACGGTCGAAACGAGGTCGGGAAGAAGATAATCTATATCGTATTCGGCATCGTCGGAAAGAGTTTCGACTTTCCCTACGCCCTCTTTGACACTCCACTTGATTACGCAGTTGTTTTGCGGCATAACCTCGTCCGTAACCTTTACTTTGACGTCGATTTCAAAGCCCTTGACATAACCGATAGTTTCAAGGAAACGCTTTATGTCGAGAACTCTTATCATTCCCTCGCCTCTTCCAAGCTCAGACGGCTTTCTGTAATTCGATATGCCGAGTTTGTCAAGATAAAAATCCTCGGAAGCAATCACTTCTTCGACGTCGTTCGGATCGAAATATAAAGCATATGCCTTTACCTCGTCTCCCTTTTTGCAACCGACGGCTCTTCCCTCGACCAAGAATTCTTCGATTCGATCGCGCATATTCTCAACCGTTCTTTTTTCGAAAGAATAATACTTTTTCGCATATTTTTCATACACCTCGAGCATTTTTTCGGCGTCTTTAACAGATAAATCCACCGTCGCGTCAAAGGAAGAATCTTTTATCGAATATCCGTTCGTATAGGCATACGTAACAAATCCGAGCGGCTCATAAAATTTCGCGCTTTCTGGATATAGCGAAACCGCAACTACGCCGCGTTCTTTAAGCTCCTCCATTGTTTTGAGAATAAGCTTTCTTGCCAAACCTCTTTTTCTGTGAACGGGCTTCGTGCAAACAGCCGCAAAAAACGGGCATTCAACCTCTCCGCCCCCTATACTTAAAACATTGTCGAGCGCAATAAGCATAGAAACGGGTTCATCGTTTTCGGTGAAACAATATACGTTTTTCTCGTTCGCCTTTTTTGCGATATAAAAGAAAGAGTATTCCTCCGAATCTTCCGGGAAACATTCCCTATATAGTTTCAAAATTTTGGTATTCATTCGATAAAATCGACTATTTCGTCGATTACCTCCTTGGCATTTTTTCCGTATAACATCAAATGACTTATGTCATCGTATATCTTTACTCTGGATTTTTCGTTTCTGAACATACCCGAAATATATGTTATCGATTCGAAAGGCACAAATTGATCGAGCTTCCCCCATATGACAAGGGTAGGCTGAGATATTGCAGTCAAGCCGTCGTTGCAATGCTTGATTATCTTCGAAAAGGTCGTTAATGTGTGATAATTGTAGTTCGGGAAAAGCTGCCTTACAAATATCGACCACCCCTTTCTGTCGTTGGCAAAATAGACATCGAGCGTACTTTTAATCTCTTTATACTTCTCTTTATCGGGCTTTTTCAAAAGCCCCGACGCGACACGCAATTGATACTTGAACTGCTCTATAACAAAGGTGAAATTGAGATATTTATTTGCAGGCGCCAAAAGCACGAGCTTATTCGGATCGCGAGTCTTTGCAATGTGAGTCGCCATCGCTCCGCCCATCGAAAAACCGTATACGTCGATTTCGTCAAATTTGCTCCTCAATTCGTCATACGCCTTTTCGGCAGTTAGAAAGGCCTCTTCCTCGGTAAAACGCGAAAAGTCGTTGGGCGTTTCGTGCCCCGGGAAAACATATTTAACGATTTCGTCGTACCGTCCCTTTACACTTTCGTAAAGGTCTCCGAAATCTTTGTCGTCAGTCAAAAATCCGTGATAAAATATGGCAGCCCTTGACAACGTGAATCCTCCGAAAATAAATGGTTTTTAAGCATAATTCCAACGCTTTTATTATACCTCAAATAGTGCTTAACAGATACTTCAAGAAGCTTTGCAGCAATTTCAACTTCAAAAGCAACGCTGTTTTGCAAAAGGTTTATCATATTACAAAAAGTTATTTGCAGATTTTGCAATTTGATTGCGGTTACCGCACACACACTTCTATCAATAGGTACGATAGTTAAAACCTATAATTCAAACAAAATAAATCCTACCTTTTTCGCGTTAGAAAAACAACTATTCCTTAATATTCCCTTTTTCTTCGTTTTTATAGCTCTTTATATTCTTTCGCTATATCTTTCGCAATTTTTAGCATGACCTTTTTATCAAACTTTAAAACTTCTCTGTCATAGGTCATAATGCCGTTCGTTTCGTCCTCGACGTCGGAAACCTGCGTATAAACGGAAGCGCAAAGTCCTTTCTTTATATTGCCTACGACGTCTCTTGAAAACAGCGTTTCAATTTCCTCGTTGAGATTTTCTATCGACGTCATCGTCTTATACCCGAATACCTCGTCGGGATTCGCGGAATGGTCGCTTAGCATAAGAGTATATCCGCCGAACTCAGTCAATATATACGCACGCTTATCCGTTCTCATTCTCACGGGACGGAAATAGATATGTTCGGATTTAAAGTCGCCGATTTTTTGGTCGTGCCAACCGCTCGCATGGTCTACAAGACGTGTCCCGTCGGCTTTTTTGACCATATCGAGGGCTATTTTCGCATCGAACTGTCCCCAGCCCTCATTGAAAGGCGTCCAGAGAACGATCGACGGAACGTTATATAAATGCTCGATCATCCTCGAAAGATTCTTATAATATTC
>CAZIPL010000006.1:0-56217 GCA_964541255.1 uncultured Clostridia bacterium | reverse complement strand
GCTCAGTGGTAGAGCGTTGCCTTGCCAAGGCAAATGTCGCGGGTCCGAATCCCGTTTCCCGCTCCATTTTTTTTTATTATGAGGTGCCATAGCCAAGTGGTAAGGCCAAGGTCTGCAAAACCTTTATTCCCCAGTTCAAATCTGGGTGGCACCTCCAGTAAGATAGTCTTGATACGATGTCAAGACTTTTTTTTTATTCCTATGTGTTGCACTTAGTTTTATAATTTGCCTTTTTGGTGGGTTTTAATATAAAAAGCAATTATAGAATAAATTATTATCAAGTTTATCCATTGATAGTCTCGCAATGAGTCTAAAAGACGTCTTTTTAGTTCATTTAGCAAAATCTAATACGACTTTGCAAAGCTTTGTTTGTAGTTTAATTGTTGAGCGTAACTCGGGAATTTTCTGTTTCGTTAATTTTTTTTGGACGTATGGATTGACACTCGCATATTGTTTATAATAAAATACACATGATAAAGAAAATATATTTATCGGGGGAATAATATGTCAAAAGCAAAAAAGGTAATATTGTGGTCGGTATTAGGAGTTATAGGTCTTGTTTTTGTTTTGGTACTTACTTTTGTGTGTATCTACGCATCGCGTTTTAGCACGATTAATTCTATTGAAAAGATTACTTCTTACGAAGACGAATACGATCTTTACACAATGGAAATCAACTATGATTATTCCATCGAAGACATTATTGATTATGGCATTGAAAGCAATCAAGACATGTTTGACGCAATTCTAAAAGAAGCGTTACCTTTACTGCCTGTTAAAATGGAAGCGCCGTCGTTTTCTTGCTCTGCTTTTAGCATGACAACTACCGACGGCAACAACTTAATGGGGCGTAATTATGACTTCAAAAAGAATACATCCGTAATGCTTGTGCGTTGTTCGCCTAAAAACGGCTATAAATCCATTGCATTTGCGGCATTAAACAACGTAAAGGCAGACAAACCGTTGTCCGGTATTTCAAAAAAACTTGCTACTTTGACCACACCGTTCATTTGTCTTGACGGAATAAATGAAAAAGGTGTTTCCATAGCGGTACTCGTAGTCGACAGCGAACCTGTTTTCCAACAAACCGAAAAAGACACAATCTTTACTACACTTGCCATACGCTTAGTGCTCGATAGAGCTGCCACGACCGAAGAAGCTATTGTTCTTCTAAAATCGTATGATATGTTTGCTTCTTCCGGAAAAGATTACCACTTCTATATCAATGACGCGTCCGGCAACGGTAAAGTCGTTGAATGGGATTGCGAGAGTGAAACTCGAGAATTGGTGGCAACCTCTGTCGACGTCGTAACAAATTTCTATACGCTCTATGCGGATAAAGTATTGCCGAACCAAAGAAACGGTATATACGGTCACGGAAAAGAAAGGTATGACGCCATTAAAGAAGTGTTAAGCGAACAAGAGGGAAATTACACCTATAACACGGCTTGGGATGCCCTAAAGGTCGCCGCACAACTGCCAAGCGAAACGGACATCACGAGCAATACGCAATGGTCGATAGTTTTTGACAACACAAATTGCACGGCAGAAATCGTCGTTCGCCGCAACTGGGATGATCTTTATATATATAGCGTTAAGATAGAAAGATTTATTTGAGCGTATTTTGCGGATACGCATGACTTAAATCAAAATACTTCGATAACATAAGAAAAGCATAGGTTTGATTCAAAACGCAATCAGACCTTTTTCTTTATATCGAAAAGTTTGTATGCTTCGAAGCTATCCATTGATAGTCTCGTACGATTGAACCTAAAAGGCGTCTTTTATGCGGAATTTTTAAACTTTTGCTAATATAACTTCGCAAAGCTTTATTTTAAATATCTAAAAATACGGCTTTGAGTCGCCTTGCCTTTCAATTGATAACGTCGCGTTTTCAAAAACGCTTTACGAAGAATAAGATTTCGTGTATAATTAAATAGCCCTAGTTTTATGGCTTGATTTTGTGGTACAATATAAAAGAGACTACTTTTCGAAAAGTAGTCAAAACGCTAAATAGGCATAAAAAAATTCAGCCGAAAGCGTTTCGACTGAATTTTCTTTTTGGTGCCGAAAGTGGGACTTGAACCCACACGTTGTTGCCAACACAGGATTTTGAGTCCGGCGCGTCTG
The DNA here is from genome assembly GCA_964541255.1 of uncultured Clostridia bacterium. GTDB lineage: Bacteria > Bacillota > Clostridia > Christensenellales > CAMQZB01 > CAYOSU01. The sequence goes on along the minus strand of CAZIPL010000006.1, from coordinate 54,087 downwards.
CCAATTCCACCATTTCGGCACGCTCAAATATTTTAGCATACCGAAAGCGATTTGGCAAGAAAATATCGGCATTTTTGCAAAAAAAATCGAGGTAAGAATGGAAAAACTTTTATTGATAGACGGAAACAGCTTGTTCAACCGTGCATTTTATGCAACTCCCGGTAGTTTTTCGATGAAGGACGGAACTCCGACGAATGCGATTTTCGGCTTTACGAATATGCTTTTGAAAGCGATCACGGACTTTTCGCCGAAATATATCGCCGTTGCGTTCGACGTTCACGCGCCCACATTTCGTCATAAGATGTATGACGGCTATAAAGCAACCCGACACCCGATGCCCGAAGAGCTTCGCGTTCAGGTTCCGCTTATCAAAAAAATGCTTTCCGCAATGAAGATAAAATACTTTGAGCTCGAGGGCTACGAGGCGGATGACATCGTCGGAACGCTTGCCTTGGCATATCAGGGCGAGACTGTCGTTCTGACGGGGGATAACGACTATTTGCAGCTTATTTCCGATACGACGACGGTTTATATTACCAAAAAGGGAATAACGGATTTGGCGAAAATGGACGTTCAGAACCTTTTCGACGAAAAGGGCTTAACTCCGAGCCAGATAATCGATTTGAAGTCCCTTATGGGGGATACGTCGGATAATATCCCCGGCGTCAAAGGCGTAGGCGAAAAGACCGCACTTAACCTCATCGCTACCTATGGAACGAGAGAGGGTGTATACGAGCATATCGACGAGATAAAAGGCGCGCTGAAAACAAAGCTTATCGACGGAGAACAGTCGTCTATTATGTCGAAAACGCTTGCTACGATAAACTGCAACGTGCCGATAGATTATTCCTTAGACGAAATGACTCTCGTTTTGCCTTTCCCGAAAGAGACGACTGAGCTTTTCGAGAAATTCGAATTCAAGTCTCTTTTGAAAAGAACGGAGTTTTTCGACTCCGACGGGAAAGAGACTGAAGCGATAAACATCGAAACGATAACGATAGACAATATCGACGACCTTAGAAAGGTTATTAAAGAAAACGCGGATAAAAAAGAGCTTTCGTTCGACGAAAAGAGCCTTACATTCGCCTTTTCTCCGAATTGTTGCTATAAAGTTTTGCTTATGCTCGACTTTTTCTCTGGGGTAAGCGAAGACGCTCTTATCAAAGAGCTTGCGGTTGTTTTTGAAAACGAGAAAGTAGAAAAGACCGTTTACGACAAAAAGGCGTTTACTTATTATCTCGAAGCGTTCGGAATAACGGCAAAGAACGTCAAAAACGATCTGTCTCTTATGCAATACGTAGTGAACTTCGAAAGCACGGTAAACACTTTGCCCGCCCTTTTGAAGTATTACGGCTATGAAGAATGCGTTAGTGCGGGCGCGATGCTCGCTATCAAAGACAACTTAAAAAACAGCTTGAAAGAGCTTGATTTGGAAAGCTTGTATTACGACGTCGAACTTCCGTTGACGGACGTATTATTCGATATGGAAAAGGTGGGATTTACGGTTGACAGCGACGTTTTGGACGAGCTTGAAAAAAGATTCGGAAGAGAACTTTCGGAACTAACCGACGAGATACACAATGCCGCGGGGGAGGATTTCAATATAAATTCACCCAAACAGCTCGGAGAAGTGCTTTCTCGCTTAGGGCTTTTGCAGACGAAAAAAGGAGGCAAAGCACCGTCCACGGCGGCGGACGTCCTTGAAAAGATAGAGGATAAGCACCCCGTCGTACCGCTTATTTTGCGATATAGAAAAATAGCAAAGCTTATGTCAACTTACGTCTTGGGTTTGAGAGGGCAGATTTCGTCCGACAACAAGATTCATACCGTCTTCAATCAAGCACTCACGGTGACGGGGCGACTTTCTTCGAAAGAGCCGAATTTGCAAAATATTCCAGTGAGAACGGACGATGGCAAGGATTTGAGAAAGCTTTTCGTGCCGTCAAAGGCGGGTAATTTGATAGTGTCGGCGGATTATTCGCAGATAGAGCTTAGGCTTTTGGCGCATTTTTCGAAAGACGAGGAGCTTTTGCAAGCATATAACGAAAGTCGTGACATTCACGCAAAGACCGCTTCTTCTGTCTTCGGCGTACCGCTTGATGAAGTAACCGACTCTATGCGAAGAGCATCGAAAGCGGTCAATTTCGGAATCATATACGGAATATCCGATTACGGCTTGGCGAACCAATTGCATATCACGAGAAAGCAAGCTGGGCAATATATCGCGAGATACTTCGAAATGTATCCTGCCGTCAAAGCGTATATGGACGGTAACGTCGAAAAAGCAAAGACAAGCGGATATGTTTCGACGATAACGGGAAGAAGAAGGGTTATCAAAGAAATACGCTCCAACAACTTCGTTCAGCGATCGTTCGGCGAAAGAGCGGCGATGAATATGCCTCTTCAGGGAAGCGCGGCGGATATAATCAAAATCGCTATGAATAAGGTTTACGCAAGGTTTATGCGTGAAAACATTAAGTCAAAACTTATCTTGCAGGTTCACGACGAGCTTATCGTAGATTGTTTGCCCGAAGAGTTCGATAAAGTTAACAAGATTTTGAAAGAAGAGATGGAAAGCGCCGTCAAACTGAACGTTCCGCTTACCGTCAATATCGCATACGGGGAGAGTTGGTATGAGGCAAAATAAACTTATCGGCGTAACGGGCGGTATAGGAAGCGGAAAATCGCAAGTAATGAAAATAATCGCAAAGAGCTTTCCGACGATAAATATGGACGAGCTTACGGACGGCGCGTATTTAGAGGGGAAAGATTCCCTTAAAGAAGCGTTCGGAGAAGAGATTGTTTCGAATGGAAGTATCGACAAAGAAAAGCTTAGAAGTATAGTTTTTGCCGATAAGGAAAAGCTAAATACGCTAAACGAAATTCTCCACCCGATAATAATAAGAAAAACCTTAGAAAAGGCAAAAGAGCAAAAGAGGGACGTATTCGTCGAATGTCCACTTCTGTTCGAAGCGAATCTATCGGATATGTTCGACGAAATCTGGCTTGTCGTAGCAAAGGAAGAAACGAAAATAAAAAGGCTTTTTTTAAGGAACGGCTACGACGAAATACTAGCGAAAAAGCGTATCGACGCTCAATTACCCGACGAGAATAAAATAAGCAAAAGCGACGTAATAATACATAACGATTTAAGCTTAACAGAGCTTGAAAACGAGGTGTCGCTTGAGCTTGAAAAATACAAAAACAGAATATAGAATTTTTTACGTCGCCGCGGCGTTGTTGCTTTTCGTAACAGCGTTTGCGGCGATTTTTCCTAAAATCCATAAAAGATATATCGCGATAAAAAACCTATATCCTTACGTAGAGAAGCTATCTACGTCTTTTGAGGTAGAAAAGTCCTTGCTATTTGCCGTTATCGACGTCGAAAGCTCTTTTGACGAAACCGCCGTTTCGAAAAAGGGCGCGATAGGTCTTATGCAGCTTATGCCGGAAACTGCAAAGGAGACTGCCGAAAATCTTAATATAAAGATAGAAAGGGTCGATTTATTCAAAAAAGAGATAAATCTACTTGTTGGAACGGCAAAGCTTAAAGAGCTTATTGTTCGATATAACGATATAAATTTAGCGATAATCGCATATAACGCAGGCGAGGGAAACGTCGATAGGTGGCAAAAAAGCGAAATTCTGTCAAAAGAAGACTTGAAAATCAACGATATTCCTTTCAAAGAAACGCGAGAATATGCGCAAAAAGTGCTGAAAAAAGAAAAGCTTTACCAAGTGCTGTTTATGTATTTTCGCTTTTAATAAAGCGATTTTTGTGGTTGTCTATTGGTCGTCCCGCAATGGAGTTTTAACACAATTAATTTGCAATCTAAAGTTAAACTCGCTCATAATATAGGGTAATATTAAGTATCATTCAAGCGTTTTTACTTTTTTATTACAAATTGCGGCGTTTTATTATTACATCCTTTCGATAAGATTACTATGATTATTGTATGAAAGGAGATAAAAGCAATGAACGACATAGAGATTATCTCGTCAATTTTGATGCTTGTTGCAGGCGTTGGCGTTTTTTTGATAGGTTGCACCATGATGAGTTCGAACTTGGAAGCTATCGGGAGCGACAAGCTCAAAAAGCTGTTTTCGAAAACGACGGACAATAAATTCGCCGGGGTAGGAATCGGACTTTTTACGACCGCCGTAATTCAAAGCTCGTCAGCTACAAGCGTTATGGTGATAGGCTTTGTCAACGCCGGGATAATGACCTTGACGCAAGCCGCGACCGTGATTTTCGGGGCTAACATCGGGACGACCGTCACGGGGCAGCTTGTTGCGTTGGGACTTTTGGGAGACACTGTTTCGACTTCCGTAATTTTTTCTTCCGTCGCAGGTGTCGGAGCGTTTGTTTTAGCGTTTTCGAAAAGCGATAAGCTTCAAAAAATAGGCGGAATACTCGCAGGCTTCGGCGTGCTTTTCGTGGGGCTTTCCGTTATGAGCGATTCGATGAAGTTTTTCTCCGAAAACCAAGCGGTGAAAGCTTTTCTCGCAACGTTCAAAAATCCGCTCGTTCTTGTTTTGGCGGGCGCAGTCATTACGGGTATAATCCAAAGCTCTTCCGTCATGACGTCGATGACGATAACCATGGTAATAACGGGGCTTATTTCCTTAAATCAAGGCATTTATTTGACTATGGGAGCCAATATCGGAACGTGCGTTACGGCGATATTGGCAGGAATTACGAGTACCAAAAACGCACAAAGAACTGCGCTTATACATTTGTTTTTCAATGTCGGCGGAGTTATTCTTTTTTCGATTGCTGGACTTATTTTGAGCGTGTTTAACATAGATTACGGAATGCTTTTCGAGGCGATGTTCCCCAATGCTCCGCAGATACAAATGGCGATGTTCCATACGATTTTCAACGTAACGACCGTCGTTGCGGTTTTGCCCTTTACGAATTCTCTTGTTTTTGCGGTAACGAAAATACTTCCCGATAAAAAAGAGAAAACAAGCGTAAGCGATAAGCTCAAATACGTCGACGAACATCTTTTGGTAACTCCCGCAATTGCAACTTATGAGATAAAGAACGAAATAATCAATATGGCAAATGTTGCGAAAACAAACTTTAATCTTGCGATAGATATGATTTGCTCTCTCGATATGTCGAAAAAGAAAACGTTTGAAGAGAACGAAGCATTTTTGGACGGCGTACATAAAAAGCTCAATAGCTTTATCGCGAAGCTTCTAAGTGCGGATTTGTCGGAAAAAGACAAGATATATCTATCATCTGCGATTCGCTCGGTTTCCGACGTCGAAAGAATAGGAGACTATGCCGAGAATATCACGGAATACGCCGAAACGCTTATATCTTGCGGCGAGGCTTTTTCCGAAAAAGCCGTCAGAGAAATCGTATCGTTAAAAGAAAAGGTTGACGAGCTTTTCGGAGTCGTTTTTACGGCGTATAAAAACTCCGACGTTTTGCCGATAAAAAGAGCTATGGAGATAGAGGAAAGCGTCGACGACGGAACGGACGAGATGGCGAAGAACCATATAATCAGGCTTGAAAAGAACGAATGTACGCCCGAGGTCGGAGCGCAGTTTTTGTCTTTGTCGTCGAATATCGAGAGAGTTGCGGATCACTTGATAAATATCGTCAACACCGTCAAGGATTTGTAAAATCGCGTGCAAGCGTTTGGCAATCTTTAATAAAAATAGTACAATGCAAAAAGGAGGGTTAAATGAAAGGAAATATATTTATTTTGGAAGACGACCAAAGCATTTCGGGGCTTGTGAAAGTAGCGCTTGAAATGAACGGCTCTTCTGTAGAAGCCTTTTCGACAGTGAAAGAGTTTGTCGAAAAGATAAAAACGTCCCGTCCCGACGTTGCGCTTTTGGATATTATGCTTCCCGACGGAAGCGGACTTGACGCGTTGAAATGCGTGAAAGAAAAAGACCCGACGATAGCGTGCATAATGCTGTCGGCGCTTAGCAAAGAAGAGGATAAAGTCAACGGATTAAACTTAGGCGCGGACGATTATCTTGCAAAGCCTTTTTCCGTTTTGGAGCTTGTCGCGAGGGTAAACGCGTGTTTAAGGAGAACTTCGAACAATTCCGTTTTGAAAGTTTCAGACATAACGCTTAATATCGAAACGTTTTCCTGCAAAATAGGCGGAAAATCGGTAACGCTCAATCGCAAAGAAATGGAGCTTTTGAAGGTATTCATGCAAAACCAAGGAAAGGTTCTGACGAGAGAAAAGCTTTTGAGTGTCGTTTGGGGATATGATACGGGCGAAACGAGGACTCTTGACAATCACGTCGCAAGGCTGAGAAAACTCGGCGTAAAGATAGAAACGGTATTCGGAGTCGGGTATAGATTATGAAAACGAGAATCTGGCTTTTGTCTTTGATAATAGTTTTGGTATGCGTGATTTTGTTCGGCATTGCTGCGACGGAGGTATATTACGAGCTTTCTATCGACGACGGAAAGAACTATATAAAGGTCTTCATGAACGAGTTCGACCCGCAAAAATATCCGTTAACCGAAGATGGCGCAAAGGCTTTTTCGGAAAAATTAAGCGGTGCGAGAGTTACGTTTATGGATGAAAGCGGCAAAGTAATTGCAGATAGCTTGGCGACAAACGTGATGAACGACCATTCGGGGCGAAAAGAAATCAAGGAAGCTATAGAAAGCGGCGAGGGTTTTTCCGTTCGTTCGAGCGAAACGCTGAGTCAGAATATGCTATATTATTGCAAGAGCTTTGACGGAGAGTACATTGTCAGAATCGCGCTTTTCGTCGATTCCGACTGGAAGATATTCTTAAGCGTAATCCCGACGATTTTGCCTTTTATGGCATTGACTGTATTTTTATGCATAATAATTGCCGTCGTTGCGACGGAATATATGATAAATCCCGTCAAAAAGCTTGCGAAAGACGCGAGCGACAACGAGTATGTCGATACGGAAATACAAGAATTAAAGCCTGTCGCCGCGATACTCAACGCGAAAAACAGAAGCATAAAGCGGCAAATGGAGGAGCTTAAAAAAGATAACGAGCTTGTCTTGAAAGCGCAAACCTCGAAAGACGAGTTCATTTCGAACGTAACGCACGAAATGAACACTCCTTTAACGTCGATAAAGGGCTATTCGGAGTTATTGACAAGCGGTCTTATGTCGGAGGAGCAAAAAGAAATCGCATATCAAACTATTGCGACGCAAAGCGAAAGGCTTTCGAACTTGATAGCCTGCATAATAAATTACAGCGAAATAGACTCCGACGATCTTCCGAAAAACATCGTTGACGTTTCGGCACTTTTGAAAGAAGCGATTTTTGCCTTAAAGCCCGAAGCGGATAAGAATAATTTGACGATTGTCGAAAATATAAAAGAGGACGTAACATTACTTAATCGCCACGAATATATAAGCGAAATCATAGGCAATTTATTGCGAAACGCGATTAAATATAACAAAGTCGGCGGAAGTATTTTCGTTACGCTCGACAATCAAAAGCTCGAAGTCAAAGATACGGGAGTAGGTATTTCGGAGGAAAATTATGACAAGATATTCGACCGCTTTTTCACCGTCGATAAATCGCGCGGAGGCAAAAACGGCGGCTTTGGATTGGGGCTTGCAGTCGTTAAAAAAATATGCAAAAAATCGGGCTTTGGAATTACCGTCGAAAGCGAGCTTGAAAAGGGAAGTACTTTCACGATTACGTTTGACGATTGCGATAATTAAGTTCGTAAATGTATCGGAAAAGCCGCTAAAACGGTCTCTTATGCGTTTTTTTGCAATATCTTGAACTATGTTATACTTACGAAACCGTTCTGTTTTAATATAAAAAACTTGTTTTTATAGTTCAAGAAGTGTTGACGGAGAGCCATAGATACTTTAACGAATTACGAACAAAAAAGGCGAAACCGAGTTTTTCGGTTCCGCCTTTATATTATTTAGTTGATTGTAAGTTTTGATATGTCGAAAAACAAATAGTGCTTTATTTCAAAACGTCCGTCATATCGTATCTGCCCGCGGGCTTTTCGACCAAAAATCTTGCCGCAGCAAGTGCGCCGTCGGCAAAAACGGAACGAGACATTGCGGTATGCTTAATGGTGACGATTTCGTTGTCGCCGATAAACATAACTTCGTGTTCGCCGACGATTTTCCCGCCTCTAATTGAAGAAATGCCGATTTCGTTTTTGTTGCGCTTACCCGACGTGCTTCTTTCGGTGTTTACGAAAAGCTCTTTGTTTTCGTCGATTATAGCGTTTGCAAGAAGAATCGCCGTGCCGCTCGGAGCGTCTACCTTTTGGTTGTGGTGCGCTTCGACAATCTCTACGTCAAAATTCGGCAGTGCGCGTTCCGCTTCGCGAGAAAGCATTGCGACGAGGTTTATTCCGCGAGACATATTCGCCGAAGTAAATACGGGGATTGTTTTTGCGGCGTTTTCGATCTTTTCATAATCGCTTTCCGTATAGCCTGTCGTGCATAAAACGACGGGGAGTTTCTTTTTGAGCGCATAAGAAAGAATATGCGGCAAAGATGAGGGACGGGAAAAATCGATAATAACGTCAATTTCTTCCGTAACTTTTTTTATATCGTCGTAAACGGGAACGCAAAAATCGTCTTTTGCCGTTACGTCAACGCCCGCGACGATTTCGATGTCGTCTGCGTTTTCGACGGAAGATATAACGTTCGCACCCATTTTGCCGAGTATTCCGTAAACCAAAGCCTTAATCATAAAATTCCAAGCTCCTTCATGCAAGCAACGAGTTTTGCTCTGTTGTCCTCTTCCATTTCGGTAAGAGGCTCTCTGATGATTTTGGTGTTATATCCCATTTCGTAAAGCGCGGCTTTGCAAGGAATGGGGTTAACTTCCGAAAAGAGCGCGTGTGCCAAGGGGAAGAGCTTTTTATACATAGAGTATGCTTTTTCCGTTTTGCCTTCAAAATAAAGCTCGTGAAGCTCTTTCGTTTCTTTTGGAACGACGTTCGAAAGAACGGAAATCGTGCCGGACGATCCGATACTTAAAAACGGAAGAATAAGCTCGTCGTCGCCCGAATAAAGAGCTATTTTGTTTTCGACGGCAAGCGCGGTCTGAACGATTTGCGCGAAGTTTCCGCTTGCTTCTTTAAGTCCGTAAATATTCGGAATATCGGCAAGTCTTGCCGCAACGTCTGGCGTTATGTTAACTCCCGTTCTTGACGGAACGTTATATGCGATAACGGGGATAGAGATTGCGTTGCAAATAGCTTCGTAATACTTCACGATACCGTTTTTGGTGCATTTGTTGTAATAAGGCGTAACGCACAAAACACCGTCGCAACCTATGCTTTCGGCAAAAATCGATGCTTCGATAGCTTTTTGAGTGTTGTTTGCGCCTGTTCCTGCGATGATTTTGATTCTTCCGTTTGCGTGCTTTACTGAAGTTATAAGCGTTTCGCGTTTTTCTTCTTCCGTCATGGTGGCGGGTTCGCCTGTCGTACCGATAATTACGAGAGCGTCAACCTTTGCTTCGATTTGTCTATCGATAAGCCTTTTTAATTCTTCGAAATCGACGCCGTTTTCGTTAAACGGCGTAATCATCGCCGTTGCTACGCCTTTGAATAAAGATTTCATGTTAATTGTCCTTTTTCATTATTATTTCGGCGATCTGAACCGCATTCGTCGCCGCACCCTTTCTGATGTTATCCGCAACTACCCAGATATTCGCTCCGCTGTCGAGAGAATCGTCTATACGTACTCTGCCGACGAAAACTTCGTCCTTATCTTCGGCGTAAATCGCCATGGGGTAGACGTTGCTTTGCGGATCGTCTTGCAAAATAAGGTTGTCGCAAAAATGCGAAAGCGCGTATTTAACCTCGTCGATCGTGCAAGGCTTTTTGAATTCCACGTTGATAGACTCGCTGTGACCGTAAGTTACGGGAACTCTGACTGTCGTTGCGGTGATTTTTATCGAATCGTCGTGAAGAATCTTTCTCGTCTCGTTGACCATCTTCATTTCCTCTTTGGTATATCCGTTGTCGAGGAAATCGTCGATGTGGGGGAGACAGTTGCCCGTGATAGGATAGGGGAATTTTTGAAGCTCGCCCTCTTTAGCGTTGTTGACAAGGTCGGAATAGCCTTTCATTCCCGCGCCCGAAACCGCTTGGAATGTGGTATATACTATGCGCTTAATGCCGAATGCGTCATAAAGGGGCTTCAAAGCAACGACTGCCTGAATCGTCGAGCAGTTGGGGTTAGCGATAATTCCGTGGTTTTTGTCTATGTCTTCGGGGTTAACCTCGGGTACGACGAGAGGAATATCGGGATCCATTCTCCAGCAAGATGAGTTGTCGATAACGATTGTTCCGTTCTCGGCAAAAATCGGTGCGAATTTTTTCGATGTGGAAGCGCCTGCCGAAAAGAGCGCGATGTCAACGGGATAGTTTTTGACATTCTCTTCGTTTAGCTCGATAACGGTATGTTCTTTTCCCATGAAATCGATCTTTTGTCCCGCGCTTCTTTCCGAAGCGAAGAGGAAGTATTCCGAAACTGGAAGATTGCGTTCTGAAAGAACTTGCAAGAATTTTCTTCCTACCATACCCGTCGCGCCGACGACAGCAACCTTATAAGACTTCATAAATATATCTCCAAAAAATAAAAATGTGGTGCGAAAAAACAAAACGGCGGAAGCATAAAAAGCGACCGCCGTGAAAAAACGAAGTTATTTTCAAGCGATAGCTCACCGCAAAAATGCGACAGTCGTGCGTCTGTTACTCCGCACGCCCAGCATGGAAAACTCCACACTTCGGCAACGGTACCCTTTCGCCAAAAGGCTACTCTTGTCCGATGCTCCTCTACCGTACGGATACATAATACAATATTAACGGTTTGATGTCAATCATAATGAGTTTATTTTGCTTATGCGTAAAAAGTTTTTATTGCATAAAAGACAACGCATAGAATTATTCGGAGAAAAAAGTTGCAAAAATATCGGGAATAATGTATAGTATTTAAGTGAGATAAAAAATATGGCTTTTTGTCTTGCGAAAATTCGGAGGCTTTCAATGAAAGAAACTAAAAGAAACGATCAGCTTGTATACTTCCACAAACAAAAAGTAGGCGACATGGCAAAGCGTCTTCCGACTGCTGAGGGAAGATGGGGACTTTGGAAATACCTGTTTTCTCAGGGGATGACGGGAATGTTCCAATTGAACGTATGCGCGTTCATATGCTTTTTGCCCGTAATCGCGGTTGTATATTTATACGCAATGAGCTCGATTTCGATATCGTCCTCTTTGCCGTTCACTTCATACATAGGCGCGGGTTATCCCGCCGTAGTAGATGCCGCCGCAAAAGCGTTTGCGTTGACGCAAGAGCTTTTCATGCAGTTCGGCGTATTGCTTTTCCCCGCGGCGCTTTTCCTTTCGATGTATCTTTCTTTGACCGTTCAGTACGCTATGAGAAACTTCGTCTGGACGGAAGGACATTTCAAGTTCAAAACGCTTTTCAAGGCGTTTAAGTTCAATTGGAAGCAGCCTATATTAATATCTCTCGTTACGTCTGTAATCGCTATGGGCTTGACCTATGCGGTATACCATTTGAGGAATTATCTTTACTTAAACGGCTGGAACGTTTGGGCGGTTCTTATCGTAGTCGGACTTGCCGCAATCGCGCTTTTTGTCGTCATCGTAACGATGTATGCATATTCCATTTCGTTGACCTATAAAGAAAGCATTTGGGCGATATATTACGACTCCGTTTTGTTGACGGTAAGACTTCTTGTCACGAACATACTTATCGCGATCGCCGTTCTCGCTCCGATCGGATTGGTAATAGGCTTAATGCAGACCTCTTTCGGACTTTTGGTTATGATGCTTATGCTATTCATCGGCTTTGCGTATATGCTTCTTACTTGGACCGTATATTCGCAATACGTTTTCGATCTTGCGACAAACAAGCTAAAAGGTGCAAATCCTTACGCTAAGCAAGAAAAAACTCTGTAATATGTCTTGTTACGAACAATTTTCAACAATATACGATAAACTTATGTACGACTGCGACTATGATAAATGGTCGCAGTATTTGTTATCTAAGCTTCACGGCAAGGGCATAGACTTTGCTTGCGGAAGCGGAAGCATGACGATCGCCATGAAAAAGGGCGGACTCGACGTTTTCGGCGTCGATATTTCGAGGCAAATGCTCGAAAGGGCAAAGGAAAAAGCCAAAAACGAACATATCGCGACGGAGTTTTTGGAAGCCGATATGACGAATTTTTCATACGGCTTGAAGCTCGATTTCGCGACATGCCTTATAGACGGAGTGAATTATCTGACGCCTAAAGCCACGGAAAAGTTTTTCGAAAATGTCTACGGCATGCTAAAACCTAACGGAACGTTTATTTTCGACGTTTCGTCGAAATATAAAATCCAAGACGTTTTGGCGAACAACTTTTTTTACGACGACGAAGAGAACGTCACGTATCTTTGGACGAATAAGCTCCAAAAGGATAAATCGAAAGTAACGTGCGATTTATGTTTTTTCGTCAAGGATAAAGATAAATATACTCGCTTTGACGAAAGGCACGTTCTGCACGTCAAAGATACCGAAGACATGGTGGAACTATTGAAGAGAATCGGCTTTAAGAAAGTTAAGGTGACGGACGACAATTTCAAGCAAAAGCCGAAAGATAAAGCCATGAGAATCGTTTTCGAGGCTACTAAATGAGTGTAATCGATTTTTACAAAAGCATAGAATACTATCTCGAGAAGTTCGACGAAAAGTGCGATAACGGGAACTATCCCGACGGCTTTTTGTCTCTTTCTTATGCCGAAAAGATAGCCGATCTTGACGATTTTTCGGATATTTACCTTGCAAAGGCGCAAGCCTATGCCGAAATCGAAAGGATAAGAAGCTCAAACTATTTCTATTTCAAAACGCTTAGAAGCGGGCAAAACAGACAAGACGCGCTTTTCGGACTGTTCCAGAATATGCTTCTTATCGGGAACAAAGCGGAAGCGGGATATTATTCCGCTCTTTTGGAGCAGTGCGCCGACGATATAGATATGGATGCGGTTTTCGATATAGTATCAAACGAAATGCCGCCGCAAGAGGTGAGATACAGCCTTGTTTACGACAAAGAAACGGAGAATATTAACTTGGCTGCAGAGGCAATCAAGGCGTCGAGATTCGACGAGGCGATAGAGCTTTTGAAAAAGACGGAGTATTCGAATAAGCATTTCGTGAAAGCGATGAACGATTTGTTCGTTTGCTATACGATTAAGAACGATTACGAAAACGCTCTTATTTCGACCGAGCGTGCCTTGTCGAAAGACCCCGAAGACGTCGTTTCGCTTTGTAACAAAATATTGCTGCTGAAGATTTTTAAGAAAATTCGGGAGGCGGATGTTTTAGTCGAAAAGCTATTGTCGATAAAGACTGATGAACCGTTCGAGATAGCGAAAATCGCAACGACGATGTGCGATATGGGGCGGCACGAGGAGGCTGAAAAATATCTCTTGCTTACGGTTAACTGCAATCCGCGTATAGAGATGTATCAGCTACTTTTAGGAATAGCGAAATATAATCTGCAAAAGTTTTATGAATCGAAGAAAATCTTCATAGATCTATTGAAACTCGACGAAAATGATGTTGTCGCAAAATACTATTTGAAGTATGTCAACAATGCCGAAGAGCGTTTTCAAAAAGGCGGACAGATAGAGCTTTTGAACTATACTCCGCAGATGCCTTATGCCGAGATTTTGCGTTTATATAAAAAGCTCGAAAACTTTATCAAGAATAATAACGCCGAAGCGTTGGCAACGGACGAAGATTTGAAAGACGCGGTTACGTTTATTCTCGAAACGGGCGATGCCGAAACGGTTGCGAGGGTTTTAGAGGTCGTGGCAAACAGCGACGTTTTGTGGAAAGACGAATATATCGACGAGATTTTGCTTGACAGCTTGGTTGGCGACGGACTCAAAATGCGCTTGGCAGAAGAGTGCATAATGGCAAACAGAAACAAGATTTCGATGACCGTTCGAGCTTTACATTATGTCGATCACGACGTTTTATATCCCGAGAATTGGCATGATATGCCTACCGTTTTCAAAAGAGCGTATGCCGAAATTGTTTCGCTTTACTATCTATTGGACGAAGATAAAAACCCGAGCGAGCTTAAAGAAAGCGCGGAAAAAGTGTTTGCTACATACAAAGAAAAAGCGTGCGATTTCAGAAGCTCGGAAGCTCTTTCCGTAATCATCGCAAAGAATTGCGATTCGTTTGCGGACGAGGACGGTTTGTGCGAAATTATGAATGTCAATAAAAACACCTTAAAAAAATATAAATCAAAGCTTTTCGGAAACGATTTGAAATAATGCTTTGAAGATTAGTAGATAGCGATAAAACAGCTCTTTTTATAATGCGGAGCTGTTTTTATTATTTATAAAATCTTTCTTTTCAAAAAGTTTCTTTAATAAGTGATATGGCACTTCCTTTCAAAATATATTAAAGCGGAGGGGTTATGTCGAAAAAAGTTTTTGGATTTTTGTCATCTTCTTTTGTTGCAATAGGCGGAATTATAGGTGCAGGCTTTGCGAGCGGAAGAGAGATATATACGTTTTTCGAGGGCGAAAACCGAGCGGTAGTTGTCGGAGCTTGGGTTTTCGTTCTCATGCTTGTTTTTTCTTTGACGGTGAGCTTTTTCGGGAAAGAAAGAGGTGTTTCTTCTATGCGAGAATTTTCTCGCGGACTACTTCCCAAAATGCCGATAGTTTTCGACATTGCTTTTTTGTTTTGTTTATATATCGTATTATCGGCAATGCTTTCCGCAATAGACGAGCTGTTTTCGTTTGTGGGTATTGATTTCCCGATTTTTTCCACGATAAGCATAATCTCGGTGATGTTTTTCGTAACGAGAGGAATAAAGGGCGTCAAGCAAGCAAATTTTGTTTTGACGCCCATTCTTATCATATCAATCGCCGCTATAACGGCTTCCTTTAATGGGACGTACTATCCCGAGAACGCAATTCATACGAAAATAGGCATAAACTCTTTTTTATACGTATCGATGAATTTCTGCCTTGCTGCGGAGGTTATGGCTGAATGCGGGAAGGATATGACGAAAAAAGAGTGCGTAATATCATCGCTTGCGACATCTTTTGTCATAGCGGTTTTGGTGGCACTTTTTATTAGAGTGCTGTCAAAAGGAAATTTCAAAACGGTCGCTATTCCGCTTCTTGATATGGTCGAAGATAATATGGCTTTAAGAATATTGGCAACGATAACGCTTTATTTCGCGATTATGACGACCATTTTGTCATCTTGCCTTCCTGTCTATTCGTTTTGGAAAGAAACGCAAAAAGGGGCTGTTTTGCCCCTTGTCGCGACGGTTTTGCCGCCGTTTTGTATTTCAAAGCTCGGCTTCATAAAAATTCTCTCTTCGCTGTATCCGCTTCAGTCGTATATAGGTATCGCCGCGATTTTGTCGATGCTCATCGGTACCTTATTACCAGCTTTTCGAGAAGCGAAACGAGGTAATAAATAACACCTGCTAAAAGTAGCAATATGACGGTTGCGGACATAACCAAGTCGAGCTTAAAAACCTGCCCGCCGTAGACGATAAGATACCCCAAGCCCTCTTTCGAAACGAGATATTCGCCCATAATAGAGCCTACAAAGCTAAGCCCTACGTTGATTTTGAGCATAGACATAATGGACGGGAGAGAGGACGGAAGCACCAACTTGAAAAAGATAGTAAGCTTTTTTGCTTTCATTGCGCGGAAAAGATATATTTTGTCGCCGTCCGTTTCGCAAAACGCAGAAAGCACGGTGATGTTTGTGATGACTACGCAAATAAGAACGGTCATTGCGATGATCGGCTTATAGCCTATTCCGCACCAAACGATAAGAATAGGCCCCAATGCGATTTTCGGAAGGGAGTTGAGAACGACAAGATAAGGCTCCGCGACCTCTTTCAGAAAGGAAAAATACCACATCAAAAAGCCCGAAATAAATCCGATTACGTTTGCTATCGCAAAGCCCGTCATCGTCTCGAAAACGGTTATTCCGATATGTCTAAAAAGCCCGTTTTTCGATAGCGAGATTATGCTTTTGACAACTCTCGAGGGAGAGCTCATAATGAAAGGATCTATGATATATAGCCTTGACAAAAGCTCCCAGAAAGATATGAAGAGTATCAAAACGCCTATTTGAGTTATGATTACGGCTCGCTTTCTTGCGTTTATTTTTCGAAGATATTTTTTATGTTCCTCCGTCATAAGTCCACCTCTTTCCAAATCGTTTCGAACATTTTAGGAAACATTTCGCTCTCCCGTCGCATAAGCGGCGTTTTTTCTTTGGGAAAGTTTAAGACATGCTCCGCTTTTTTGTGCGACGGTCTTTTGGATAAAACGATTATTTTGTCCGCCATGCTTATGGCTTCGGATATGTCGTGAGTCACCAAAACCGCGGCTTTTCGTTCTCCTTTAATCATCGCGTGAAGATCGTTCGAAAGGTTAAGTCGCGTTTGATAGTCGAGCGACGATGTCGGCTCGTCGAGAAGCAAAAGCTTTGGTCTTAGGGCAAGCGTCCGAATAAGCGCAACCCTTTGCCGCATGCCGCCCGAAAGCTCCGACGGATACTTATCCTTGAACTCAAAAAGGTCGTATTTTTTCAAAAGCGACGTTACGTAGTTGACGTTAACCTCGTTTTTTATCCCTTGAATTTCAAGCCCGAGAAGGGCGTTTTGCATAACGGTACGCCACATCAAAAGACAATCTCGCTGCAACATATATCCGATTGAACAATCATCGCCCCGTTCGATAACTCCGCTCGACGGAACGAAAAGCTCGGATATAAGGGATAGTACGGTCGTTTTTCCGCACCCCGACGGGCCTACGACGGCGACAAGCTCTTCGTCGTCAACTGAAAAACTAAGGTTTTTCAGAACCTCCGTTTCGCCGCTTTTCGAATGATAGAAAAAAGATACATCGCAAAATCTCAACAGCATTTTCAACACCTCTTTAACAGCTGTATATTGAAAGTCAGTTTATTGAAATAATGTGTGGTCAAGTATTTTCAAATCAACGCTTTAATGAAACTTCAAAGCTTTGTAATAAAATAATACGACTTAGAAGCGATTGTGTTTTTTGAAAAATACGCCTTTAATCTCAACTTCGGACTTTCGACGTATATCCGTCATAAAAAACCTACGGATATAGTCCATTTTATTAAGAAACGCTTTTCGATGTGAGAGATTTTTGATGGCAAAAAAGAAATATGCAAAAAGAAAAAACACATTACGATGAATATTAAAAGCGTGAACGCTTTTATGCAAATAAATCGACGCGAATAATTTTGCGACATCAAAAAAGAGCTTGGCAAAAACCAAACTCTTTTCCGTAGTTTTCTAAACTTTTGTGTTTAATTCGAATTATTATTCGCTAAGTCCCGCAACGCTCGAAACGGGGAGAGTGAAAGCGATGCCTTGACCGGGGGAATTAAGACCTACTTTTTGATAGATCGCGTGAAGAATCTCGTCGCGAACGTTAGCTTGAGCGAGAATGATGACAATTTCCTTTTCCGGTTGAATGGAAATTCCGAACATCTTTTCTGCTTCCGCGCTTGCCGTACCTCTTCCGTGAATAACCGTACCGCCTCTTGCGCCTGCGGTTCTTGCCGCTTCCATAACGTCCTCGGAAAAGCCGGAGTTTACGATACACAAAATTGCTTCATATTTATTATCCATAATTGATCTCCTTGATTACTTGTTGTTTGAAAGGAAGCGATAAAGCGCAACCCCGATAGTGCTTGTCATAGGGACTGTAAAAGCAATGCCTTTGCCCCCTCTGACAGTTTTGAATTTATTGTCGAGCGTATATAAAACGTCGCTTTCTTTGTCTTGACGGATAACGGAAAGAATGACCGTTTTGGAGTCGTCCGTTATGTTGAGAAGACTTTTCACATCCGCTTGCGCCGTACCGAATGCCGAAACGTTAAGCTCCAGATTGCATTCGAACGATTCGATGAGATCGATATAAAAATCCGCCTTGTTTCTCGAAACTATGGTAACGAGAAGAAGAAGCTTTTGCGGTGCGAGTGGCGTTTTTGCCGAATTTTCCGCTTTTTTGGCTTCGATTTTTTTTGCCAATTTTGCGGTAGGCTTTGTTAATTTCTTTTCTGCCATAATAACCTCCCGTTACATAAAGTTGATAATCTGTTCGTCGTCGGAAGAAAGGATTCTCTGCATTGCGATTGCGTCCGATACTTTCTTTCTCATAATAGCCTCAAAGCCTAACGTTTGAATAGCGATAAGCGGAGTCATCGCAACCATGGCTACGATTCCGAACGCGTCTGCCAAGACTTTGCTTTCACCCTGCAAAACGACGCATACGCCGATAGCAAAGGGGAGAATAAAGCTCGACGTCAACGGACCGCTTGCGACTCCGCCCGAGTCGAACGCGATACCTGTATATAGCGACGGAACGAAGAACGAAAGCCCGAGTGAGATTATGTAGCCGGGGATAAGGTAATAAAGTATGCTGAAGTCATAGATTATTCTTATCATCGAAAGGAGAAGCGAAACGCCTACGCCTAACGACAAAGCTATCATCATGGAACGCTTTTTGACAAGTCCGTCGGTGATGTCTTCGACTTGCTTGTTGAGTACTTGAACGGCAGGTTCTGCCATAACGACGACAAGCCCCAAAACAAATCCCACGATAGTAACGACAACGGGGCTCTTCGAAGCAAGCTCCGTGCCGAGCTTATAGCCTATCGGCATAAAGCCTACGGATACGGCTGTCAAGAATATTACGAGACCGAAGAACGTTATGATAACGCCTACGGCTATTTTATAAAGCTTGGTTTTGGGAAGCTTTAAGAATATCGCTTGAAGTATTGCAAAGAACAAAACGATAAGTCCGAGCGCGATTGCCACCTCTTTCATAACGGAAAGTAGGGAGGAGAAGAAGCTTCCGAAGAAGTTGTCTGCGATTGCGTAGCTCGGGATAGAGTAATCGAGTGCGCCTTCCATAGGAAGAGCGAGAATAAGAACCGCAAGAATAGGACCTACCGAGCAAAGCGCGATAAGACCGAAGGAGTTTTCCTTAACGTGCTTACCGCCGATAGTCGTCGCGATACCTATTCCGAGTGCCATAATGAAAGGTACCGTAATAGGGCCTGTCGTAACTCCGCCGGAGTCGAATGCTACCGCGAGGAAGCTGTCGTTTCCTTTTTCGATAAGTATCGCCGCAAAAGCGAAAAGACACATATAGAAGAACGAAAGCATCGAAAAGAGCGGCTTTTTGAGAACTATTTTAAGCACCGCGATAAGTAGAAACAAGCCTACGCCCGTCGCGACGAAAATAATGAGCTTTGTCGGATTGATTTTCGAAGCCACTTGGTTTGCAAGAACGGTAAGGTCGGGTTCAGCAACGGTGATGCAAAAACCCATAACGAAGCAAATGACCAAAAGCAGCCACGGGCTTTTCGACTTAGTAAGACCTGCTCCGATATAATCGCCCATCGGCATCATCGCTAAGTCCGAACCGAGGGAGAAGAGTGCTATTCCCAAGATAAGAAGCGCGGTCGAAAAAACGAACACCCAAAGCTCCTTGCTTGTCAGATTGACAAGGGGAGTGAAACTTAGGATAAGCACGATGAGAAATACGGGCGATACAGAAACAATCGCCTCTTTCAGTTTCATGACAAGTGTTTTGCCCAAATTGATACCTCCTTTCTACCGAAATTTCCTTAAAACGCCTATGAATCAAAAACGGCTTTTGCAAATCCGCAAAAGCCCTGTTGAAAAAGTTTCATCGTTGTCGAGCCTCGGCAGCAATAAAAATACTTTTTGCTTTGGAAAAAGACGACGAAACAGAAGCGTGCTGCTTTACAAAACAAAGCGATACGCAAATCACAATCGAAAAATCGATGCTTTTCAGGGCTTTTTCCTACGCCATATATAAACCTATAAAGGTTAAAAGCAAAAAACGCGCAACCCCGCTCGACAACGCTCTACCGAAGCGGTGCAGATGTCGGTGACTCCTACAAAGCAACCTTATGGCACACGGCAAAATCCGTTTAGTGCTGCTACATTCCTGTCCTGACACGGTTCGCGGCACGCCGTTGCATAAGACCTTGAAATCAACGCTCCGTGCAAATGTCTGCCTTCAATAGAACGAGCCTCACGGGGTATTCAACCTTGCTATAGCGGATTGCAAGTTCAGGGCACCGCTAACTCCCCGTTTAGCGCCATTATATTATATACGGAAACGAAAAAAAAGTAAAGAAAATTATTGTATACTAAAAGAGAAAATGCGTTCGTTATGGCATTCTTTTTCACAATTTATTTGACTAACTGCTTTTAGGAGTGTAAAATTGTACTGAATCGTCAGATATGTGAAATCTTTTTTAATGAATAAAAACCGAATGATTGTCAATTTCGGTAAAAAGATAAAAAAGAATCGAATTTTTGGTTTGACGAGCGAAAAATAAATTATGGAAAACGTAAAAAGCGTAAACAAATCGACAAAAAAGAGAAAAACAAAATTGAGGCATACGGTGATATATGCTTTGTTTAGACCTGTCTTTTCGTTGTGGTTTAGGCTAAGGTATAATTACAGCTACGAAAAATTCGCGGGTAATGAAGACGGCTTGATTGTTCTATCAAATCACGCGACGACCATGGATCCGTTCTTTGTCGCACTTTCGTTCAAAAAGCCTCTCTTTTTCGTTGCGAGCGATCAGCTTTTCAATTTGGGCTTTGCTTCGAAAGTAATAGAGTTTTTGGTCGCGCCCATTCCCAAAACGAAAGGGGTCAGCGATATTAAGTCGGTTCGCGACATCAAAGCGTACCTTGACGAAGGGGCAAACGTTGCGTTGTTCCCCGAGGGCAACAGAACCTTTATAGGAAAAACCGTAACGATCCCCGAGCAAATAGGAAAGCTCGTGAAACTATTGAAAAAGACCGTCGTATTATATAATCTCGACGGCGGTTATCTTTCGAAACCGCGCTGGGCAATGAAGCCGAGAAGAGGGGTTATGAAAGGTAAAATCGTCAACGTCCTTACTTATGACGACTATAAAGATATGTCTCCGAGCGAGATTTACGAGATTATTAAGGATAACCTTCAAGTCAATGCGTTCAAAGAGGGAAAAGAGCTTACCGTCAAATATAAAGGCAGCCGCAAGGCGGAGTATATCGAAAACGTTTTGTATTTGTGCCCTAAGTGTAAAAAGCTTCATACGATAAGTTCGAAAGGGAACTTTTTCAAGTGCGATAATTGCGGACTTAAAGTCGAATACTTAGAAAACGGCGAGCTAAAGTCAAACGATAAGGATATGCCGTTTGGAAACGTTCAAAAATGGCACGAATGGCAAAATAAATATATCGAAGAAAACGAGATGTATTTCGGGAAAATCGACGAGCCTTTCAAGTCGTTTGATATGACGATATATAAAGACGAGCGCGCAAAAAAGAGAGTGAAAATTTTCGACGGCACGTTCCGTATGTATTCCGATCGCGTCGAGGCGATAAGCAAAAAGGGTGAAAAGCTCGTGTTCACGCTTGACGATATAGTGGCGATGACGCCGCAGACCATGGGCAAAATGCAGATATATACCAAAAACGGCGATTACGTCATAACGATGAGAAAGAACGTTTCGGCGCTTTCGTACGTAACGCTTTATTATATGAATAAAAACCGCGCGGAGGGTAAGACGAATGAATTTTTGGGACAGTGAAGTTTGGAGCGTAATATTGCAATTCGGATTTATTTCGCTCATCATTTTGATTTCGAATACTTTGGTGAGAAAGGTTCCTTTCATGAAAAAGAGCCTTCTTCCGATTTCGGTAGTTGCGGGCTTTCTTGCGCTTGCCGTAAAGCTTACGGGGCTTACCGACAGCTTTATGACGGCGGATTTTTTGAACACTTTGACTTATCAGACCTTGATGATAGGCTTTGTCGCATTGGGGCTTAAAGTCAAAAAGGGCGAAGAAGCAAAAAAGAGCGCAAAACCGTTCGATTCGGGAATAGTAATCGTAGCAAACTACGTCATGCAAGGCGTTTTGGGAATGGCTTTGATGTTCATTTTCTTGAAAGAATTCCCTGCTGCCGGCTTCTTGCTCCCCATGGGATACGGGCAAGGGCCGGGACAGGCAAACAACATCGGAATTCAGTACGAAGCAAAAGGCTTTGTCGGCGGACAGGCTTTCGGTCTTTCGATTGCGTCGCTCGGCTTTGTTTGGGCTTGCATTTTGGGAGTCATTTATATAAACATAATGGCGAAAAAGGGCAAGATCACAAGGCGTGAATTGAATGCCGATTGCGTCGAAAGAACGATGACGAGTGCCGATATCGAGGACGTAGGGGAGATTCCCGTTTCGTCGTCGATAGATAAATTCACGATACAAATCGCGCTTGTTATGATAACGTGCCTTGCTACGTACGGAGCAATGTACGGGCTGTCTTACGTTTTGGAAACGTTCATCGGCGGCGACTTCATAATAAACACCGTAAAGCCTTTAATCTGGGGTTTCAACTTCTTGTTCGGATCCTTGATGGCGATAGTAACAAACGCCGTTATGAAAGGTATGAAAAAGATTGGCTTTATGAAGCGTCAATATCCGAATAACTATATGCTCAACAGAATTTCGGGAGTGGCTTTTGACTTTATGATCGTTGGCTCTATCATGGCTATCGACGTATATGCGCTCGAAAACCTCTTGTTGCCCCTTATTGTAATCACGGTCGTAGGAGCTTTCGCAACCTTCTTCTTCGATTATTTCATTTGCAAAAACGTATATCCCGACTATTCCGACGAAGCATTCCTTGCTTTTTACGGAATGCTTACGGGAACGCTTTCGACGGGAATGATACTTCTTCGCGAGGTAGATCCCGAGTTCGAAACTCCTGCTTCGGATTGTCTTGTCGTAGGAACGACGACGGCGGTTGTGTTCGGTTTCCCCGTGTTGCTTCTTGTGGGAATCGCTCCCGATAAGCCTTATTTGGCATTCGGTTTGGGTGCGCTTGCTTTGGTTGTTTGTATGGTTGTTCTTTTCAGAAATAAGATTTTCAAGAAAAAATCAAAAGACTAAGAATGTATTGCAAATAAATAATAAAAAACAAACAAATCACAGATCTTCCGAAACGCATTTTCGGAAGATTTTTGTTTATTAAATAAAAACCATATTTATTGATAGTTTGCAATTGAGTTTTAAGCCGATCTATTTGAGACCTAAAGTTAAACTCGCAAGTATTAGTTACTATAAGCAAAGATTTGAAAATCACGCAAAGAAGACGCCAATGAGGCTCAATCGGGTGAGACTACCAACGGATAAGATTGCTGTTTTCGGAAAAAGTATCTCAAAAGCTTATGAAAGGGGAAAAGGAAAAGACAATAAGTTGCTTAAAAGATATACTTTCAATTGACTTTTTTGCCGTAAATGGTTTAAGATATTTTAAGTAAAATATAATGCAGAATTATGCTTAAAGGAGCATTTATGTATAAGAAAGTTGAGACGGGACTTAACTTTGTCGAGAACGAAGCTGAAGTTCTGAAATTTTGGAAAGAGAACAAGATATTCGAACAGACCGTCGAGGAATGCAACAAAAAATCCGAGACGTTCACCTTTTACGACGGCCCTCCTACGGCGAACGGAAAGCCGCACATCGGTCATGTGCTTACTCGTTCGATAAAGGATATTATCCCTCGCTTCAAGGTAATGCAGGGATATAACGTCCAGAGAAAAGCAGGCTGGGATACTCACGGACTTCCTGTTGAGCTTGAGGTAGAAAAGCTCCTCGGCATGGACGGAAAGAAAGACATAGAGAAATATGGAATCGAGCCGTTCATCAAAAAGTGCAAAGAGTCCGTATGGAAATATAAAGGCGAGTGGGAGAAAATGTCCGACGAAGTAGGCTTCTGGGCGGATATGGAAAACCCGTATATCACATATGACGATAACTACATCGAGTCCGTTTGGTGGGCTTTTTCCGAGATTTACAAGAAAGGTCTTTTATATAACGGCTACAAAGTAGTTCCTTATTGCCCCCGTTGCGGAACGGCGCTCGCTTCTCACGAAGTGGCTCAGGGCTATAAGATGGTCAAAGAAGCGTCAATATTCGTTAAGTTTGCCGTCAAGAACGAGGAGAATACATACTTCCTCGCTTGGACGACGACTCCTTGGACGCTCCCGTCGAACGTCGCGCTTTGTATGAACCCGACGGAGGAGTATTCGAAAATCAAGGTTGACGGAGAATACTTCATTCTCGCCGACGCGTTGATTGCCTCCCTTTTTGAAGAGGGAACCTACGAAAAGGTAGATACGAAGCTTGGAAAAGATTACGAATATACCGAATACGAGCCGCTCTTTAATTACGCCAACCCCAAAAAGAAAGCGTACTTTGTCGTCAACGACGATTACGTAACGCTCACCGACGGCTCGGGAATCGTTCATATCGCTCCCGCGTTCGGTGAAGACGACAGCAAGGTCGGAAGAAAATACGATCTTCCTTTCGTTCAGCTTATCGGTCCCAACGGCAAGTTTGTCGAGGGTACGGGCGAATACGAAGGAATGGACGCTAAGAAAGCGGACAGGCCTATAATCAACGAGCTCAAAGAAAGAGGATTGCTCTTTAAGGAAGTTATGCACGAGCATAACTATCCTCACTGCTGGCGTTGCGACACTCCGCTTATCTATTACGCAAGAAATTCTTGGTTCATCAAGATGACGGACGTCAAAGACGACCTTATCAAGAATAACAATTCGATAAACTGGATTCCTAAGTCGATAGGCGAGGGCAGAATGGGTAACTTCCTCGAGAACGTCATCGACTGGGGCGTATCGAGAGAAAGATATTGGGGGACTCCGCTTCCTATCTGGAAATGCCCCGATTGCGGACACATTCACGTAGTTTCGTCGAAAGCCGAGCTTAAAGAATTAGGAAACATCGAGGGAGACATAGAGCTTCACCGCCCGTATGTCGATCAAGTGACGTTCAAATGCCCCGAGTGCGGCGGAACGATGTCGAGAGTTCCCGAGGTTGCCGACTGCTGGTTCGACAGCGGTTCGATGCCTTTCGCGCAGTTCCACTATCCGTTCGAGAACAAAGAGCTTTTCGAAAGCAGATTCCCCGCAGACTTCATTTCCGAAGCCGTCGATCAGACGAGAGGCTGGTTCTATACGCTTCTTTCCATTTCAACGCTTTTGTTCAATAAGGCTCCGTTCAAGAACTGTATCGTTATGGGGCACGTCAACGACAAGAACGGAATCAAGATGAGTAAGCATAAAGGCAACGTAGTTTCTCCCGACGAGGCGCTTCACACAGTCGGTGCAGATGCTGTAAGATGGTATTTCTACACGTCGTCCGCTCCTTGGCTTCCGTCGAGATATTCTCACGACGCCGTTGCCGAATCTCAGAGAAAGTTCATGGGAACGCTTTGGAACACTTATGCGTTCTACATTTTGTACGCAAACATCGACGAATTCGACCCGACGAAATACGCCCTTGAAAAGGTAAATCTTACCTTGATGGACAAGTGGATAATAAGCAAGCTCAATTCTTTGATAAAGAAAGTAACGGAGCTGCTTAACGTATATAACATCACCGACGCGGGACGCGCGATAACGGAATTTACCGACGAGCTTTCAAATTGGTACGTAAGACGTTCTCGCGAACGCTTCTGGGGTAAGGGAATGGGCGACGATAAGACGGCGGCATTCTATACGCTTTATTACGTCCTCAAAAATCTTTGCCTTGTCGCTGCGCCTTTCACGCCGTTCATAACGGAAAGCATCTATCAGAACTTGGTAAGAAGTGTCGAAAAGGACGCTCCGACTTCCGTTCACCTTTCGAGCTATCCTGTCGCAAACGAGGCTCTCATCGACGAGTCCTTGGAAGAGCAGATGGAAATTGCTATGGAAATAGTAATCTTGGGAAGATCCTCGAGAGCAAACGCCAACATCAAGAACAGACAACCCCTTTCGAAGATGTATTACGGCGGAAGAAAGACCGCGATAAACGACGATATGAAGAACGTCATTGAGGAAGAGCTCAACGTTCACGAGGTATTGCCGTTCGATAACGCAAGCGAGTTTATTTCCTATGAAATTAAACCCAACTTCAAGACTTTGGGTAAGATTTACGGAAAGAATATGAACGCAATTAAGGAATATTTGATGAACGTTCAAAACGCCGACGAGATAGTTGAAATCGTTCGCGGCGGAAATAAATACGCCTTCAACGTCAACGGAACGGACGTAGAAGTTTCCGAAGAAGACTTGGTCGTTACGACAAGAAACAAAGAGGGTTTTGTAGCAGCTTCCGACAACGGACTTACGGTCGTTCTCGACACCGCGCTTTCGGACGAGCTTATTGCCGAGGGTATGGTAAGAGAGCTTGTTTCCAAGATTCAGACAATGAGAAAGGACGCAGGCTTCGAGGTTGTAGACAGAATCAGAGTAGGTTATAACGCAAGCGAAAAGCTTTCCGCTATCATAGAAAACGAAAAAGCAAGCATTCAAAGAGACGTTTTGGCTCTTGAAGTAGCAAACACCCTTTCGGGCTACGAAGCAAGCTGGGACATCAACGGCGAAAACGTAACCCTTTCCGTAGAGGTTGTCAGATGAAGATAGCCGATTCTTGGCAAGATTATTCCGTCATCGCGACGGGCAACGGAGAAAAGCTCGAGCGCTGGGGCGACATCAAGCTTCTTCGTCCCGAGCCGCAAGCGATATGGAAAAGAGAAGCCCTTAGGACTATCGGCGGAATAGACGGAATCTACACTCGTTCGTCGAAAGGCGGCGGCGCGTGGGATTTCAAGAGAAAGATTCCGAAAAGTTGGACGATAAATTACAAAGATCTCACCTTTTCGATTATGCCGATGGGCTTTAAGCATACGGGACTTTTCCCCGAGCAGGCGGCGAATTGGGATATGATGAGAGAGCTTATCAAAAACGCGAACAGACCGATTTCCGTTCTCAACCTTTTTGCCTACACGGGCGGCGCGACGGTTGCGTGCTTAGCAGCCGGTGCCAGCGTATGCCACGTCGACGCGGCAAAAGGTATGGTAGAGCGCGCTGCCGAAAATATAAGGCTTTCGGGCTTAGAGGACAAACCCGTCAGATATATCGTAGACGATTGCTTCAAATTCGTTCAAAGAGAGATAAGAAGAGGTCGCAAATATGACGCGATAATCATGGATCCTCCCTCATACGGAAGAGGTCCCGGCGGAGAGGTGTGGAAGCTTGAAGAGGGGATATACGACCTTATCGCGACGACGAAAGACGTGCTTTCGGACAATCCCTTGTTTGTTTTGGTGAACAGCTATACGACGGGATTGCAACCGACTGTTTTGAGTAATTTATTAAGCTCCGTTTTCGACGGCGGAAAGGCGGATTCGTATGAATTATGCTTGCCGACAGAAGAAGAGGGAATACTTCTTCCGTGCGGAGCAAGCGGAGTATATATTTTCAACGAAAGGAAATAACGATGGATACTAAAGATTTGAAAATTCTTTATGAAGACAATCACATTATAGTAGTGGTTAAGCCTCAGAATATCCCCTCTCAGGGAGATTCTTCGGGCGACGAAGATATGCTTACTATCGTCAAGAAATACTTGAAAGAAAAATACGGCAAAACGGGCAACGCTTATGCGGGGCTTGTTCATAGATTGGATCGCCCGACGGGCGGCGTAATGGTATTTGCCAAAACGAGCAAAGCCGCGTCGAGACTTTCCGAAAGCATTCGCGACGGAGAACTTTCGAAGTGCTACCTTTGCGTTACGAACGGCAAAATGCCGGAAAAAGAGGGAAAGCTCACGCATTACCTAAAGAAAAACGCCGTAACGAACACCGTATACGTCGTTCCCGAGGCAACCGAGGGTGCGAAAAAGGCGGAGCTTATCTATGATGTAATGGAGGAAAAGGGCAACTATCAGCTCGTTCTCGTTCGCTTGATAACGGGACGCGGACACCAGATAAGAGTTCAGCTTTCGACTTGCCACGCGACCATTTGTGGCGATAAGAAGTACGGGAGTCAAGACCCTTGCAAGCTCGCGCTTTGGTCTACGGTATTGAAATTCAATCACCCCGTAACGAAAGAGCTTATGACGTTCATCGCATATCCTCCCGAGGACGAAACCCCTTGGAAGTCTTTCGATATCGACAGAGCTTTGAGGGCGTTCTGATTTTTTGATCGATAGCTTAAAAATAAAAAAGCTTTGATATAGCGTACTTAAAAAGGAGACTAAAAATGGCAAATCCTATTGTTAGAATAGAAATGGAAAACGGCGACGTTATGGTTGCCGAGCTTTATCCCGAAGTTGCGCCCAACACGGTCAACAACTTCATCTCGCTCGTTCAAAAAGGCTTTTACGACGGACTTATTTTCCATCGTTGCATAAAAGGCTTTATGATTCAAGGCGGCGATCCTAT
The DNA here is from genome assembly GCA_964541255.1 of uncultured Clostridia bacterium. Lineage (GTDB taxonomy): Bacteria > Bacillota > Clostridia > Christensenellales > CAMQZB01 > CAYOSU01. The sequence continues at coordinate 25,709 of CAZIPL010000006.1, read as the reverse complement.
GGGTAGCGGAATGGGCGGCCCCGGATATTGCATCAAAGGAGAATTTTCCTCCAACGGATTCAAGAACGACTTAAAGCACCTTAGAGGCGTACTTTCCATGGCAAGAGCCATGAACCCCAACTCGGCAGGTTCGCAGTTTTTCATCATGCACGTAGATTATCCTTATCTTGACGGTCAATACGCAACGTTTGGTAAAGTTATCGAGGGCTTAGAAGTTATCGACAAAATCGCAACGACAAAGACCGATAGAAACGACAGACCTTACGAAGAGCAGAAGATGAAAAAAGTTGCCGTCGAGCTCAACGGTTATGAGGCAAAAGAACCTGTTAAGGCGTAATATAATAGCTTGCAAGCTTTCAACGAGAAAAAACTCTTGTCCGCTGAAAGTATCGCAATTGAGTTTAAACTCGATCAATTTATAATTTGAAGTTAAATTCTCTTGCAAGAACAATCACCAATAGTATATCAACCCCCCCGCAAAACACTCACTGCGGGGTTTTTGATTTTTTAAGCTTAATTGAAGCAAAGAATAACCTAACAAAAATTAAAAAATCGTGATAAATGATGTGGCGATTCGTTTTTCATTGAATAATTTTTTAATTATTTCGCTGTTGACAACAAATATTACGTGTGCTATCATAAAATCGAGCGGAAACGAAAAAAGCCGTCGAGCTATTATTTGAAAAAAGCTTTTGAGAAAAGCTAATATTTAGTCGTTTTTGTGATAAGAGGAGAAAGTTATGGGTGCTTTGAAAATAATTTTTATAGCGGTATATCTTCTTGCGCTTTGTTGCTATTTCTATACGAGAACAAGCGGCAAGCTCAAATACCGCACTGTGAATAAATATATCATGGCGACGATGTATCTTTCATATGCGATCGTGAATTACTTGCAAAACTATGAAATAGCGTCATTCCGCCTTATTATGATAATAGCCCTTTTCTTTTCGTTCTTGGGCGATCTCGCGCTTGTTTTCGATTTGAAAAAAGGGGGAGACTTCTTCTTTAGCGGAAACATCTGCTTTTCCGTTTTTTATGTCGCGCTTCTTTCCGATTCGGGCTTTGTTTTCAAAGATTATTTTTGGGTTTTTATAGCGTGGATCGCGCTTGTTTTGACCTTCGGACTTTTAGCGAAAAAATTCCCCGACGTAATTAAGCTCGGCAAAATGCGTCTTTCGATGACTGCATATCTTTCTTCGATTTTCTTGCACGGAATGTTCGGCTTGGCGTGCGTTATACTTATGCCCGAAACGCCCTATCTTTTAATGGGAATAGGCTCTATTATGTTCATGATAAGCGACTTGATTTTGACGGTAGACCGATTTATCGTGACGGGCAAAAAGTGGATTGTGAGATTAAACAGCCTCTTTTATTTCGTAGGACTTCTTTTAATAGTATTATCCATAGGATTGTGATTTTCACATCCTTTTTTATTTTTAGTGGGAAAGCCTTGTTCCTATGAATAAAGCTAACCTATGATAGTCTATCGAATAAACATCATTTGCGTAATATTTCATAGCTTAGCCAATGCTTTGCTTATATCAACACGGGTTTTGAAAAATGATTTTAATATAACTTAATATAACAATTTTACGGCTTTTGCGATATGTCGTTTTGCTTATTCGTTTGACAATGCTTGCGTGTTTTGCTAATATATAATTGGAAGTTTTCGCTTCTTCTAAGTAGGTAAAACTAAGCCTCGATTATGTCGGGCTTTTTATATGGTCGAAAGTAGGCAAAACCCTTTCGGCTAAAAAGGAGGAATATGGAAATATTGTATGAAGGCCTTTTGGCGATAACCTGGCAGCAGGTCGTCATGTGGGTCATCGGCGCAGTCTTGATTTATTTGGCAATAAAGAAAGATATGGAGCCTTCGCTTTTGTTGCCTATGGGCTTCGGCGCGATTTTGGTAAACTTGCCCTTGTCGGGCGCTGTTACGCAGATATATGACGGAGTAGCCGAAATCGGTGTTTTGGACGTATTGTTCAATTCCGGTATCGCAAACGAGCTTTTCCCGCTCTTGCTTTTCATCGGTATCGGCGCAATGATCGACTTCGGGCCTTTGCTTAACGATCCTAAGCTTATGCTTTTCGGTGCTGCGGCTCAGTTCGGAATTTTCTTCACGCTTTCGATGGCAAGCCTTTTGGGCTTCGATTTGAAAGACGCCGCTTCTATCGCCGTAATCGGAGCTGCCGACGGCCCTACGTCTATTTTCGTAGCGAACTTCTTCGGTTCGAATTATCTCGGAGCTATCATTGTCGCGGCGTATTCTTATATGGCACTCGTTCCTATCGTTCAGCCGCCTATCATTAAGCTTTTGACGACCAAGAAAGAGCGTCTCATCAGAATGCCTTACAAGCAGAATTCTATCAGCAAGAGAACGAGAATCATTTTCCCGATCGCAATTACCGTCATCGTAGGTCTTGTTTCTCCGAGATCCGTTGCTCTTATCGGCTTTTTGATGTTCGGTAACCTTTTGAGAGAGTGCGGCGTTTTGAAATCTCTTTCCGAAACGGCACAGAACGTTCTTGCAAACCTCGTAACGCTTTTCCTCGGAATCACCGTTGCGACAAAGATGCAGGCGGAATACTTCCTCAATTGGAACACTCTTCTCATTTTGGGACTCGGACTTATCGCATTTATTTTCGATACCGCAGGCGGCGTACTTTTCGCAAAGCTTCTCAACTTGTTCTTGCCTGAGGGTAAGAAGCTCAACCCGATGATCGGTGCCGCAGGTATTTCCGCATTCCCGATGTCGTCGAGAGTAGTTCATAAAATGGCGCTTAAAGAAGATCCTACCAACTTCATTTTGATGCAGTCTGTCGGCGTAAACGTATCCGGACAGATCGCTTCCGTAATCGCAGGCGGACTTATCATAAGCCTCGTCAGCCCGTTGGTATAAGGGAGGTATTGTTATGAATATAAACGTTGAACAATTTTTACAGTCCCTCGTTCTTATGGGAAAGGGCATGCTCGGAATATTCGTCGTTACCGGCGTTATCGTTCTTTTCATCGTTGCTTTCGGAAAGGTTTCCGCAAAGGTAGACGCTAAGCACGCGAACGAAGAAAAGGAAGAAGAATAACATCGAGCTTTGTATCAAAAAAATATTTAATCAAAATAAATAAAATAATAAAAAACAAGTCCTATCGGGCTTGTTTTTTTAATGTAAGAAGCTTTCACAAAGAAGAGCGTCAAATCATAGTATGAAGCAAAGAGGGAGGTATACTTTATGCTATGTTGTAACAAAAAACCAAATTGTCAAGGTAGATTCGATAACCGAAGAAATATTGAGCGAGTCGTATATGTCCAAGGCGCAATGGGACCGCGCGGACTGACGGGAGCAACCGGTGCTACGGGAGCAACGGGCGCGCAAGGTGCTGCCGGTCTTTCGGACGCGCTTTATGCAATGGTAAACAGCGGCACAGTTGATGCCAATGCGGTTTTTCCGATAACTCAACAAGCCGCAACGCCAAATACGACAATACGGGTTGAGAGTAACGCCGTCGTTGTAGATTCGGGAACGTACCTTGTCAACTACTACGTAAACGGCACCGCGGCAACGGCAGAAACGGCGCTTGAGGTTAGGTTGACGGCAGGCGGAACGACTTACTCGACCGCGACGTCAACGCAGGGCGAAATAGCGCAAAACGCCGTCGCATCGACAATCGTAACCGTTTCGGCTTCGACAAGGCTTACGCTTGTTAACGGTTCGACTTCGGCTATTACGTTGGGTGAAGCGGGAATGACGGTAGTTAAGCTTGCTTGATTTAAGTATTATGATTAAGTCCAACACGGATTTTAGAGATTAATTGCAGTTATTGCTCAATTGCCGACGTCTTTCAACGGATAATAAAAATACGTAAAGCCGACGATAGACTTATAATAAAACAATCGCTTCGTGCTTTTTAGATTGAAGCATTTTCGTCCTTTTAAAGCAAGATAGCAAAAATTACAAGGCTTTTCAGCCGAGCGTAGTTTTGCAAAAGTATTTTTCTAAAAAAATCGCCCCTCGTGAAGAGGGGCTTTTATGTGTTGTAATAGTTAATTTTATTTGAATGTTTTAGATTTATTGAAAAAATAACGCCAAACGCAGTCATAAAGCCCGAAGCAACGAGAACGGGTTTTCTTCCAACGCTATCGGCAACAAAGTCGCCTAAATAAAGCCTTAGAAATGCTTCCTAAGGGCTTTTGTACAAGTTGTTCTATCTCAAATATGCTTAATAATTTTCTTCTCTGATTTCGAAATATGCTTTCGGGTGTGCGCAAGTGGGACAGATTTCGGGAGCGTTTTTGCCTACAACAATATGTCCGCAATTTCTGCATTCCCAAACCTTAACTTCGCTTTTAGCGAAAACTTCTTGCGCTTCGACGTTTCTTAGAAGTGCACGATAACGTTCCTCGTGCTTTTTCTCGATTGCCGCTACAAGCCTGAATTTAGCGGCAAGCTCTTTGAAACCTACCTCTTCGGCTGTCTTGGCAAAGCCTTCGTACATATTCGTCCATTCGTAGTTTTCGCCGTCTGCTGCCGCAGCGAGGTTCTCTGCTGTATTGCCGATACCGTTAAGTTCCTTAAACCACATTTTAGCGTGTTCTTTTTCGTTGTCCGCAGTCTTAGTGAAAATTGCGGAAATCTGTTCGAAGCCCTCTTTTTTAGCTGTCGATGCGAAATAAGTATACTTGTTTCTTGCCTGAGATTCTCCTGCGAACGCTTCGAGGAGGTTCTTTTCCGTTTGTGTTCCTTTGTATTTGTTTTCCATAAAAATTCTCCTTTGTTTTTATTATTCTACTTTTTTAAGAATTTTCCGACTATGAAATGTGAGGAAAGTTCAATTTTTTTCGGATATGATTCTAACGACAGATTCGTAGCAAGCGTTATTGTTTTGCAAAGGTTATATCGTTGAATAAAAGATTGCTTTTTATTGATTATAGGTTCTTGAATTGGAATTCGTAAAGAGTTTTATAAATTCCGCCCTTTTCGATAAGCTCTTCGTGCGTACCGCTTTCCTTGACGCCCTCGTCTGTAATGACAAGAATCTCGTCGGCGTTTTTGATTGTCGAAAGCCTATGCGCGACAACGAGCGTCGTGCGACCTTTCGAAAGCTCCGACAAAGATTCTTGAATAAGCATTTCCGTCGCGTTGTCAAGAGCGCTCGTCGCTTCGTCGAGAATGAGGATAGGGGAGTTTTTCAAAAATGCTCTCGCAATCGAAATACGTTGCTTTTGTCCGCCCGAAAGCTTAACTCCGCGCTCGCCGATGTTGGTGTCGTAGCCGTCGGGAAGAGAAACTATATAATCGTGAATATTGGCTCTTTTTGCAGCATTTATTATGTCTTCGTCGGAAGCTGAGAAATCGCCGTAAGCGATGTTTTCTTTTATTGTTGCGTTAAAAAGGAAAACGTCTTGCTGAACGATGGCGATGTTTTTGCGAAGAGAGCTTCGCGTCATTTGAGTGATGTCTTTGCCGTCGATTGAAATCTTACCCTTTTCGATATCGTAAAATCTCGGTATAAGGTGGCAAATAGTCGTTTTGCCGCCGCCCGAGGGGCCTACAAGCGCAACGGTTTTTCCTGCGGGGATATGCATATCGAAGTTTTCGATGACGTTTCTGTCCTCGGAGTTGTCATATGAAAACGCCACGTTTTCAAATTTGATGTCGCCCGAAAGCTTGCCAATATCGACCGCGTTTTCGTTTTCCGTTTCCGTAGGCATATCCATAATTTCCGTAAATCTTCTAAAGCCCGACATGCCGAGCTGAATTTGCTCGAAAATGGAGGAGAGAACGCGGATAGGGGATATGAGAGTCGAGATATAAAGAATATATGTCAAAAAGTCGGCAAGGTCGATTTCTCCGAAATAGAAAAACAGACCGCCCGCCAAAAGAACGACGAAATAAATGATGTCGAGATAAAACTGCGTGGAAGAGAAGAACTGCCCCATAGTCTTATATCTTTCGCCGTTTGCTTCGACGAACTCCTTGTTGCAGCTGTCGAAACGCTCGATCTCGTGCGATTCCCCCGTATACGCTCTTGCCACTCTGATACCCGAAACGGCACTTTCGATTTGCGCGTTGATTTCGGAAGTTTTTTCACGGAGCTTTTTCGACGACGCGCTGAGTCGCTTTCTCATCAAAACGATGAAAAGCACTCCGACGGGAATGAACGCAAAGATAATGAGCGAAAGCTTGAAGTTTATCGTCGAAAGAACGATAAACGAACCGATAATTGTAATGACCGAAAGGAATATGTCCTCGGGGCCGTGGTGGGCAAGCTCGGAGATTTCGAATAGGTCGCTTGTGAGCCTTGAAAGAATGGAGCCCGTTTTGTTCTCGTCGAAATACGAAAAGGGCATTTTCTCTAGGTGAGTGAAAAGCTCGCGTCTCATGTCGGCTTGCATTCTTACGCCTACCAAATGTCCCCAATATTGCAAAACGAAATTGAGCAGCGCCTTAATAAGATACATAAAAAAGAGCGCGCCGAGAGCAATAAGCATAGATTCGATGGCTTTATTCGGGACATAAACGTTGATAATGCTTCTTGTAATAATCGGATAAACCAAGTTTATGCAAGAGATTATGAACGCGCAGCACATATCGATAATAAAAAGCTTTAAGTGCGGCTTGTAATAAGGCACAAATCGCGAAAGAATTCCTTTCTGTTTTTTGTCTGTTGTTCTTTTCTTCATTGGTACTTCACCTTTTTCGGCGAAAGATGTTTATAAAAAAAGCGTCTCTATAAAACGCCTTAATAATTTTAAGCATGCTTTTTCGGAGATTGCCTAAAACACGTCTTTTATTTTGCTTTTCTTACTTTTATCTTTGCCGATTGAATAGATATCGTTCATAAAAATAATAACAAATTCCCATAAAAAAAGCAAGTAATAACTGTTCGAAGAAAAGAAGTGTAGCCTCTAAAGTCTAAATAATTATTGTAATAAGTTTTGTATAAAACGATTTTTTTGTGTCAAAAATAGATTCGATAGAAAAAAGATAAAGGAAAAGTCAATGAAAAGACTTGCGATATTTTTAATAATCATAATTTCCGTCGCGATACTTGTTATGTCCTTTTTCGGAAGCGACGAAGTGCTTCGACTTCACGTCAAAGCAAATTCCGATTCGACTTCGGATATTGAGATAAAAAAAGAAGTCGCGAAAGTCGTCAACGAGTTTTTAGCGGAAAACTGCGATAAAGAAACGCTGAAAGAAACCGCAGAGTTTTTGAAAAGCAACATCGAAACGCTGAAAGAAATCGTTTTGCAAAAATTATGCGAGCTTAACGCAAATTACGGAGCTAAAGTTGAAATTAAAAACGCCGATTTTCCGTCAAGGTCTTATGGAAACGTGTTTTTCGAAAGCGGCAGCTATAACGCACTTGTGATTACCTTAGGCGAGGGAACTGGAGATAATTGGTGGTGCGTTTTATATCCCCGTTTATGTTACGGAAAAGAAATCGACGGACACAAAATAATATATAGGTCGCGAATAATCGAGGCTTATAAAAAAATAGTCAAGGAGTTTGAATGAAAAAGAAAGGCATAATCATAACGTCGCTTGTTTTGTGCGTGGCTGTTGTAGTAGGAATAGTCGTGTGCCTTGAAAAAGAGGACGCTTCCGCACTTGTTTTGAAAGAGGGTTCTCGCGGCGACACTGTCAAAAAGCTTCAACAAGAGCTTAAAAACCAAGGCTTTTTGAGCGATAAGCCCGACGGAATTTACGGCGCAAGGACGAAAGCCGCGGTAAAGAAAATGCAAAAGGCTTACGGGCTTACCGTTGACGGAATCGCGGGGCAGAAAACTTTATCTGCGCTCGGAATATCCACATCGGATTCTTCGGGGTATACAAGCTCCGACGTATATCTTCTTGCAAAGTGCATATACGCCGAAGCGCGCGGAGAGCCGTATACGGGAAAGGTCGCGGTAGGAGCGGTTGTTTTGAACAGAGTTAAGTCGTCGAAATTTCCAAACACTATTAGCGGCGTAATATATCAGCCGTGGGCGTTTACTTGCGTTAACGACGGGCAGATAAACCTAACGCCCAACGACGAATGTATAAGGGCGGCGAAAGACGCGATGAACGGTTGGGATCCGACTTACGGGTGTTTATATTACTATAACCCCGCAACGGCTACGAGCAAATGGATATGGTCTACAAAGACGGTTGTCAAGATAGGAAAACACGTCTTTTCAATATAATTTCAAGAGGTGAAATATGAAGGAAATCAAAGAAACGAAAAAAAGTGCAAACCGAGCAAAGACAGAAACGGCTAAGTCTAAAACTACGGAAAAGAACATCGTAAAAATGCCGTCGGAAAAGCAATCTAAGTCAACGGCAACGAAAACCGCCGAAGAAAAGATGAGCGGAAAGCCGACGAAAAAATCCGAAGTTACTTCCTCTCGCATGGACGAAAAGGTCAAGCCGTCGGCAAGAGTAAACAAGAAAACACCGAAACCGAATTCCACGGCTGCAAAGGGAATCGTAACGTCGCCCGCGTATCCCGACGTAAGCTTCCCCGAGGGCGGAAATAACGGCGAGATCGTCGGAATGAGCAAATCGCCGTCGAAAAAGAGAGGAAAGTAAAATGCCGCTTTTCGATAAAGACGAAGAGAATAATCTTAAAAACGCAGAAAAGGCAAAAAGAAACGCCGAGAAGAAGAAAACGAAAGCCAAAAAGACGCTCAGAATGAACCTTCGCGAAAAAGGGATTGCGGCGTATGGCGGCGGCACGATCGTTGCAATTTTGATTCTTTCTGTGACAACGCTTGTTTTCGGGACTTTTTCGGTGCTTTTATATACGTCAAACACGACCTATTCGAAAGTGTCTGCGGCGTCATACGGCAAAGCGTATTACCAGCTCGTCATGGACGCGAATAACTTAGAAACCGCGCTTTCGAAAGCCATTGTTTCGAGCGGAAACTATAAAGGCAGAATGCTTTATGAGGCGTCCTCAAACGCGCAGTCGTTGCAAAACAATCTCGCCGTTCTTCCGAGCGAAAAAGACGAGGCTACTTCGAGTGCAATGAAGTTTTGCAACCAGACGATGGACTATACGAAATATCTTGCACAGAAAGCGTATGACGGAAAAGGCTTGAGTGAAGAGGAAGAAAATAACTTAAAAACTCTTCTCGAAACAGCCACCGCAATAAAGAACTCTCTAAACGGCTCGTACGAAAATTACGGCAACAGCGAAAGGCTCTTTTTCGGCGGAGTTTTTTATGGAGATTATATAAGCCCCGTCGACGTAACGTATGACGATCTTGACGAGTCGTCGCTCGAGTACCCTACGCTTATCTACGACGGACCTTTTTCCGACGTAAAAGAGCTGTCGGAAGAAGAGCTTAACGAAAAAAGCATAACGATAGACGAAGCGATAGAAATTGCAAAAAGCTGTTTCGGCGAAGATGTCTCGCCTCTTTACGAAGACGAAAACAGCGATTTGGCGTATACTTTTTCAGTCGGGGACGGCAATACCGTCATTCAACTTTCGAAGAAAAACGGCGATTTGCTGCTGGTGTCGAAATATAGAGAGGTCGGCGAAAAGTCGCTTTCCGATGACGACGGAATAGAAAGCTGCGAAAAATATTTGTCAAGCTTTGGCTATAACGACGTGAAAGTTGTTTGGAAAAGCGAGACGGACGGTATTTTGACGGTGAATTTCGCTCAAAACGTTAACGACGTAATTTGCTATTCGAGACTTATTAAAGTCGTTGTGGCGCTCGATAACGGCGAAGTACTCGGAATGGAGGGAACGACGTACGTTGCAAAACACGAAAATCCCGTCGATACGGTAACCTCGATAACAATATCTGCGGCAAAATCTGCCTTAGGGAAAAACCTTGAAATAATATCCTCTCGACCTGCCGTTATTCCGAAAAACGAAAACGAGATTATGACCTATGAGTTTTTCGTAACTCAAAACGGCTCGGAGTTTTATGTATACGTCGATGCCAAAACGGGCGAGGAGATAGAGGTACTCAAAGTAGTCGATAGCAAGTTCCAAGGTCAAAACGTTATTTGATAAAAAATAGTCGAATTTTTTTGACGGTTGCATAAATACTTTTTGAATGAAAATATAAAATAATTTCGTAAAAATTCAAAAAACTTTGGAAAAGAACTTAAAAAAACGACTTACTTTATAATTTTTTATAAATCAAATAATGCTAAATAAGGAGGACTTTTAATTAAGCCCTCCTTAAAAGTTTTCTAAGTTCGAAAAATCGAATGCCGTTAATCAAAAGAACATCGAATCAATATCGGCGTTTTTTACAGAAATACTTGTTAAAGTACCAAAAATCTTTCATTAACATAGCTATATTTTCGAACAAACTATTTTACAAATCGTCTACGTCTTGAACGGGAACGTCGAAATCTCTCGGCTTTCCCGTATAGCTTCCGCCCGGGTCTATGAGAAACATCTCTATCGATTCGTCTTCAAGAATTCTATACACCTTTTTGAATCTCGTTTTATTCATTTTCATAAAATACTCTCCTTTTATTCGTTGTTTTCCGAAAGTCCCGTAACCTTAACCGAAACTTCATACTCTATGTCTTTCGCATAAGACAAAAGGTTTTTGCTCGTAACAAACGCCGTCCACTTTTTGTGATGAAACGCGTTGAGTTCTTTCCCGACGTTTAGTCCGTCGCAGTTGGCGCTTTTTAGCTTTTCGAACATCGAAACGAATTTTTCTTCCAAGCTTTTCGCGGCACGCTCTTCGAGCTTTTTCGGAAGTTCGTATGATGTCGTAATGTCCGTTATAGACGAATTCATTCCGTCGGTATCGGATATTTTGACAATAAGCTCGAGCGAAATATCGCAATATATTTTTCCGTTTTCGATGTTTTGAGAAATATTTCTTTTTTGCTTTACGATTTCAAGAGTATAATCTCTGCCGTTATCGTTTATGTTCGAGTTTTCTTCCGATTTCACTTCAAAAGTTGAACCGACGACGTCTTTTTTGAGATAATTAAAAACCTTTGTTTCTTCCGCATCCAAAAAGCCCGTAAGCTTATCTCCCGAAAAGAGTGCGGAATACGTCATATCGAAAAGGTTGAAATCGCCGCTTAGTGTTGACTGTTTGCTTTCTTCCGAGCTTTTCGCCTCAAAGGAAGAGAGCATGACAGAGGCAAGCACGCTGCTTGCGCCGTAGTCGTAATATCTTTTCGTGAAGTCTTTTAGGTTTGACGTTACGACGTCTGAATAGTTGACGTACCTTTCAAAGGCGATTTTTTGCAAAGAAAACGCAGAAATATTGTCAAGAGGCGTAGATGTTTCGAGAATTTTTTTGCTCGACGTGCCTTTTGCGATAACAACGACCGCAGAATCCATGACGGTTTCGGAACGCAAGAAATATTCGAGAGCGAGCATTGTGCCTTTTTCGGCGATTTTTTCCGACAGAATGATAAGGTTGCAATAATTAAGCTTCGGATACCAGCCCGTTTCTAAAAATAGATTAGACACCGCTTCCGCAATAGTATGTCCGCTTGCCGTAAGCACGGTTTGCTCGCTTTCTGCCGAGCTTTCGCCCGACGCCGACGGCGGGATGGCGACTTCTGCCGATACTTCATACTCGCCGTCTTCGGCTTCGTCTACGCCTATTGCGACGACGATAGCGATTTTATCGGCGGTAACGAGTGAATAGTCGTTGACGAAAAACAAAAACGCGACAAGAGCTAAGATATAAAATATAATTCTGTTTTTGTTAAGTCTTTGTTTGTCGAAGTTTCTTTTCATTGTTTCGTGTTATTCGAGAAATAATCGGAAGCGCAATCGGCATTCCGAAATATATCGGAGAAAAAATTGCGAGCGAATAGGTTTGCAAAAACTCTATGACGGCATAGCTTTTCAAAAGCATCGTTATCGAAAAAACTGCCGTCGTGGCACAGACTATAAGTGCGCATAACTTTGTTTTAAGCCCCGTAGAAGTTACGAGCGTTTTTGTCGCAAGAGCTAAGAGAATGGAAGAATATATCGTTTCTCCCAAGAAAAGCACTATAATGAACAAAAAGTCTATTCTCCCAAGGTTAGAAAAAGCTATGGAATATTTGGATATTTTCGATAGCATAAAAACCTGCCTTGCGGCAGAGCTTCCGAAAATGCCTACCGTTATAATCAAAAAAGCCGCGACGATTACTATTTCGAAAATATATCCGAAAAGGATTTTTGATACGTTTTTGCCTTTTATTTCGACGTTGTCTAAAAGCGGCAGCAAGACGATATAATCGCCGAACCAAAGAAGATTTGCTATCATTCCGACGCCCGTCGGACGAACCCCGAATTCGAATATCGGGAACAGCTCGTAAAGCTCGACGGAGGAAAGGGAAAGGAATCCTATGCCGAAAATCGAAAAAACAATGAAGGGTGCGAAAAGCTCGATTGACCTAAAAATCCCGTTTACCTCCGAAATCGAAGCATAAAACGCCGCGATGAAAAGTGGTATAAAGAAAATTCTTTTGGGAGTCGATTCATAAAGTACCTCGTAGCAAATGAGAAGCTGTTCTAAGATTGGAACGACGGCTTTTGCGATAAAAACCATTGAAAGATAAAAATAAATTATTTTCGTCGCACGTTTACCTATTGCGGATGATAATATCTCAAAAAGGCTTCTGCCGTCCTTTTTCATAACTGAAAGTAGGATGAATAAGCATAAAACGTCGATAAGCCCTTGAATCAAAACGCCGATCCAGCAGTCCTTTCCCGCATAGTAGCAATAAGACGCAGGCATGATAAAAAGCTTTGCGATAGGGCATAGCAGCGCGAAAAACAGAGTTAATTGTCTTGTCGTGACGTTTTGTCGGAGTTTTTCCATAAAATCCTTTTCTTGTTTTTGTTGAAAAATGCTTTCGGTCGGTCGTTTGTTACCGTTGCGGGGGATTTCAATAAGCCGTCCGATAGGTCGTTTTTGATTTTAGGAGCAAAGGGCGCAAGATAGGGCGTTCCGAAATTTGTTAATGTTGCAAGATAAATCGTCACCGCTACAGTCCCGGAAACAAGCCCGATAAGCCCCAATGAACCCGAGAGAAGTAAAAACGCAAGTCGAAGTATCGAGAGTGTGTTTCGCTCGTCCGGGATTGCATAAACGGCAATTCCGGATAGTGCCATAATAAGAATCGTCGGAGTGGAAACTATTCCTGCTCTGACTGCGGTATCGCCTAAAACGAGTGCTCCTACGATAGAAAGAGCCATTCCGACGTATCGTGGCATACGTATACTTGCTTCGTTCAAAAGCTCGAAAATAAAAAGGGTAAAGAGCATTTCCATGTTGGCTGATAGCGGTATGCCTTTAACGGCGGAGGCGATAGTTAGAACAAGCCGCAAGGGAATGAATTGCAAATGAAAAGACTGCGCTGCGACGTAAAACCCCGGCATCAAAATGCCTACCGCCATGGAAAGGAACCGTATGACTCGAAGAAAGGAGGCGGCATAAGGAACGGAATAATAATCGTCTGCGCCTTGAAAATCCTCGAAGACGATATACGGTACCGTCAAAACAATCGGCGAACCGTCAACGATAATGGCAATTCGCCCCTCCAAAAGCTTCGAAGCGAGAATATCGGGTTTTTCGGTGTCGCCGATTTGCCTGAAAACGGAATACTTACGCTGCTGCAAATGCTCTCTAAGGTATGAAGAATCGATAATTCCGTCGATGTCGATTTTTGATAGTTTTTCTTTAATGTCCTCGACCAAGCTTTTGCTTGCGATTTTGTCAAGATAAACGACAGCCACTTGGCTTCTCGTAAATCTACCGATATTGACGAAGAAAAACTTCAAAGACGGGGATTTGAGCTTTCTCTTTATGAGTGAAACATTTGTCATAAGATCTTCCGTAAAGCCCTCTCGAGGGCCTTTGATGACGGAAGATGTGGGAGGCTCGGCAACGGCCCGCTTTTCCCACTTTTTCGTTCCCGCGTTAAGATAAATCTCAACACCCTCGAATAGAATAAGACAGTCTCCGTCAAATACTTTCAAAACCGCGTCGTCAAGCTTGTCCGAAAAAATAAGCTCGACGTGAGGCAAGGCTTTCGATAGCAGTTCTTTATTCGGAACTGTCTTTCTTTTTGCGTTTTCAAGAGGCTCGATGATAAACCTATCTATTGTCGTTATGTCCGAAAGTCCGTCGGAGAAAAATAATACGGCTTTTTTGCCGAATGCCGTAAAGAGTTTTTTCTTTATGAACGCCTCGTTTGATAGAGTGTTTTCGACATAATTTAATGTAGCTTCGAACTTTGTCATAAAAATAGTTTCATTATTTTTTGCGTTTTTATTCAAAAAAACAAAGGGAATGCCGATATGGATTTTACGCTTAATTTATTTTGCATTGGTTATTCTCTGATATAATTGCTTTTTGATGTCGATGTTTTAGAAAATAGAATGATTTGTTGTTTTCATAATTTCTAAAAATGCATTTTTGATAAACGGAAAATACGTTAACTCAAAATACTATTTTTCAAAACAACTTGAAGTGTTTATAAAAATATGACTCAAAAAGAGCAAAATGCAATAATAATGACGAAATTATGCAAAAATTGTTGTTTTTTATGCAATACAATCGTCTGATAATGTGATAAAATATTCTTAATGTATATGAATATATAATAGGAGAAATGAAAATGGCGAGATTTGTAATGACACCGAAAAAGTACGATCCGTATATCATCGACGGAAGACTCGGAATGTTTGCAAAATGCGAAAGACCTATCGAAATAATGACAGATAAACTTGTCGCAAAAGACGGCTACGGCGAGGTTTACGTTGACGGACAGCTTCTTCCTAAGGGCGTTGCGTTTAAAATCGCAATGTCGCCTATGCCTTTCCTCGAGATTCCTTTCGGACTTATCGGAAACGAAAAGGGCAAGACCTATACGGTCGAGCTTAAAAACTTCGTTGCGGAGGACGGCTCGAAGTTCAAGGACAAAACCTTTAAGGTAACTGTCGGGGGAGAAAGAAAGCAAGATCCCAATTATGTTGAACACGACAACATCGCAAAGCAAGTCGCAAGCGAGGGTATGGTGCTTTTGAAAAACAACGGCGTTCTTCCACTTGACGAAAATGCGCATATCGATGTTTTGGGCGCGTATAAAACTTTCCGTTTGTCTGCGTCGGGCGCTGGAGAAATCAAGCCGAGATGGGCTCCCGACATTAACGACGCGATAAAGAACAACAGCAAATTCGTCATCGACGAAAAAGCCGACACGGCAATATATTTTATTTCGAGATCTTCGGGAGAGGGGACGGACAACAGACCTATCAAGGGGCAGTATTACTTGACCGACGAAGAAAAGGAAGACATCGAAAAGGTTCTTTCAACGCATAAAAAGACCGTGCTTGTAATTAACTCGGGTTATCCTATCGAAATGGGTTGGATTACAAGCAAAAACTTCGACGCTATAATAACGGTAGGTTTTTGCGGAATGCTCGGATCGTACGCGTTGACGGAAATTCTCGACGGCAGAGTCAATCCGTCGGGTAAGCTTCCCGATACTTGGAGCAACGATTATTACGATCACCCGTCTGCAAAGAATTTCATAAACATTGACAACGCCGAAGAGGTTTTCTCCGACGATTCGATGAAATACGGTGCACATCTTTTCTATGAAGAGGGAATATACGTCGGATATAGATACTTCGATACATTCGAAAAGCAAGTCGCATATCCTTTCGCACACGGACTTTCTTATACGGAGTTCAACCACGTGGCAAATAACGTTTGCTATAAGGACTGCAAAGTTACGTTAGAAGTTACGAGCGAAAACGTCGGCAAAGTCGGCGGCAAGGACGTCGTAACGGTATTTGTCGGGCTTCCCGAGGGAGACAATCCCAAGAAAGTATTCGTAGATTTTGACAAGACCAAGCTTTTAACTTCGGGCGAAAAGCAGACCTTTAGCTTCGAAATAGACGAAAAACGCTTCACTACATACGACGAAAAGACGTCTTCTTTTGTTTTGAGAAAGGGTGAATATTCCGTATATGTCGGCGGTAGCGTAGAAAGCGCGGAAGTTGTCGGAACGTTTGTTTTGGGAGAAGATAAGACCGTTAAGACTGTCAAGAGCTTCAATCGACCCGTAGAAGAAATCGACGTTCTCGAAAAAGGCGGCGAGGTTAAGGGCGGTAAGTCCGTTATGGTCGAATCGAAAGACAGAATCGCCGTTCATGCGGAGCGTAAAGCATATGAGCCTAAGGAACTTAAGCCTTATAGCGGAAAGAAGATTACTTTTGAAGAGGTCAAGAACGACAGAAGCAAACTTAATGACTTCGTCGCTCAGATGTCGGTTAAAGACCTTTGCACACTCAACGTATGCGGTGGAGCAAACTGGTTTATTGGCGACGGTACTGCGGGAAGAATAAGAAAATATCCCAAATACGGAATTCCCGAGCTTAAATGCTCCGACGGAAACAACGGCGTAAATATCAAAAAGCTCAACGTAGGCTTCCCGTCGAGTAACACCGTTTGCGCGACGTTCAATAAAGAATGCGCATATCTTGTCGGAAAGACGATTGCCGAAGAGTCCGTCGAACACGGAATTAAGATAAACTTAGGGCCTGCACTCAATCTTCACAGAAACATTCTTTGCGGACGTCATCCCGAATACTTCTCGGAAGATCCGATTTTGGCGGGCGTTATGGCGGGCTGTCAGGCGAAAGGCTTGGAAGAAAACGGCTTGAAAGCTTGCTATAAGCACTTATTTGCAAACGGCAGCGAGCTTGAAAGAAAAGCAAGCCATGCGATAGTTCCCGAAAGAGCGTTGAGAGAATTATACTTCAAAGCGTTCGAAACGGCGTTCGAAACGCATAACGCTTCAACCGTTATGACGAGCTATAACCCCGTAAACGGAATTTATCCTGCCGAAAACAAAGAACTTTTGCAAGATTTATTGAGAGACGAATGGGGCTTTGGCGGATTCATTATGACTGACTGGGATTCTTATGCAACGGTTGACCCCGTCGAGTGCGTAAAAGCAGGTAACTGCTTCTTGACACCGGGAACTAAAAAACATATCAAGCTTTTGGAACAAGCCGTCAAAGATGGCAAACTCAAAAAAGCCGTCTTGCAGAATAACATTTTGCATATCTTCGACGTAATGACAAAATAATTTGCTTTTAATAATCAAGATATAATAATAAAAAATAGAAGCAGAAAAACAACAAAAAAGGCGAGAACATTCTCGCCTTTTTTTTATGCGAATAAGTAAATAATTTTATTAAGTACAACACTTGTGGAATAAGAAAAGAAGTTCATATAAATCTATGGTATAATAGATCAAAATAAAAAAAGCACTAACTCGTAGGGCGGTGGCTTTGCTGCCGCCGCAGTAGTTAAAATAATAATTAAGTAGGGCAGAGTACAACTGCAATAGAATAGTAAACAAATCAAAAAAAGGCGAGAATGTTCTCGCTTTTTCTTATACTGAAATATAAAAAGGTTTTAGGATGAAATAAATAAGGTTTTGAATGGGTTAGGGGAAACTTTTCCTTAAAAAGTTTCCCCTGAATAAACCAAGAATTCAATCTAAAATCAGCTTCATTTAATTAAGCAGCAATTCCCAAATGGCGACTGCACTGCCGCCAAGAAAGCGGTTTTCGTCCTCTTGCGAAGAAAAGAGCAATCGGTTTGCCATGCCGCCCGTTTGCAGATATTCCGCCGTTCTTGAAAGAATGGCTTTTTTCACGTTTTCGTATTCGAAAACCTTACCGCAAAGAACGATTTGCACGTTTTTGAAAATAAGATATAGGTGCGAAAGGGTGAGGGATAGTTTATCGATAAGAACCTCCGTCGCGGCTTTTGCGTTTTCGTCCCCTTTATCAAATAGTTCGAAGACCTCGAATGCCGATAGTGCTTTGGTTTTAGTTTGTTTGTTGTATATATCAAGAATTCGCTCTTCGCTTATTTCCGCTTCCAAGCAGCCTTTTTTGCCGCATGAACACTGAATATCGCTGCCTTTAACTTGCATATGCCCGATTTCGCCCAAATATACGTCGTTTTGCTCCGTGAGACTTATCGGCGCCATTGCAGAGCCGAGCCCGGGACCGTACTTAACGAAAATAAACCTTTCCGACGGAGTTCTGTATTTCGAAAGATACTCCGCCGTTGCGAGCGCTCTTACGTTGTTGTCAACGGCGACCGGAAGATTAAATGTTTTTTCGAGGTGCTTTTTGAAGTCGATGCCCTCGCCGAAAGCGTCATATGAAAAATGCTTGTTGTCGGGAATACCTACCGCGCCTAAACCGACGGCAAAGAAGTTGTTTTTGCCGTACTTTTTGATAAAGTCCTTGCCGACGTTTTCGATAAACTCGAGTTTCCCGACAAAATCCTTTTCGACAAAACGCTTTGAGACTTTTTCGATAGGCTTGTTTTTTGCGTTCGCAACTCCTATACTTACTCGGCTTTTGCCGACGTAAATGCCCAAAAACAAGGCGAAATCGCCGTTAAAAACTAAAGCTTTTTCTTTCGGCCCCGTCTTTACGACTGTCTCGATTGAGGGAGCTTCGCGAATAATGTCGTCTTGAAGCATCTTTCCCGAAATAATCGAGATCATCGCGGGCGTGCAGTTTTGCTTTTTCGAAAGCATACCTCTTGTCATAGAGGGGTTGAAATAAAGATTATTCAAAAGCGCCTTTGCGTTTCTTGTGTTGTAGCGAAAAAAATCGATCATATCAAAGCTCTAAGTCCGAAACCGAATAGTTTTTGCCGATAAGCCCTACGTGCGCACCGCCGTCAACCATTTTCGTATGCTCCTTGTGAGCGATAAGCCACTTGTTGGCCATAAAATACGTTCCTTTTTTCTCTTCGGGAGGAATCGGCAGATTAGTTCCTTTCGGCAAAATAATGACCGTTTTGAAGCCGTTCCCCGTGATGTCAAGAGGGGCAAAGTGTAACGTTTCGGGATATAGCAACACAACGTCTCCTTTTTCGACCAAGAACGGGATGAAAGAAGAGGTTTCTATCTCATCGCTTCCTTCGTACTGCCCTAAGAAAAGCACGGCTTTTCCTAAGGCGATGTCGATTTCGTTAGACTTATGATATTCCATAGAGTTGAGTTTATTCCCTCGTCCGTTGCAATAGCCTATCTGAATGTCGCCGTCGAAATACTTCGAAAAAGTTTCGATACCTACCTTTTCGAGCGCTTCTTCCGACGGGGAATAGGCATTCATAACGTCTGGGATAGCAAAGCCGTCGAGAACAGGTAATAGCTTTTCGGCACATTCCTTTTCGTTCAAGACCTTTCCGAACCTTTCAAATTCCTTGCTTTTGACGGAAAGCACCTTCATATCACAAAACCTCCAAACCGTTCATTCTCGCAAACGCCTCAAACGCTTTTGCGTGGTCGCCGTATGCGTAAGCTACGTGGTGAGCTACTCCCGTATAGATAACCTTGTCAAGAAGATTTTTCGTACCCTCGTCGAAGCGAACTTTCGAATAAGTGCCTTTAATCTCCTTTTTGACTGTTTCGGCTGTTCCTAAAGAGGTGAGAAGTCTCGTTTTGCCTCTTGCGGTATCGATTCTTGCAATGGTTATGCGACCGGGTTTTAGCGTAAAGTCCGCCGTAACGCCCTTTCCGCCCGCAAAGTAGGTGTCGAGACATGCGGCGCAATTGCCGTCGCAAAGAGATGGAGCGGCAACGCCGTCGTGCCACATAAGGGCGAAATCTTCTTTCAAATCAACTTGCGACAGATCCGCAAGGAAAGGTGTGTCTGTGCCGATAGCCTTGAAACAGAGCATGGAAAGCGCGCCCTCCAAATCTCCCTCGCAAGCCAAGATATATCCCTCGTCAGCCAAGATAGACATTGCCGCGCAAGGGGAAATTCCGTAGCTTGCGGCATGCTCAGGCCAGCACCTTATCGCGGCGCAAGTCAAACCTTTTTCGTCGAGGAACTGTTTCGCGCTTTCGGTTAGGTTTGCCAAAAGTTCCACTTGTTTTTCCGTTATTCCTTTCGTTACGAAAGTATTTTCTATCATCTGCTTTCTTTGTTCGAGTTTTTCTTTCGAAACCGTTCTTCCGAAAAAGTCCGAAAGCTCGTAATGATCTGTCAAGATTCCGAAGTTTCTATAAGGCGAAAGCGCCTCGACTCCGAGATTGAAAAATCCGTGCGCGTGATAGCCTATCATAGCAACGCGCGTGTTCTTAAGTGCCGCCGTCATACGAACCGCGTCTACGAAATCTTGCGGAATTTCGTTGCCTACGTGCGCCAAATAGCCGTCTACGCCAGCTTTATAAAGGTTAGACGCGTTGAGGTTAAGTCCGCATACGGAATTAAGGCGAATTTTCCCTCCGTCATAGGGAAGCTCGTCAAACGCCCACAAAAGAAGAGGAATACCTTTGAAATACTTTTGCGTGGTCAAAGCCAAATGTCCCAAGTGGAAAGTTGCGGAAATAATAACCAAACCGTCAACGTGCTGCGCGGAAATGCGTTTTGCGGCGTTTTCGGCGTCTTCGATTTCGATAACAAGGTTTTCTTCAGCGATTATTTCGCAATTATCGATTTTTTTGAGATCTTCGAGCGTTTTTGTATAAATCTTCTGCGCTTCGATCCAGTCGAAAGTTTTTCTTGCAAGAGCGATAACTCCGAGTTTTATATTCTGTTTCATGATATATTCTCCTTAAAAATCAAGTGATATGAATAATTCCGTAAGCTTTTCTTCCGTCATTTCGACGGGATTGTTTGCCGTGTTTGCGTTTTGTGCCGATTTGACAAGCGTCGGTATGTCGGAGCGAGTTATCCCTGCGTCCGAGAGGGAACACTTAAGATTATATTTTTTCTTAATTTCGAAAATTCTTTCCGCCATATCTTCTACGCTCGAAAAACCGCAATAGCTTGCCATTCTTTTAAGCCTACCGTTTTCTGCGTCCTTGTTGACAATAAGCATTTTGTCTGCGGTAAACGCGCAAGCTTCGCCGTGCGGCATATTGAAGTTTGTTGTCAAAGCATATGATATTCCGTGTGGCGCGGCGGTTTTGGGGATAGCAAACGCAAGCCCTGCCATATTTGAAGAAAGTGCGAGATTGTCTAAGGTTTCTTCGTCTTTTTCTGCGGCTTTGTCGATGTTGTCGAAAATAGTTTTCGCCGCCGCCATTGCGATAGAATCGCATATAGGCTGATGATATTTCGAATAGAACCCCTCGAGCGCATGGCAAAGTGCGTCGAGTGCGCAAATAACTATTGATTTTTGCGGCATCGAGTAGGTAAGACTTGGGTCGATAACGGCGCAATTTGCGAAAAATAGGTCGGTGCCGAGAGGTGATTTTTTGACGCCGTTAGATAAAACCGCTACTTTCGTTACTTCGGAACCCGTTCCGCTCGTTGTGGGGCAAAGAAGAGTCGGAAGCTTTTTTGAAAAAGCTTTTTCGCCTAAGAAAAACTTGTCTATCGATTCTTCTTCAAAAGATAGGCAAGCTGCTACTTTTGCTAAGTCCAAAGTCGAGCCGCCGCCTATCGCAATAACGCAATCGGCGTTTAGGCTTTTAATTTGCTTTGCCGCTTCTTCGACTTCCGAGGTTTTCGGATTGGGTGATATGTTATTAAAGCTTCCGACAAAAGGAATAGAGGATAGCTTATCTAAAAGTCCGTTTTCGAAAAAGTAGGGGTCGATAACAAGAAACGGTCTTGTCGAGGATAAGAGAGAAAGCTCGCTGTTTATGTTTTCGACAAGCTTGTTTTTCCCGAAAAGAATTTTTACGGGCTGACTGTAGCAAAAATCCGTCATAGGTCGAACTTGCCGTCGAAAGAATCCTTTTCGACTTCCTTGAACGTCTTCGAAGAGTTGGTCAAGAACTCTTTGCGCCACGGCTCCAAGTCTTCGAGCCAATCGGTCTGCAAGAACGCCTTTGCCATTTCAACGCCCATTTCGGGGCCGATAATCCAACCTCCCATAGTGAGGACGTTTGCGTTGTTAATAGCTCTTGCCATTTTTGCGGAATATACGCTTTCGCAGCAAGCGGCGTAGATTCCTTCGAATTTATTGGCTGTGATTGCCATTCCCATGCCCGTTCCGCAGATGAGAATGCCTCTGTCGAATTCGCCCTTTTTGAACCCTTGTCCGAAACGCTTTGCCGTTTCGACATAAGGCTTCGGCGCGTCGAGAGTGATTCCTAAGTCTGTAAATTCAATGCCGTTTTCGTTCAAATAATTTGCTATCGCCGTTTTGAGTTGATAGCCGCTCTTGTCCGAACCTATTGCAAGTTTCATTTATGTAATCTCCTAAAAATTGTTTTTGAATTGAATATACTTTTACTTTGAATAATTAAGTTTATATAGATAATATATAAAGCAAATAAGTATTGAAAACGCTTTTTGCCGCGAAAAACATTAAACGAGGCTTTCGAAAAGCTCTTTATGCGCGCCGTTTGGCATAAAAAATACCGCGGGAGTACCTATGGGAACGTCGATTGTGTGCGTTCCTTTTTTATATGGCTTTTTAGTGAAGAGGTGAATCATATCGCACGGAAGAGTAACGCTTCTTTGCATTGCGCCCTCTTTCACGATAGGGCATACCAAAAGCTCTCGTCCCGAGAAGAATTCGTCCTCGATTTTCGCGTATTGCTCCTCTTCGAAATCGGAATAAACCGAGCGAATGATAGGCGTTGCCGTTTCGTGATAATAGCGTTCTTCGTCAAGGAAATACTCTTTTAAGTTTGCATAGATGTTTGAAAATCTCGCCGTTCCGTCCATAGCTTTTTCCGATTGGTCGAACTGGAAGCTGTCCCACGGACGGTTGCCCTCGTGCGAACGCAAGAAAGGCATAAACGCATTCATTTCAAGCCACCTTAGATATAGCTCTTCCGTTCTCGATAAAGGCGCAATGGTCGTATATCCGCCTACGTCCGAATGCGAAGTTCCTATCCCGGAATATCCCATCGAGATCGCCGCTATGATTGCGCTTCCCAAGCCGTAATCGCGAGTAAAATCGACGTGCTGATCTCCGTTCCACATCAAGGTGTTATATTTCGCCGCTCCTAAATATCCCGAGCGCATGAAGAAAGTTATCTTGCCTAACGTTCCCGTTTCTTCGAGTGCTTCTCTGTTACATTTAGCCCAAAGAACAGGGAAGACGTTGTGAACGTCATAACCGCTTCCGCCGTATAAAACGCCGTCGGTAGGGAGATATTCTCCGAAGTCTGCCATCCAGCCTGCAAGACCTAAGCCTATCATATTATTCTTGATGACTTCTTTATACCACGAATACGCGTCGGGATTGGTTAAATCGACCGTTCCGAACTTAAAAGTAGACATCGAAAGAAGATAAGTCGAACTGTCTTGCTTTTTGACTAAATAGCCGAGCTTTTCAGCCTCAGAGAAAAGCTTTCCGTTCTCGTTAAGATAAGGGTTGATGTACCCGTAAAAACCTATCCCTAAGCTCTTCCATTTTTCGATATATTCAGAAAGGGCGGGATAGAGGTTTTCGTCGTGCGAATAGTTCCAGAACACTTGCTTGCCGAAATCGGTAACGATTTCGCCGCACCAGTCTTGAGCCCAGATGCCGTTTATCTTTGCGCCCTTACTTAAGAGCTTTTGTACCTTTTCGTCGCAAATTTTCGTTCCGCTTTGAATGCCGAGAATCATTCCGTCATAGACGCTTTCCGAAAGCTTCGGGAACATTCCTAGCGTTTTTGCAAAATATCGCTCCGCGTCCAAAACGCTGTCGTGGAATTTGATTGAAATATTGAGCGGAAGCTCATAAAAATCGAGAGAAGAAGTGTCCTTTTTCGTGAAATCGAAATAAGCAATTCTCTTCGAATCGGCGATAAAGGTCATATTCGAACGATTATGGGAATCGCTTGCAATGAACGTCGGCTGAACGTAATAGTTTTTATACTTCGAAAAGGCGTGCGGCTTGTCGGTATTTGTATGAAGCTTCAAACGCACGATTTTTTTTGCAATAGGCATAACGCTTATATGCTCTTCGACGAAAACGCGATATTTTTCTCCCTTTAAGTCGGCTTTTCTGAACGTTTCGCCCGCTCCGAAAATATGCTCGGTTTTGCTTGATTTGAGGTTGAGCCTTATCGCCAAATCCTCGTCGGAAGAAATATTGATTTTCGCTTCGCCGTCAAGCTCCTCGATTGTCATTTTTGCGGTGAAATCTTTTGCCTTAAAGTTAAGAATTATTCCGTTTTCGGTATTGTCGATGCTTTCTATTATGGCGGTAAATAGCTTTGTTTTGTCTGAGAACTTAAAGTTCGGGCAGTTGTTTATTTCGATGTTCGGACGACCTAAAAACAAAATAGGGGTGTTCTTTTTTTCGACGAAAAGCTCGTGCCCGTCAAAAAGCACCGATTTTCTGCCGTTTTCATTAACAAACGAGATCATATAACGCCTCCTTAATAATTATTAAATCGATTAAAATAATTATATCATCGGATATGTCTTAAGTCAATATATAGTGAAAATAAATAAATGATTTAACAATTATTTTCGTGTGTCAAAACAATGTTTTTTTATTGATGTTCAGCTGATGTGCAGGTTGAGCAATACCTTTTGTGTGTTCTAAGCGTATTGACTTTTTTTTGAGAAAGTATTATTCTTATAGTATAGCCTATAAGAAGAAAATGCTTTGTCTGACGCCAAATCGTTTTGCAAAACGCTTCGCGTATGCCGCAAAACTAAAGGCTCCCTTAGTAAGGGAGCTGTCGCCGTAAGGCGACTGAGGGATTGTTATATCGAGGTTTCCGAATCTAATGAAAAGCATAAACTTCTTGTATAAAAAATAAAACATAGGTCTTGTTTTTCTTAAAAGCGAGGCTAAAAAGGATGAAAAAATGAACGAAGAAAAAAAGTTATTCAACCGCAATAAGTGGTGTTACTCTTTGGGCGGACTGAGAGACGTTCTCTATCAATTCGTCTCGATGTTCCTTTTGGTGTATATTCAATATACCATGACGCTCACCGACGCGCAATTTGCGGCAATAGGGGTTATAATGACTCTTTGCAAGGTCTGGGACGCAATCAATGACCCGATGATGGGTACGATAATCGAAAACGCTCATCTCAAGGGCGGAAAGTTCCGTCCGTGGATAATCATCGGCGCGATTTCGAGCGGAATTATCACGGCATTGATGTTCCTTGTCCGTGCGTTTACTGGTTGGGGCTTCGTTGCGTTCTTCGGAGTGTTATATCTTTTCTGGGGAATGACATTCACGATGAACGATGTAAGCTATTGGTCGATGCTTCCCGCGCTATCAAACGATGCTGACGAGAGAAATACGTTGACAACGCTTATGAATATCTTCATTTCGATAGCGGCTTTTGCCGTTGCCGCGGTCGTACCTATGTATACGGGCACGGATAAGGTAAGAAGATACGGAATTTGCGCGATGCTCGTTGTCGGTATATTTGTCGCGGCTCAAGCGTTGACCTTCTTCGGCGTAAAAGAAAAACCGAGAGATTTATCTCAAAAAGCCGAAAAAGTAACCTTAGGCAAAATGTTCGGGATAATCAAAGGCAACGACCAGCTTTTGTGGGTAACGCTCGCGGTTTGTTGCTATTACTTAGGTTCGGGACTTTTGCTCCAGTTCGGTATGAACTTCTGCTACTTCGAGTTCGGTTATGCTCAAGGCGGTTCCGTTTATATGGTCTTTGCGATAGTATATCTTGTCGCAACGCTCGCGTCTCAGCTTACGTTTACGCCCCTTGTCAATAAGTTCGGCAGACATAAGCTTATCGGAATAGGCGCTGCAATCGCGGTCGTAGGAGGCGTAGCAATGTTCGTATATGAGGAGCGTGGG
>CAZIPL010000005.1:0-58798 GCA_964541255.1 uncultured Clostridia bacterium | reverse complement strand
TGATCGACGGAACGGGTATGTGCGGCGGTTGCAGATTGACTCTCAACGTAGACGGCAAAAAGGTTACTAAGTTTGCTTGCGTAGACGGCCCCGATTTCAACGGTTATGAAATAGATTTCGACGAAGCGATGTCGAGAGGCAGAATGTATGGCGCATTCGAGCGTCATGCGCACGAAAAAGCTTGCAATCTTTTCAAAAAGGAGGTACGCGAATAATGCCTAACATGAGTCTTAAACGTAACGAAATGCCCACGCAAGACGCAAAAGTTCGTGCTCACAATTTCAGCGAGGTAGCTCTCGGATATTCCGAAGAAACGGCTATCGACGAAGCGAACAGATGTCTTAATTGCAAGCATATGCCTTGTGTAGAGGGTTGCCCCGTAAAGATACATATCCCCGAATTTATCGCAAAGATAAAAGAAGGAGATTTCGAGGGCGCATATCAGATTATTTCCAAGTCGTCGTCTCTTCCTGCTGTATGCGGAAGAGTATGCCCGCAAGAAACGCAATGCGAATCTAAGTGCGTTCGCGGCATAAAGGGCGAGTCTGTCGGTATCGGAAGACTTGAAAGATTCGTTGCCGATTGGCACAATACATTTTCTACGGAAACTCCCGTAAAGCCCGAATCCAACGGACATAAGGTTGCCGTTGTAGGATCGGGACCTTCGGGACTTACTTGCGCGGGAGATCTTGCGAAGAAAGGTTATGAAGTAACCGTATACGAAGCTCTTCATACGGCGGGCGGCGTTTTGGTATACGGAATCCCCGAATTCCGTCTTCCTAAGGCGATTGTTGCCAAAGAGGTCGATACGTTGAATAAACTCGGCGTAAAGATCGAGACAAACGTCGTTATCGGAAAGACATTGACGGTAGACGAGCTTTTCGATATGGGCTTTGAAGCGATATTCATCGGAAGCGGCGCAGGACTTCCCAACTTCATGGGAATCCCCGGAGAAGCGCTTAACGGCGTATATTCGGCAAACGAGTTCTTGACGAGAAGCAATCTTATGAAAGCGTATAAGGATGACCCCGAAACGCCTATCATGAAAGGCGGAAAGGTTGCCGTAGTAGGCGGCGGAAACGTTGCTATGGACGCTGCGAGAACTGCTTTGAGATTGGGCGCGGAAAAGGTATATATCGTATACCGTCGTTCGATGGAAGAACTTCCGGCAAGAAGAGAAGAGGCCGAGCATGCCGAGGAAGAGGGTATCGAGTTCAGACTCTTATGCAATCCTACCGAGATCGTGGGCTATCACAATCCCGATGATCCGAAAGACCCGAAGAACGGTTTTGTAACGGGTATGAAGTGCGTAAGAATGGAACTCGGCGAGCCTGACGCAAACGGAAGAAGACGCCCCGTAGAGATCCCGAACAGCGAATTCGAAATCGACGTCGACACGGTTGTAATGTCGATCGGTACTTCGCCTAACCCCCTTATCAAATCGACGACGGAGGGACTTGAAGTCAATAAACGCGGAGGTATTATCGTCAACGAAGACGGACTTACCTCGAGAAACGCCGTTTATGCGGGCGGCGATGCCGTAACGGGTGCGGCAACCGTTATTTCCGCAATGGGTGCAGGAAAAACCGCTGCTCATGCGATTGACGAAGCATTAAGCAAATAACAACGAGCCATAACATAAAAATGAGCGACCGACGGGAATTCGTCGGTCGTTTCGTTTTTTATGAAACGCAATCGGTTTCGCAATATATTTTACGAGAAAACGAATAGTGTGATAGAATAAATACGGAAAATTCGTTAAGCACGAAGCGAAACGTTTGCGATAACCGCAAGAGGGCAGAAGCCTGATTTTTGCAATAAAAGACAGTAGATGTATTTGCGATGTCACGAAGATGTCGGTTCGAAAGTAATTCGAATCGATTTTTTTATGCGAATAATTTAGTGTCGTATATATAGTCGAGT
Organism: uncultured Clostridia bacterium; assembly: GCA_964541255.1. GTDB lineage: Bacteria > Bacillota > Clostridia > Christensenellales > CAMQZB01 > CAYOSU01. The sequence goes on along the minus strand of CAZIPL010000005.1, from coordinate 56,875 downwards.
TTTTTATTGTCCCACGAAAAAGGAGATATTCAAATGACGTCAAGCACCAAAAAACATACGCTAAAAATCACTTATTCGGCTTTGTGCCTCGCGCTTTGCATCGTGCTCCCCTATATTACTGGAAATATCCCCGAAATCGGCAATGCACTTTGCCTGATGCATATTCCTGTACTTTTGTGCGGCTTTTTATGCGGATCGTTTTATGGCGGTATCGTAGGTTTTCTCTCGCCTTTTCTTAGGTGTATATTGACGGGAGGTTATCCTCCTGTTTATCCGACAGCTATTGCGATGTCCTTCGAGCTTTTGACATACGGCGTGATGACGGGTGTTTTATATAAAAAGTTGCCGAAAAAGAATGCTTATGTTTACGTCGTGCTATTGGTCTCGATGCTTTGCGGGAGAATAGTTTGGGGTATTGTCAGATTTATACTTTCTTCCGTTTCGACTGAAGTGTTTACCTTTGAGATGTTCCTTTTGGGTGCATTTATAAACTCTTTTTTAGGAATGATAATTCAAATAATAATTGTCCCGATAATTGTATTTTCAATAAAAAAGGCAGGCTTTTTACCTCTTGATAGACTTGAATAATGCCTTTCTTAAATTAGACTAACGATTATATCCGTCGATAATTTTATGCTAATATCTGTTGTGTCTAAAACGTTTTAATATTACCTGCACTTTTATGACAAAATATCGAAAATATACTTTTGGGCGAATCCGTATGTTTTTTCTTAAATACAAAGCTATTATTTGATAAAAAGGGTTTAGTGTTTATATTTGAAAAGTCATTTGTTATACGTTAAATTTATGTGTAATTAGTCAATGGTGATTGTATTTCTTTCTCTAAATTGGCACGGCGTCAACCCTGTATATTTGAAAAACAACGACGAGTAATAGCTTGGCGAGCAATAACGTAACTCTTCGCTAATGCTGATGATACTGCGAGTTGTAGTTAAAAGAAGTTGCTTGGAATATTCTAGCTTTTTTTCGTTTATGTATTCTTGTATGCTTTTATTCGCTTCGCTTTTGAATCGTCTGCACATATAAACGTGAGAATAGCCTATGTGAGCCGCCATGTTTTTCGATGAGAAGTTTTCATCGAGATAGTATAAGTCTATGTAATCGTAGCATGTTTTGAGAAAACGAGAACAACCTTGCTTTATTTTCCTTGCATGAACTCTTTTAATGTAGTCTTCTTGTAATAGGTAAGAGGTTGCATAAACGTCTGTTACGGTTGAACTGTCTTCTATTCGTTGAATGTAATTGCGAGAAAGAATAAAACTTTCGTCGACGGGGAGTCCACCTTGTATTGCCGCTCTGCTGCAAATATGTGTAAGAATAATCGCCATATTCTTTATTTTTCGAATAGGATCGTTTTCGAATTTTGAGTTTATGTTGATATATGGGATATCTTTTTTGCTTGATTTTTTCAAATAGTTTATATTCCCTTTTTCGACCATTTCAGAAAGTTCTTTTTCATATTCATAAGAATATTGACAATTATTTGGGATACGTATTTTTTCAATCGTTTCCGTTTGAGGAACGTTTTCCGTTTCGGTAGGATGATAGTATTTGAAATCGCTTACCGAAATCTTGGTTTCGTTAACGCAATAATTTAGCATGATGGCATATTGAATTAGGTTTGTTATCGGAACGATCGGGAGCGAGTCGAATAAAAGCGCTGCGTCGGAATATGCTTTCGTCTTATCGGTGATTTTTTTAATGAAAGCATTTTTTTGTGCCGACGACGGAGGGGCGGATAGAACAGGTCCCAAAACGTGCAATAAAGAAACGACATCGTTTTGATATTCGGGAACTACGATGCAAATCGTGTTGAATTCGTCCGATAAAGCAATCGGAGAGGGAGAATACTTCATTTTGTTTATGAGGTATTCTTTTTCGTTTGTTGAAAAGAAAGAATCTGCAAATGATGTGGAGGCTGATAAGGTGCTTGAAATCAGATTCATATCTTTATCATATTGCCCGATATTTATGTCGTAGTTGCAAGAAATTAGATTCCGAAAAAAATCGTATTTACTTTCTTGATTGTTCATTTTTGATCTCTCCGTCGGTTTTCATAGGATTATAAAAATAATACTATCAAAAACTAAATATTTCAATAAATTATAATACTCAAAATCATAATTAGCAAATAAATGATATGAAAGTATAATTTTTTTTAGTCTGTTTGATTATAGCGATGTAAAATGTTTATGTCGAATATACAATTCGATTGATAAAAACATTTTATGAGGAGAAAAAGAATGGGAACTTTAAAAGAGTACATCAAAAAACCGAATTATTGGTTGATCTTAGTTAATATTTTTTCCGCCGTTACGGTGGCGATATATTATCTTGCTAAACTTAATAACGGATTTTTCAATTTTGCTGCCGTCATATGGTACGCAACAATGCTTGCAAATATGGCGATATGCGTAAAAATAAAAAAGCGTGCTATATTTCGTACGATAGCGATGATGGCACCTGTTATTCTTACTCAAATGTGTGCATTGCTTGCAACGAATACGGATAGCAGTGCAATGGGGATATCGATAGAAATATTTGCCGTTCTATATTACCTTTTTTCTGCAATGCACGCATACTATCTTTTTTCGGATAAATATCCGCAAAAAGAGAATAAACCCGCAAATATTGTCGGATTGATATTTTATTTGTTGTTCTATGTGCTTGCTATGGGTGTATTTTTGGTCTTTAATTACTATACGCTCATAGAATCGGAGCTTACAATGTCCTCGGCGCTAAATTATTTGATAGGTTTCACGAGCCTTCTCTCGATATTGGCGTATTCCGCAAGTTTGGGTTTATATCGAAGACTTAGGACGAGAGGATTAAAGTTGTTGCCTAAAATAGTAGTCGGCGTAATGCTTATTACTTTTATCGGTTCGTTTATTCCCGTGTTTGCCGCTGCCGATACGGCGGAAAATGCTAATGCCGAGTATGTCAGAGTTTTCGGAGGGGAAGACGAAAAGTTTGTGTATTCGCTTCCCGAAACGGTTTTCGGAAATACAGAGTCGGGATATACCGTAGTGAAAGACCAAAAATATATGACTATGGTTTATGACGGCAATGATTACGATCTAACGTACGACATGTACAAACCCGAAAATTGCGAAGAGATCACTCCCGTAATAATCAGAATGCACGGAAGCGGCGGTAAAAAGGGTGTTAGAAACAATGCTCTTATGAGCGAATCTTTAGCGTCGAACGGCTACACCGTTTTCGATATCAACTATGGTAATGAAAAAGTTAAACCGAGTAATGACGAGCTTACGAAAAACATATGCGAGTTTTTGAATTATTTATACGAAAACAAGGACGTTCTTTCGATAGATACCGATAATATAATTATCTCGGGTGCGTCGAGAGGCGGAAAAATGACTCTCAAAACTTGCGTCGCATGGTCTAATAACAGCTATTTCGATCTTTATAACAAAGTTGAAATTAAAGGCGCCGTTATTTTCTGGGGCTTTATGAACGACGTATTTATGAGAGAGGGAAACGAAAGAATTGTTTCGCTTGACGAACTTAACGAAGATTTACCACCGATATTATTTGTAGATGCTACGCATGACGGTTCCGTTCAAGGCCAGAATATGATGGAAGGCGTTTTATATACACTCGGTGTGCCTTCTGCAAATATCGAACTTCGCTACGGAATGCACGGTGCAAACACTAACTATTACGGTGTTTGGGGACAGCTTTGCGATTATTACTTTATAAGATTTGCCGATGATATGACTAAGGGCTGACCGTCTGTAAAAATGTATTTTAAGCCAACGCTAATAAGCGTTGGCTTAATTTATTTATAAGTATAAAAGTATGTATAAGAACTAAAAATAAGGGTTTCTTTGTATTATTCCATTAAAATATCTTTATTTTTATTCTTTGTTTTGCTATAATTGCGTTGAGGTGGAATATGAATATACTTGTTATAGACGGTCAAGGCGGAAAGCTCGGCAAAGAGATCGTGGAAAAGATAAAAAAGAACGTAGAAAACGCCGAAGTGACGGCGGTCGGAACAAATACCCTTGCAACGGTCGCTATGCAAAAAGGCGGAGCGGACAACATTGCGACGGGAGAAAACTCCGTCGTTGTTTGCTCTAAAAACGCTGATTACATCGTCGGGCCTATCGGTATTGCCATTGCAAATTCGCTCTTAGGCGAAATCACGCCGAAAATGGCTGAGGCGGTAGGAAGTTCGGATGCGACGAAAATACTTATTCCTCTCAACAAATGCCACACGCTTATTGCGGGGACGAGGGCTCTTTCCGTTTCCGATATGCTTGACGATATGATAAGAATAATCGTCAAAAACAAATGAGAGTAGTTCACGAAATCCAGCCCTTTTTCGACGAGAATTCTAAGATGCTGATTTTAGGAAGTTTTCCGTCTGTCAAATCTCGCGAAGAGGGATTCTTCTACGGCAACGAGAAGAACAGATTTTGGAAAGTTTTGGCTGCCGTTTTCGAAGAGAAAGAGCCTAAAAGCGTAGAGCAAAAGAAAGCGTTTTTGCGAAAAAACAAAATTGCCGTCTATGACGTAATCAAAGAATGCGAGATAGTCGGAAGCAGCGACTCGAAGATCAAAAACGAAGTACCGTCGGAGCTTGACGAAATAATCAAACGATCGAAAATAAAAAAGATTTTCTTGAACGGGAAAAAGGCGACGGAGCTATTCGAAAAATACTTTGATTTAGAAATCCCTCACGTTTCATTGCCGTCAACAAGTCCCGCAAACGCGGCGTATTCCTTAGAAAAACTTATTAAAAGCTGGGAGATTATCTTAGGCGACATTATATAAATAAAAATCGATTATCCATTGCTTCGACTATTCGATGGATAGGCAAAGCAATTAATTTTTATAGGATAAATTGAAGAGAAATATTCGAATATAAAAAGGCGAAATAAAATGACAAAAAAACTCACTTACAATCACACGTTGGTCGCTTGCTTTATGGGCTATATCGTGCAAGCGATAGTAAACAACTTCATACCGTTACTTTTTGTTATGTTCAACGAAAGTCTCGGCGTGCCGCTTAGCAGAATAACGCTTCTTATCACATTTAACTTTGTGCTTCAGATGGTTGTCGATATGCTTGCCGTTACGTTCGTAGACAAAATCGGATATCGCGCATCAAGCATAATGGCGCACGCATTCGCTTTTTTTGGACTCGTTCTTTTGACGATTCTTCCTTTCGTTTTGCCCGATCCGTTTGTCGGAATTTTGATTGCGGTAACCGTTTATGCAATAGGTGGCGGACTTTTGGAGGTTGTCGTTTCGCCAATAGTCGAAGCTTGTCCAACGGACAACAAAGAAAAAGCCATGTCTTTGTTGCATTCTTTTTATTGCTGGGGACACGTTGCGGTAGTTCTTCTTTCGACGGTATTTTTCAAGCTTTTCGGCATAGAAAATTGGCGCATAATGGCTCTTATCTGGGCAATTGTGCCGTTATGTAATTTGTTTTTCTTTGCTAAGGTTCCTATCGCTCCGCTTGTGGCGGAGGGCGAAAAGGGAATGAGTGTCAAAGAGGTTTTGAAAAGCGGACTTTTTTGGCTCTTTATGCTTTTGATGTTCTGCGCGGGAAGCAGCGAGCAAGCCGTTTCGCAGTGGGCTTCGACCTTTGCGGAGAAAGGCCTCGGCGTTTCGAAAGCACTCGGCGATCTTTTGGGACCTATGATGTTTGCTGTTTTCATGGGTACGTCCCGAGCAATTTACGGTAAATTTGGCGATAGAATAGACCTTAAAACGTTTATGATAGCAAGCTCCGTTTTGACGGTTATTTCCTATCTTCTCATCGGACTTACGAACAATCCCGTATTCGGACTTATCGGTTGCGCGCTCTGCGGTTTTTCCGTAGGCATAATGTGGCCGGGAACGTTCTCGCTTGCGTCGGCTTCGATGAAAGGCGGTACGGCGATGTTTGCATTCTTTGCTTTGGCGGGCGACATCGGTTGCGCGGGAGGTCCTACGTTTGTAGGTATGATGGCTGCGCTTTTCGACGACAGCATCGCAACGGGAGTTTTGTTCTCTCTTGCGTTCCCGATCGTTATGATTATCGGAATCGTAGTTCTTATAGCAATTCAAAAGAAAAAACATAATTCCGACGAAGAGCAAGGCTGAAAATATAAAAGTAACGTTACCAAACACGAAAAAAACGACTTTGAGTCTCAATCGGTTGAGTTTTTCAATGGATGGGATTAAGCTTTGATAACTCAAAAGCAAAATCACCTAAAACCGCTTTTTCGATAAACGAAAAAAAGCTATGGTTTGGTAGTGAAAGAAAAGTATTGTTTTTTTTGGAAACGGCTGTATATTTAGTTGCGGATTATATAGCTTTTTCGAAAAAAACTATTATAAGAAATAATAATAAATAATCAACGGCGTTGCTGTTCTAAGTTAATTATTTGGATTTAGCTTACTGCAATGCCGTTTTTTTTGTTTGACGACATTGGCTCGTTTAATAAAAATCGTTCGGCGTTTTTGAAGAAAATCTTGTCGATAAGAGAAGAAGTGAAACCAAGAGATAAAAGATATTCGGAAAAATTCGTAAGATCGGCTATATTTTTCAAAACGTCGCAGTCCGAATTATCTCCCAAAAGGTTTCCGCAAACGTCAAGCCCGAGTGAAACGCAGTCTTCGCCGCCGAAATTTATGACGGACTTAATGTGCGCAGAAAGCTTTTTCAAGTGGTTTTTCTTGCCGACAAAGCCTTTATAGCCGTTTATGCCGATTATGCCGCCGCAATTTGCTATGTATTCGATTTGGCAAGGAGTTAAGTTTCGTTTCGAATAGAAAACCTCTCGGGAGTTCGAGTGAGATGCAAATATCGGACATTTCATTTTTGTAAGATCTAATACCCCATTGTCGCAAAGGTGGCTGACATCGATATGCCGATCTTCGTTTTTCATAATCTCGGCGATTTTGCGTCCGTCTTCTTTCAAGCCACCGTCAACGAAATTGCCTTTTTCGCCGACTCCGTAAGCAAAATTGTTTTCTCTTATCCATGTGAGAGAGAAAAAATCTGCTTTTGCAATATATTTTTCCGCCTCGTCGATATTTTCGAAAGAGTCCAATCCTTCGAAAGACAGAAAATATTTTCTATCGCCTTTCGATAAAAAATCGTTGCCTTTCAAAACGAGTCTTGCGTATTCGAAAGCTCGCTGTTGAAAACGCGGGATAGTGCGATATTTTGTCGGAAGATATATCGCGCCTATTGTTTTTTCAAAACTTTCTTCAAGCCAATCGAAGCGTTTTTCGAAATTTCCGGTGCCGTAAAATCTATCTGCAAAAAGCTCGATGGGGAAGTCGTCGTGAAGATTGATTATTTTTGTCATAACGATTGCTTTTAATCTCCTTGTTTTGGTATTATTTAATATATAAAAAAACATAAAAGTACGCGGTTTGTTTTTATATAAAATATAAGGATGATTTATGATATGTCTGCAAAACACATAACGATACTTATTAAGCCGGCATCGTCGGCATGCAATTTGAAGTGCAAATATTGCTTTTATAACGACGTTTCGTCGTTAAGGGAAGTTAAGTCGTTCGGTCTTATGACGACGGAAACGTCTCATAACCTTATTGACAAAGCCCTTGCTTTTGCAGACGGCGGAAGCGTGAATTTCGCGTTCCAAGGGGGCGAACCGACGGTATGCCCGCTTGAGTTTTTCGAGGATTTTGTTGAGTATTGTCAAAAAGTCAACGTCAAAAAAGCGGCGATAACATATTCTTTGCAGACCAACGGCACGATGATTACGGACGAAATGGCTGCGTTTTACGGTAAAAATGACTTTCTTATAGGCGTATCTATCGACGGCAAAGCCGATCTTCATAACGCAAATCGATTGACAAGCACGGGGAAAGGCTCGTTCAACAAGGTTATGCAAGGCATAGATCTTTTGAAAAAGCATAACGTCAAGTTCAACGCGCTTATCGTAGCGAACAAGCTTTCTTCGAAAAAGGGGAGAGAAACATATAGATTCTTCAAAGCTCAGGGAATAAATTATATGCAGTTCATAGACTGCCTCGAGCCTTTTGACGTAGAGCCTTTTACGTCGGGCTTTGCAATGAACAACGAAGAATATTTCAATTATTATAAGAGCATTTTCGACGAATACATAAAGGACATTATGTCGGGCGAGGACGTTTACGTCAGATCGTTCGAAAATATCTTAACTCTTATGTCGGGCGGAACTCCCGAGATATGCGGAATGAAGGGCTATTGTACGGTCAATCTTGTCGTTGAGGGGAACGGCAATTGCTATCCTTGCGACTTTTATTGCGAGGATGAATATTTGCTCGGCAACATCAACGAAAACGATCTCGAGGAGCTTGCTCTTTCGAAAAACGCGGATAAGTTTGTCAAGGCATCCTTTAAGGTCGAGGATAAATGCAAAACGTGTGAGGTGGCAGGGCTATGCATGGGCGGTTGCAGAAGGGAAAGAGACGTGCACGGAGAGGTTACGCTCAACAGATATTGCGAGGGCAAGCGTAAGCTTTTGAATTATATGGTTCAAACGATACGAGAAATCAAACAACGATAAAATTACCTCTTGAAAAAAGTAAAAACCGTGCTATAATATAGCTGACGAGCTTTGAATAAAAGGCGTTTTTGATTGTTTAATTGCTATTTTTATTATCTTACGCTTTTTGACTAAAACAAAAAGTCGAAAGAGTTAATTATTGACAATAAGGAGGAAAGGTTATGAAATTGAATTTATATCCAAGACCGAAAAAAGTAGTTGAAAAAGAGGGCGTTTATGTCGTTTCGACACCAATAACGGTGAAGGCGTGCGAGCTTTCGACTTCGTTAAAGTCTGTTTTGAATGAAGCGTTAAGACGCGATTTCGAGCTTGTTTGCGACAATGCGGACGTGCGTTTTTGCGAAGATAAAACGCTTAACGAAGAAGCATACAGAATTTCCGTATCCGAAAACGGCGTCGAGATTTTCTGCTCTGCGAGAAGGGGCGGATTTTACGGCGCGGTAACGCTCGGACAGCTTCTTTCGGAGGGCGGAGAACAGCTTCCGTGCCTTGAAATAGAGGATGAGCCGTCGTTAAAGGTTCGCGGATATATGCTCGATATAAGCCGCGGAAAGGTGCCGACGCTTGACGATTTATGCGGATACGTAGACAGATTGGCTATGCTTAAATACAACCAGCTTCAGCTTTATGTCGAGGGCTTTTCGTTTGCATATCCCTCTTTTGCGGAAGTGTGGAAAGACGTTACGCCGATAACCGGCGAAGAGGTGAGGTATCTCGACAAGTATTGCAAAGAAAGAGAAATCGAACTTGTCCCTAACCAAAACTGCCTCGGACATATGGCTGCATGGCTTGCAAGAGACGAGTTTAAGCATTTGGCTGAAACGGATAAGGGCAGAGAGATTATGGGAAGCTATATGCCCGTAAGTACGCTCGACGCTCTCGATCCCGAAAGCTTGGAGCTTGTTACCAAGATGACGGACGACCTTTTGCCGAATTTTACTTCGAATAAGTTCAACGTCAACCTCGACGAACCGTTCGAGCTCGGAAGAGGCAAGAATAAAGCTGTCGCCGAAGAAAAGGGCGAAGCGTATTTATATATGGATTACTTAAAGAGACTCCACGAAATGGTCTCGAAAAGAGGTAAACATATGTATATGTGGGGAGATATTTTGGCAAATCACCCCGAAACGCTTTCCGAGCTTCCTGAAAACATCACTGTTCTCGATTGGGGATATGATGCATGCACGCCTTTTGACAAAAACGCCGCGAGCTTAGAGGAAAAGAAAGTGCCGTTCATTCTTTGCCCGGGGACGTCCACATGGACGACTCTTTACGGCAGAACGGATAATATGCTCGAAAACATCAGAAACGCCGCAAATGCAGCCATGGCGCACGGCGGCGAGGGCGTTTTGGTTACCGCTTGGGGCGACGGCGGACATGTCGAATATGAGATTTTGAGTAACAACGCGATCGCGCACGCTGCGTCTTGCTCGTGGGGTAATACCGACGTAACGGAGGACGAAACGGTAGATTACGTCAATCGCTATATATTCGAAGACGAAACGGGCAATGCCGCAAGAATAGTCGCAAAGCTCGGAAGACTGAACCGCTTCGAGGAAATTCCTATGGTCAATATGACGATTGCCTCGATTAGTATGTCGATGGGCTTGCTCCCAAACGGCGTGTTCCCTATGATTTTGAAAAATGCGGTCAAGGACATCGAAACGATTGCTCCGAGTTCTTCGGGAATTCTCGGTTCGCTTCTTCAGGATGTCAAGGAATTCGATTTCGAGTCCGTTATGAAAAACATTGCAGAGATAGAAGAAGACTTGTCGAAAGCGAAAATCAAAGCGCCTCAAAAAGAGCTTATATATTTAGAGCTTGAAAACACCGTTAGATTCGCAAAATTCGGAAACATCGTTCATCACCTAAACGCGCACGGAGAGAATATCTCCGACGAGCAAAGAAAAGCGTTCGGGGAAGAGCTTGTTATGCTATATGAAGAAATCGCAAACGTTCATCCGAAGCTTTGGATCGCAAGAAACAAGATCCACGGCATGGAGGAAAGTATTGCAAACTTCAAAAAGATAGCCGATTCCGTTCGTTAAAAATGTTCGGAATTGAGTTTTATTGGCAATCAATTTGTAAAATCCGTGAGTAACTTCTCATAATACGATAAGATTTGCTAAAAACCCAAGCTCTTCAATGGATAAGAATACAAGAATAATATTAAAGCCGCATAAAAACCGAAATGCACCTCCTAAAGTCTTTGGGGTTCACATCAGGATTGCGGCTTTAATAATTCAAAAGAGGTTTTATGATAAAAGTATTGTTTGTTTGCCACGGGAACATTTGTAGGTCCCCGATGGCGGAGTTTATGTTTAAAGATTTAGTCGAAAGAAAAGGAGTGGCAGACCGCTTTGAAATAGCGTCCGCCGCAACAAGTCGCGAAGAAATAGGCAATCCCGTATATCCGCCCGCAAAAAGAGAGCTTATAAAGCACGGAATAAACCTGACGGGAAAGGTTGCAAGGCAAATAACGCAAAGTGATTTTTCTTATTACGACGAAGTTATTTGCATGGACGACAATAACTTGAGAAATATCGAACGACTTTTCGGAACAGAGGCGAGAAGAAAAACAAAAAAGCTTATGAGCTATGCTTTGAAAGATTGCGACGTAGCAGATCCGTGGTATACGGGCGATTTCGAAAGGACTTATAAGGATATATCGGAAGCTCTCGAGGGGCTATATAACTACTTTTCGTCGGAAATAAAGGGTTGAGAGTTAACTAATGGCATAACTATCCTTGCAAAATATGCAAAATTGTGATAGACTAAGTGTGAAATGAAATGTTCATAAGATCTATAGATCTCGGAGGATATTATGGAAAAGAAAGATCCGAAAGGCAGGACGACGTATAACAACAACATTTTGACAAACATCGTTACGTTCGCCGTATCTGAGGTTGACGGAGTAGCGCCGAGCGTCAAGGAAGACAACGCGCAAATTCGTCCCGAAGATTATTTGCAAAAGATCAAACTCGATTTCGACGGAGATAAGGTCTACGTCGATCTTTCGATTTATATTTACGAAGGATATAACGTTCCCGACGTTGCGTTCAAGGTTCAGGAGGCGGCGAAGAACGGAATCGAGAATATGACATCGTTCACGGCAAGCTCGGTTGACGTAAGAATTCTGGGCGTAGTATTGAAAACGGATAAAGCAAGATGAGAAAAGACGCAAGAGAAACAGCATTCAGATTAGTATACGGCTATCTTTTTGACGAAGCAAAAACCGATAGCCTTGAGGAAAGATTATGCTCTTTCGACGATGTAACGCTCGACGAAGAGGATAGAAAGTATGTCAAAGACGTGTTCGAGGGTGTTGAAGAAAACTCCGCCGCTTTGAAAGAATATATCGAAAAGAACGCGATAGGCTATAAGCTCGACAGAATTTATATGGTCGATATGGCGATTTTGTTGGTTGCTCTTTATGAGATCAAGTATCGCGAAGATATTCCCGAAAAGGTTTCATGCAACGAAGCGGTAGAGCTTGCGAAAAAATACAGCACCGAGAAAAGCCCGAGTTTCATCAACGGAATTTTGGCAACCGTATTGAAGGAAAGCAAATGATTATCGACGGAAAACAGATAGCTGAGAATATCAAAGAAAACGTAAGGAAGGAAGTCGCCGCTTTGAACGAAAAGGGCATATTTCCTTCCCTTTCTGTAATTGTGGTCGGAAACGATCCCGCAAGCGAGGTTTATGTGAGAAACAAGTCTCGCGCATCGGAAAAGGTTGGTATTGTTTCGAATACCTATAAGCTCCCCGAAAATTCGACGACCGAGGACGTTATCGAGCTTGTCAACGCATTGAACGACGACGAAAAGGTACACGGAATTTTGGTCCAGCTTCCGCTCCCGAAAGGAATTGACGAAGAAAGGGTTATTTCTGCCGTTTCGCCCAAAAAAGACGTAGACGGTTTTTCCGTTCTTTCGTCGGGCAGCTTATATTTAGGGAAAGAAGAGGGCTTTACGCCTTGCACCGCAGCAGGAGTTATCGACCTTATTAAATCTACGGGGATTGAGATTTGCGGCAAAAACGCAGTCGTAATCGGAAGATCGGATATCGTCGGAAAGCCCGTTTCGATTTTGCTTTTGAGAGAAAACGCGACCGTAACGATTTGTCATTCCAAGACGAAAAACATAGCCGAATATTCAAAGAACGCAGATATTTTGGTGGCGGCAGTCGGAAGAAAGCATTTCGTGACGGCGGATATGGTGAAAGAGGGCGCTGTTGTTATCGACGTAGGAATAAACCGAGTAGACGGGAAGCTTTACGGCGACGTCGATTTTGAGGGCGTTTTTGAAAAAGCATCATATATAACGCCTGTTCCCGGGGGAGTAGGACCTATGACCATAGCGAAGCTTCTCGAAAATACCGTCAAAGCCGCTAAGGAGAGATAATGGACGAAAAAGTTTTTTCCGTAGCGGAGCTTAATACGATAATAAAGCGAATATTCGACGCTGAGGAGTTCTTGCACGGAATACTCATGACGGGAGAGGTAAGCAACTTCAAAATATCGGGCAATCATGCGTACTTTAATCTTAAAGACAACGACGCCCAGATATTTTGCACCTTTTTCAACATAAGGTATGCCGAGAATACGGTCGTGCCGAAAAACGGAGATAAAGTCGTTGTCAGAGGCACTCCCGATTTTTACGTCAAAGGGGGCTCGCTTTCTTTCAAGGTAACGAAGATTCAGCCCGAGGGCAAAGGCGCGTTATATTTGAAATTTTTGGAGCTTAAGGAAAAGCTCGAAAAAGAGGGATTGTTTGACGAGAAAAAGAAGAAGCCTATACCGAAAAGCCCTAAAAGAGTAGGCGTCGTAACAAGTAGAACCGGTGCTGTCATCAGAGATATAATAAACGTCACAAAAAGAAGAAATCCGTTCACCGATATAGTTTTGTATCCCGTCAAAGTTCAAGGCGAGGGTGCGGAATTCGAGATAGTCAAGGGCATAAAGAAGCTTGACGAATCGGGTCTTGTCGATTGCATAATAGTCGGAAGAGGCGGCGGCTCTATGGAAGATTTGATGGCGTTCAACACCGAAGCGGTAGCAAGAGCGGTTTTTGAATGCAAAACGCCGATTATTTCTGCCGTAGGTCACGAAACGGACTTTTCCCTTTGCGATTTCGCGTCCGACCTTCGTGCGCCGACGCCGTCTGCCGCGGCTGAGCTTTCGACGGTGGATCTTATGAAAGAAGCCCGCGATTTTGTGGAGCTTTCCGAAACGTTGGGACGAAAGTTCGAAAGAGTTCACGCGCATAGGCAAACGACGTTCACACATAACGTGGACAAATTGAAAATACTCGGACAAGGCGTTATCACAAAAGGCGAAAACAGAGTTAAGTCCGACTTAAACAAAACATTGAACCTTTTGCGAATAAGGTTTATGGAAAAGCAAAACGCTTTGAAGCTATACATGGGAACTATCGACGGACTCAATCCGTTAAAGATGCTCGATAAGGGCTTTGCAAAAGTAACGGTAGGCGATAAAAGCGTAAAAAGCATAGAAGAAATCAAAATCGGCGACGTGATGAAGACCTATCTTCTCGGCGGAGAAGTCAAGTCGGAGGTTACGGAGATCGTGGAGGATAAAAGAATATGACGTTTGAAGAAGGAGCAAAAAGGCTCGAAGAAATAATCAAAGAGCTTGACGACGAAAAAGTAAGCTTGGAAAGATCCATAGCCCTTTTCGAAGAGGGCGTCAAGGTCTCGAAAGAATGTATGGAAATACTAAACGGCGCGAAAGGCAAAATTACCGTTATAAAGGAAGAGTTCGATAAAATCATTGAAGCTCCGCTCGACGAAAATGTTTAATCAAAAATATAAAGAACTGAAGATAAAAGCCGAAAAGTGTATCAAAGAGCATTTTGTGGGTGGGGGGTTCGAAAAGCTCGAAAAGGGAATGGAATATTCTCTCTTTGCGGGCGGGAAGAGACTTCGTCCGATAATAATGCTTTATATATCGGAGTACTTCGGAGTCGAAGAGAAAAAGGCTTCCGCGTTTTGCGCGGCGGTTGAGATGATTCACACCTATTCTCTCATTCACGACGATTTGCCGTCTCTTGACAACGACGATTATAGGCGCGGAAAACCGACCAATCACAAGGTGTTCGGCGAAGCGTTTGCAGTCGTTAACGGCGACGCGCTTTTGAACTTGGCGTACGAAACGGTGCTTGACGCTTGCGAAACGAAAGAGGATATCGCAGCCGCAAGACTGATGGCGTTAAGCGCGGGACATAAGGGAATGTGCTCGGGACAGACCGCGGATTTATATTATTCCGATAAAGAGTGCGACGAAGAAAGCGTTAATTATATCAACGCAAACAAAACGGGAGCGCTTTTGAAAGCGTGCTTCGTTTGCCCTGCGGCGCTTGCGGGAAGAGAGGATATGATTCCGCAGCTTTCCCAAATTGGAACGCTTTTCGGAGAGGTATTCCAGATTAAAGACGACCTTTTGGATAGATACGGCGAAAAAGAAAAGCTTGGCAAGAGCGTAGGCAAGGACGATAAGGACAATAAAAGCACAACTCTCAACGTTTTGGGCGAAGAAAAAACGAGAGAGCTTATCGAAGAAAAGAAGAACCAGATTTTATATCTCACCGATTCTTTGGGCGGACTTACCTTTTTGCATGAACTGACAAACTTTATCGTCGAGAGGGATAGCTGAAACGCAAACCGAACAGCGTTGACGATTTTTGGCTATAAACCGATATAACGCAATTTATTTTTAGTAAAAAACTATAGCGAGCGGAGAAATTCGTTCGCTTTGTTATTGTGTGATTTTTGAGGTAATAAAGCAATATTTATCAAAACGCTTGATATTTGGACGAAAATATGCTATGATATCGTTCCATAGGAGGTGCAGTATTCTAGTCGGATTTCCGCATTCTGAAAACGGGGTTAAAAGACCGTAGCGGGCATATCGATGAAGTTTCTGGTGCATGCTTTCGTTGCCCAAACGGGGGTGTGTGCTGGAAGATAAGGTTTATGGGCGTTCCGTAACGGCATACGGAGAGCGACCCATTTACCGCGGAGGCTCAAATACGTGGAGAAGATTAAGTTCACGCTCTACGGTTTGAGATTAAACCTGCAATGTGGCATTAAACGCTATGTGCAGTGTAGCCTGCCTTGAGTGGACGGTGTGGATCAGGGAACAACGAATAAGTTAAGGCCATTAATGATAGCGATCGCTCTGTGAAACATACATCTGCAAAAGAGGCTGGGAATGTGGGGATCTGTTAATGAAAGATTCTAGGCTGTGCGGAAAACCGCTTATGCGTATCTGGGATTAAAGTGTGGTCTTAGTGGCGATTCAGTTGTGCGTTTGGCGACAGCGCACCGACCTGTTTGAACGGAAACGGCTCCTGCGGTGACGGGGAGTACAGCGTGCGGAGAAACTCTACTGAACCTTATGCCGCAAAGTTTACTGGGTACGCAACCACCTCAATCGAAATTCTCAAGGCGATGGGTCAGCTCACCGCCTTGTTTATTAAAAAACTTTATATTCAAGGAGTAAAACAAAAATGGAAGAGATTCCCCGAAGTAGCGAGCAATACGATTACGATCTTCCCGACGATTATACGCTCGGGCAAGAAGAAATCGTGATGATTGCACCTAAGGAGAAGAAAAAGGAAGAGGAACCTCCTCGCAAAACGCAAAAAAAGCCCGAAAAGAGACTGAACGCCGAAGAAAAGAAAGCGCTCGAAAAGCGTAAAAACATCAGATGGGTAATAAGAACCTTTCTTTTGACGCTCGTTCTTTCGTCGGTATTTTTGGTCATAACGGAGCAAGTATCCGAAAAAGGCAATTTGTGGCTGTCGCTTGTTTTATTGATAGTCCTCATTATGCTCGGAATAGTTTTCGATATGGTCGGAACGGCAACGGCGTCTGCCGATATAGAGCCGTTTGTCTCGAAAGCCGCGCGAAAGGATAAGTCTGCCGTTATGGCAATCAAAATCCTTAAAAACGCCGAAAAGGTATCGAGCTTTTGCAACGACATCGTCGGAGATATTTGCGGCGTCGTATCAGGCGGTTGCGCTTCGTCGATAGTAATAATTCTCGTCAATAATTTCAGTTTAAATAATTTCATAATATCCGTCGCGTTTTCGGCGTGCGTATCTGCAATAACGGTCGGCGGAAAGGCAATGGGTAAAAATTTCAGTATGAAAAACAGCCATGAAATTATCGCGCTTGTCGGAAAAATCGCTTCTGTTTTCAAAAAATAAGTTATGAGACTCGATGTATTCTTAGCTCAAAACGAGAATGTCAAATCGCGTACGAAAGCTCGCGAAATGATAGAAAAATCTCTTGTTATGGTAAACGGCAAAATCGCCGTAAAGCCGTCTGAGAATGTAACGGAGCAAGACGTCGTCGTCATAACGGAACAACTTAAATTCGTTTCTAAAGGCGGCGATAAGCTCGAAAGGGCGTTCGTCGCTTTTTCATATGACGCTTTTGAAAAAGTGTTTATAGACGTCGGCGCAAGCAACGGAGGCTTTACCGATTGCCTTTTGCAACACGGAGCAAAAAAGGTTTATTGCGTTGACGTAGGAGAAAACCAGCTTGACGATAGGCTGAAAGATGATGACAGAATCGTCGTTATGGATAATACAAACGGCAGAGACCTTAAAAAAGGAATGTTCGGCGAAGAGGCTTTATATGCCGTGTCCGACGTTTCGTTCATATCGGTCGAACTTATAATTCCGCCGCTATCCGAAATCGTTGAGGAAATGCTTCTTTTGATAAAACCGCAATTCATTTGCGGCAAAAAGGCTCTCAACAAAAACGGTATCGTTACGAGTGACAAAGACAGACTTTCCGCGATATTGAAAGTCAACGCTTCGTTAAGAGCTAACGGATTTTATATGAACGGACTTATAGTCGGGGCGGAGGGCAAGAACAAAAATACCGAATACGTTTGCCTTGCGACGAAAAAAGAGGGGCTTTCGGAGGAGAAGATAACTGCCCTTTTCGAACAATTAAAATAATTTTATGCAAAAGCCTTGAATATTTATACATTTTGGTGTAAACTTAGTTAGAGGTAAAAATGAAAGCGATAATTCATTACAATATCACCCGCGACGCAAGCGGAATAAAGAGCAGAAAATTTGCCGAAAAGCTCGAAAAAAAAGGAGCGGAAGTTCTTTTTGACAGCGACGTATACGGGTTCGAATGCGCAACGAGCGAGGATTTTGAAAGCGCGGACGTTTTGATAACGTTCGGCGGCGACGGAACGGTTCTCGGGGCTTCGAATACGGCGATAAAATATAAACTGCCCGTTTTGGGAATAAACATCGGGAATTTAGGCTATCTCACCGCGTTCGAATATTCGGAAATCGACGAAGCGATTGAGCTTCTTTTGGCGGGTAAGCTCGTTTCGGAAAAACGAGCTATGCTCGAAACGACCATTAACGGGAAAACATATACGGCACTCAACGAAATAGGCGTTATGTCTTCAAGCGACGGCGTTTTGCCTGCAAAGGTAGCTACGTTTTCGGCGTATTCCGACGGCGTCAAGGTGGACTCTTTTAGGGCTGACGGTCTTATCGTCGCAACGCCCACGGGCTCGACGGCATATTCGCTTGCCGCCGGCGGACCTATTATGGAACCGTGCGTTTCGGCGACGCTTTTGACGGCAATATGTTCGCATTCTCTTCACAACAGACCTATTCTTATCAAAGAATCGGCGACGGTCGTAGTTGAGGTTGAAAAATGCGAATCGCCTTGCAACGTCGTTTCTGACGGAAAGCTCATTTGTAGGCTAAGCGCGGGCGAAAAAATTACGGTAAAAGGCTCTTCGGAAAAGCTTTTGCTTTTGAAAAGAGCGGACGAAAGCTTCTATCAGAAGCTATATAAAAAAATGATAAGAGGATGACGAAATGGAAAGAACTTCAAGACAAAGCAAAATACTCGAGCTTATCGCCGCATATGAAATCGACACCCAAGAAGAGCTTGTGAAAAGACTTAAAGCGGACGGATGTCACGTTACGCAGGCGACCGTATCGAGAGACATAAAAGAGCTCGGGCTTATCAAAGCGCAGACGAAGTCGGGCAAATATGCTTATTCGCACGTTGACAATCAAACGCATAAAATCTCGGGCAAAATCGTCAATATGTTCAGAGAGTCGGTAATTTCGGTGGCGTCGTCGGGCAATTTGATAGTAATCAAAACGCTTAACGGCTCTGCCAACGCCGCTGCGCTTTTGATAGACAAGCTCGGCATGGACGAGATTTTGGGCTCCGTCGCGGGCGACGACACGCTTTTGGTTGTTGCTTCGAGCGAAAGAGCCGTTACGCAAATTAAAAAGAGAATCGAAGAAGAAATAGGATAATGCTGAAAAGTATTCTTATAAAAAATATAGCGCTTATCAAAGAATTGTCCGTTTGTTTTGACGAAAAAATCAACGTTTTCTCGGGCGAGACGGGCGCGGGTAAGTCTATAATAATCGACGCGCTCGAGTTTTTGCTCGGAGCAAAAGCCGACAAAAGCTTGATAAGGCACGGCGAAGACAGCGCGATAGTCGAGGGCGTTTTCGATATATTCGATAATACTTCCGTAAAGGCGACTTTGGTCGAACTTGGCTTTTCCGAGGACGACGAGCTTTTGATAACTCGCTCTATGACGGCTTCGGGACGCAACGAAATCAGAATCAACGGCAGAGCATCGACCCTTTCGATGCTAAGGGAAATTACTTCGAAGCTTGTTGACGTGCACGGTCAAAGCGAGCATTTTGCTCTTTCGAAAGTCGCGACGCATCTTGAGCTTTTGGATAAATTCGGAAGCGACGAGATTTTGGAGAAAAAGCAAAACTTCGAAAAAGAATATAACGTTTTGACGGGGCTTAAAAAAGAATTGGCTTCCTTTGGCGGAAACGAAAGAGAGAGAGCAAGACTTATCGACCTTTACTCTTTCGAAATCGAAGAAATCGAAGAGGCGAAGCTTCAAGATGGTGAGGAAGAGGAGCTTAACGCGAGGTTTTCTCTCGTAACTCACGCCGAAAAGATCGCCGCCGCACTCTCTGCCGCTCACGAAGAATTGTCGGGCGAAACGGGCGGAATAGGCGTTATATCGTGCGCGAAAGACAGCCTTTCGATGATAGATTCTTTAAGCGACGAGATTCCGCCTCTCAAAGAAAGATTGAAAGGGTGCCTTATAGAGCTTGAAGATATATCCGAAACGATAAACGACATCGCCGAAAAACTCGATTTCGACGAGAGGGAAGCTGATACGATCGCGGAACGTCTCGAAAAAATAAAAACCCTTAAAAGAAAGTATGGAAAGAATATCGAGGAGATATTTGCGTATTTAGAAAAAACACGCGCAGAATACGATAAGCTCACAAATGCAGCCGAAGAAATCGAGAGATTGACTTTCGAAATCGAAAAGCAAACCGAGAAACTTAGAAAACTCGGTGCGGAACTTACAATAATTAGAAAAAAGGTCGCGAAGAGCTTTTCCGAAAGAATCGTTTCGGAGCTTAAAGAGCTTGGCATGGAAAACGCCGACTTTGCCGTTTCCTTTTTAGACGGAGAATTCGAAGAGCTTTTGTCAAAAGGCGGTATCGATTCTGTGGAATTTATGTTCAGCGCGAACTTGGGCGAGCCGTTGATGCCGCTTGTCAAGGTAATCTCGGGCGGAGAAATGTCGAGATTTATGCTTGGCTTAAAGTCTATCACGGCAGGTATCGACAATATCGGAACGCTTGTTTTCGACGAAATCGATACGGGAATTTCGGGAAAAATCGCGCACGTTGTGGCGGAAAAGTTTATCAAGCTATCGAAAAACTGCCAGCTTCTTGTAATAACGCATTTGCCTCAGATTGCGGCAACCGGCGACGAAAACCTTTTAATCTCGAAATCCGTCGTAGATAATCATACCGAAACTTCGATAAGAATTCTGTCGGAAGAAGAAAAGATTTCCGAAATAGTAAGACTTACGGGTGCAAAGGAAGAATCGAGCGCGGCGAAAGAAAACGCAAGAGAGCTTTTCGAGCATTACAGAAAACTAAAAACAAACTAAGTGCAAAAACAAAGATTTGTTGAAGGGACGCCTTTTAAGAACAATTCTTGGCATAAAAGTATATATTTACGGCAAGTGCGACGCAAATCGTGCTTGCCGTTTTTAATGACATCGAAATATTCTTTTGCTTTACAAGAAAGTCGATGTGTAGTATAATAAACTCGACTAAATAAAAAGGAGATTTATATGGATAAACTCAGAAACAAAAGGGGCTTTATCTGCGATATGGACGGTGTTATATATCACGGAAACAATTTGCTCCCCGGCGTAAAAGAATTTGTGGACTGGCTATATAAAAACGACAAGCAGTTTTTATTCTTAACTAACAGCAGCCAGAAGACGCCGAAAGAACTGTCTCAAAAGCTTCACAGAATGGGGCTTGACGTTGATGAATCGCATTTCTATACTTCCGCGCTTGCGACGGCGTCTTTCTTGGCGTCGCAAAAAGAAAACTGCTCTGCGTTCGTTTTGGGTGACGCGGGACTTACCAATGCGCTTTACGAAAAGAATATTTCTTTTAACGACGTAGACCCCGATTACGTCGTTATCGGCGAGACTAATAATTATAGCTTCGAAAATATATGCAAGGCGACGAACCTTGTTCTTAAAGGTGCAAGGCTCATTGCGACAAACAGCGACGTAACGGGACCTGTCGAAAACGGCATAGTTCCCGCGTGCAAAGCGCTCGTTGCGCCGATAGAGCTTGCGACGGAGAGAAAAGCGTATTTTGTCGGCAAGCCCAATCCCTTGATGATGCGTGCCGCGCTCGAACGCTTCCACGACGTGGAGATACATAGCAAGGACGTCGCGATGATAGGAGATAGAATGGATACCGACATCGTTATTGGAATAGAGTCGGGAATCGATCCGATACTCGTTCTTTCGGGTGTTACGGATATGGAGGAAATCAAGAAATATCCTTATAGACCGAGACTTATCTTAAACGGCGTAGGAGACATCGCAAAATAAAAGGAGCAAATAAATATGACAAAAGCCGAAAAAGCGAAGGAACTGTTTTTAAGCGGTTATAATTGCTCGCAAAGTATCGCGGGTGCATTTTGCGACGAGCTTGGTTTAAGCTTCGAAAAGGCTGTGAAGCTGTCTTCGGGCTTTGGCGGCGGAATGGGAAGAATGCGCGAGGTGTGCGGCGCGTTTTCGGGCATCGTTATGGTTCTTTCGGCTCTCGAGGGATATGATTCGCCGAATGACGACGAGAAGAAAGTGCTTTACGAAAAGGTGCAAAAGCTTGCCGAAAAAGCAAAAAATGAGAACGGCTCGATAATATGTAGGGAGTTGCTTTCTCTTAAAGAAAACGAAAACTCCAATCCGACTCCGCAAAAAAGAACGACGGAATATTACGCTTCTCGCCCTTGTGTGGAAATAGTTTTCAATACCGCAAAGGTGTTGGAAGAATATTTGGAAAGCGTTCGCTAAAAAAGAATAAACAAAAACTTTAAAAAATCCCGAAAGGTCTTTTGCCTTTTCGGGATTTTTGTTTTCGGATATTTGATTTATATCCATAAAAAGTCGAACCGATTGAGCCGGAAAGACATCTTTTTTGACCTTTTGTCAAATCGTTGCCTGTAGTGTTCTTGCATTATGAGAAGTTTAACTTTAGATTGCAAATTGATTGCCACTAAGACTTAATTGCGAGACTATCAATGGATAAGAATAGTTTATTTCTTGCTATTTTGCGGCTACTAAATATTGTTGGAAATACATTGTTTTAGAAACGACAATAAACTACGTAATATTTATTTTAATGCTTCAATTGAGGTCATATATTTATTTGGAATATGCTACGACAAAAGCAATTCGAAAAGTCTTTTAAAATTATCGTTTTTGTCAAAAAGAATCTCGGGGTGGAACTGAACGAAAACGAAAAATTTTCTCGATTTGTTTTCTATGCCCTCGATAACGCCGTCGCTCGATAGGAGCGTTTTCGAAAATCCTTTTGCGAGCTCTTTTATCCCTTGATGATGTATTGAATTTGCCGAAAAAGTTTTGCCGAAAATCGTTTGCAAAATGCCCTTCTCGACGCTTTTTACTTCGTGCACAAGCTCGAACTTTTTGCTTTGTTTCATATGATTCGAAAACCCCGCTTTTTCAAGGTCTTGCCAAAGCGTTCCGCCGAATGCAACGTTCGCAAGCTGAATTCCTCTGCAAATTCCAAGCGTCGGCAAATCGAGAGCGTATGCCGCTCGAACGAGATTGATTTCCGATTCGTCGCGCATTTTTATTATTTCAAAAGAATCGGTGTTCTTTTCGCCGTAAAACGACGGATCGATATCTCCGCCGCCTGTCAATAACAACCCGTCGAAATTTTCAAGGATTTTTCTTGCGCTTTCAATCGATATTATTTTCGGTAGCTCTTCAAAAGCTCCGCCAAGAGAAGTAATCGCGTTTTTATAAGTATCGAACTTCCCGTTGAATCTGTTTGTAATCGCAATTTTTTTCATCGATATATTATATAGTTTTCGCAACGAAAAAGACATAAACTTAGTTTCGATAAAAGCTTGAAATAATATGGTTGGCCTTTGTAAAAAGGTACAAAAATTCTGTGGCTGCGACAAAAAAGGTGCAAAAATCGTTACGAGAAAAACGTGGTTTTGCATAAAAACAAACTATCAAACGGTCAAAGAGATTCTTTTTTGGCTTTTGGCGTGTTATATATATGCGGCAAAGATTTTGCCTAATAAAAAGATTTGCGAAATAAAAAATATGACGCTACATAGCATTTGTCGAAAAAGCAATCGGTTTGATTTGCAATCGATATTAAAAAACGGGTTGAAAGAGAAAAGGTTTTATGCTAAAATACTTTTCGGAGGAAAATTATGCTGACGCAATTTGGAATTACTATGAGGGCATTAAGGGGAAAGCGGGAAATGTCCGCAAGCGAACTTGCCGATAAAATAGGTATATCGCGAGCGTATTTATCTGCGATCGAGAACGGCAAACGAAAAATTCCGTCAGGGATAGATAAGCTTGTAACGCGGGCGCTTGATTTAAGCGAAGAAGAGAACAATGCTTTAAGAATGGCTATGTTTATTTCGAGTAGCGAAGTTACCTTAGATATGGCGAAGCTCAACGAAAAAGAGCGGCATATAATTTGGCGCGTTTTATGCGGGAACATGACCTATGAGCAAACAGAAACAATTTTGAAAATACTCGAGGAGAAAGAATAATGAATGTGCTACTTGGAAATATCGCGTTGTCGACATATCAAACGGTTGTCGTTGCGGCGTTTGCCGTTATGACCGTCATCGGCTTTGCGGTTATGGGAATAGATAAAGCCAAAGCGAAAAAAGGTGATTGGAGAATAAAAGAATCTACGCTCTTTTGGGTGGCGGTGCTTTTCGGCGGAGTGGGAACGACGCTTGGAATGATTATATTCCGCCACAAAACAAAGCATTGGTACTTTGTGGTCTTTATGCCGATTTTGGCTGTGATAAACGTTTTGGCGTTCTATTTTTTGTTTACATTCACACTCGGCATTTCTCCCCTTATGGTTTAATCTTATGACGACGGAATACTTTGAAACGAACGGTTTTTCGATAAAGATATCTCACGACTTCGAAGTAATCTATGAGCTATCGTTTGAAAAAGGGGAAAGTAGTTCTCTTTCGCCTTTCGGAGAGAGCGTAAAAGAACAGCTTGCGGAGTATTTTTCGGGGAAAAGAAAACGATTCGATTTGAAGTATGTGGCAAAAGGAACATGTTTTAGGGAAAAAGTTTGGCACGAACTTGAAAAAATTCCCTACGGCGACACGATATCGTACGGCGAACTCGCTCGAAGAATAGGAAATCCTGCCGCAACAAGAGCCGTAGGCGGTGCGTGCCACAACAACCCTGTCGGAATAATCGTTCCTTGCCATAGGGTAATAGGTAAAGACGGAGAGCTTACGGGTTACGGCGGCGGACTTTGCAACAAAAAGAGACTTATAGATATCGAAAAAACATTTTCGTAATAATAAAAGGTTTTAAAAAACGATTAAGGAGAAAGATAATGACGAATAACGAATATTATTTGATGCTTAAAAAGAGGCGTTCATACCACAAGTTCGAAGAGATGACGGGAAATATCACGGAAAGCGAACTTTCCGAAATAAGAGCTTTTTTGGAAAACGCCGTGCCGCTTGACGATAAAATCGAAGTAAAAACCGAGCTTGTCGAAAAAGAGCGCACAACGCTTAAAGTCGGCGAATATGCGATTTTGTTTTACAGTCAAAAAACGGAAGGCTGGCTTGAAAACATCGGGTATATCGGCGAGCAGGTCGATCTTTTCCTTGAAAGCAAGGGTATAGGCTCGTGCTGGTACGGCATGGCAAAACCCGAAATTGCCGAGAAAGAGGGACTTAGTTTTGCAATTCTTATCGCGATAGGAAAAGTTCCGACGGAGTCTTTACGTCAAAGCGACGAAGAATTCAATCGCAAAGAGCTTAAAGATATTTGGCGTGGCGAAAAATATGCTGAAATCGGCGACGTCGCAAGGTTTGCTCCGTCGGCAGTCAATTCGCAACCGTGGCTTGTCGTCGAAAAGGACGATACTCTTTCTATAATCAGAAAACGCGAAAGCGTAGGACTTATACCTGTCGAAAAAATCGAATATTTCAACAAAGTCGATTTGGGAATATTTATGTTTTTCCTCGATACCGTTTTGACTAATTTTGAGAAAGACTTCGAAAGAGAGCTTATTTTTGAAAGCTTGTCCGAAAAAGAAGTTTTGACGGCAAAATATGTAATCAAAAATACCGATTGAAAGAATCGATTATATAAAGCATCAAAACGAAAGCTAAATATAAACAAGTATTGAAAAAAAGATTGCGGTTTTTGAAAAACAAAAACGAGAATTATATTTTTTTAAAATAAAAACCCATAAAAACAAAACGTCCGCTTTGAAAAAAGCGGGCGCTTTGCTAAAAGGAAATATATAGGTAGGAAAAAATATGATTAACAAAATGAAACAAGTATCTAACCTATCGTTCATTTGTTTTGTGATTATATATTAACACGCGATTATAGTTTAATTACAAAAAAGTTGTGTTAAACTTGTGTGAAAAGGCGAAAAATCAAAAATATATATTCCCCTTTGGCTTTTTGTGTGGTAGAATAACAATATGGAAAACTTTCTGCGTGTAATGTTA
Organism: uncultured Clostridia bacterium; assembly: GCA_964541255.1. GTDB lineage: Bacteria > Bacillota > Clostridia > Christensenellales > CAMQZB01 > CAYOSU01. The sequence continues at coordinate 31,136 of CAZIPL010000005.1, read as the reverse complement.
TTCTAATCGTTTATTGCTAAGTTTAATGGAAATTCGCAAATCGATCGGTAAGCTATATAAAAAAGATTTTCGATGAATATTCGCCGAATGTTTGGAATTATGAAAACCGCAATCGAATCGCAATATTTTTATCGAACTTATAAAAGATTAACATGTCGAAAGAAAACCTTTATATACGTGTGAATTCGGAGTGTGAAAAAATGTACAAAATTTTTCTTGTTGAAGACGATCGCAATATAAGCTCTTTGTTGAAGTCATATCTTGAAAACGAGGGATATGAGGTTACTCATTATTCTTCCGAGGCGGATGCGATTAAGCACATAAGCGATCCTGCCGATTTATATATTCTCGACATAATGCTCGAGTCGGATATGAGCGGATATAACATTCTTCGCGAGATAAGAAAGCACAACACGACTCCCGCGATATTTATCTCCGCAAGAGATAAGGATTACGACAAGATTCTGGGCTTCGAGATGGGCGCAGACGATTATGTCGCAAAGCCGTTTTCTCCGAGAGAGGTTGTTTTGCGCGTAAACAATATCATAAAAAGAACATATATGAAGCCCGATATGAAGCCGCAATATAAAAACTACACCGTCGATGTGGAATCGAGACTTGTCAAAGACGGTGATAAGCCTATCGATTTGACGACAAAAGAATTCGAACTTTTCATATATTTACTTAAAAACAAAAACGTTGCGTTGTCGCGCGACAAGATTTTGAGCAACGTTTGGGAAGAGAACTATTTCGGAAGCGACAGAGTCGTTGACGACCTTATGAGACGACTTCGCGGAAAGCTTCCCGATGCCGACATAGAAACGATTTACGGGTACGGATATAAGCTTCAATGAACAGACTGAAACTATCAACGCAAATATTGATAATCGTCGTCTGTTGTATCGTTGCGATTCCCGTTCTGGTATTTTCTTGCATAACGCCTATTTTGCGTCTTGCCGTTTCGAAGAATATCTACAGCACGCTTAATTATCAGCTCGATTTGACCTTTTCCGATTCGAATAGGCTTTTGAACTCGTTGATGATAATAGACAGCAACGGCGGGATAGAACACGTCAACCTCAAAGACACCGAGAATAATCTGACGTTCGACGAAATAAACGAGATGATCGAAAACGTTCGCGAAAAACCGGTAGGAGACAGCAAGGGCAACGTTCGACTTAGATCCGGCGGATATATCTATTATGTCTGCAGAGTCTACGAAGACGGCAGCGCGAAAATATCTTTCACCGAGTCCGGTGGAATTTTTGCAAGCGAAAGCCTTATGAGATACGTCTTCCTTTCGATGGTGTTTATGATTATCCCGATCATATTCTTGCTGGTGTGGTTTTCGTATGTGTCCCGTTCGATTCATTCAATCGAGCGTGCCGTTACGGACGAAAGCGTCAAGAAAAAGTGTATGTCGAAAGAATTGCAATCTCTTTCCGACACGATAGACGTATATAAGGACGAGATTAAAGAAGCGACGGAGCAAAAGCAACGACTTCTTCAAAACATATCGCACGAGCTTAAAACGCCGATAACGACGATAAAAATGTATGCCGAGGGAATAGAAGACGGCATATATAAAGACGGCGACATAAAGAAATCTACGTCGATAATCAAAGAAGAGACGGACGTACTTTTAGATCGCGTCACGAAGATAATGAATATCAACAAGCTTTATCATATCGAAACGAGCGAAGTGCCGCAAAGATACGAAAAGATAATTCTTGCCGAAGTGATGTTCGAAATGCTCGAAAAGTACGATAAGCGTGCGCCCAACGTACACTTCACGGCGGAGCTTGAACGTTCGGAATGGCGAGGAAACAGCGATATTTGGAAAAATATCATCGAAAATATCTTCGACAACAATATCAAGCACGGCGCGAAAAACATAAACATTACGATGAAAAAGGGCTTGCTCGTCATCGAAAACGACGGAGACAAGATCGAAGAAGAGATTTTCGTGAGAATATTCGAGCCTTTCATGAAAGGGCAAAACGGCAATTTCGGTCTTGGTCTTAATATTATTCAACGTGCGTTGAAGCTTTTGGATTATAAGGTTGAAATCAAAAACGCCGACGGCGATAAGGGAGTTATATATAAAATAACGGAAAAATAATCTTGGCTTTCGAGACTTTTGCGGTTTGAGATTAGTTCAAAGCGCGACAAAGCTGCAATAAAAAATACGCTTATGAAAGCCGAATCGCATGAAAAATAATATGAATAATCCCCAAGTTTAGAATAGAAAAAACGTCCGATTTGTGATTTGTCGGACGTTTTTCTTTTGGGAAGTATTGAGCAGGATGGTATTCTTTTGATATTTTTGCCAAAATAAGCTTTTTCGGGTTGCTTTTGATAGTAGCTTTTATCAGAATTCTTTTTTGAGCTTTTCATAGATTTTGCTTTCAATTCTTGAAATCTGCACTTGCGAAAGTCCGAAGTGGTTGGCTATTTGGGTTTGCGTCATATCGCGATAATAGCGAAGAATAAGAATCTTTCGTTCCCTTTCGTCGAGCTTGGATATGCCGTCTTTGAGAATGAGAAGCTCGTCCACCTTGTCGGTTTTGTCCGCACCTTTAAGCTTGTCGAGAAGCGGCGTGTCGTCTTCTTCGGAGCGATCGAAAACCGAAACGGGCGTTTTTGAAGAATCGAGTGCGTAAATGACGTCTTCTTCCGAAACGTCGAATTTTTCTGCTATTTCTGAGATTTTCGGCTCTTCTTGGTTTTTTAGCTTGTATTCGTCAAGGTATCGCGATATTTTGAAGGACAGCACCTTGATTGCACGCGACACTTTGATATATCCGTCGTCTCGAAGATACCTTTTGATTTCGCCCATAACAAGAGGAACGGCGTAAGTAGAGAACCGCACGTTGAAGCTTACGTCGAAGTTATTTATCGCCTTAACGAACCCCAAAGATGCAAGGGAGAAAAGGTCGTCGTATTCGACGCCCTTATTCAAAAACCTCTTGACTATGCTTTTAATAAGCGGCGTGTTTTCTTTGAGCAAAATCTCTTTCGCGTTTTCGTCGCCCTTTTTAGCTTTGGTAAGAAGCTCCATTGTTTCGTCGTGTTCGAGCATAAAACACCTCTTCGCTTTCGATATGTACTTCAGCCTATGTTTTTGGTGAGTCTGACTATTAGTCCCGTAGGAGTGTTTTTCGCCACTTCGACCTTGTCGCACAGCGCTTGCATAACGGCAAATCCGAGTCCTGCTCGCTCTTCGTCGGGCTTTGTCGTATAAAAAGGCTTCATCGCGGCGTGTAGGTCTTCGATGCCTACTCCGCTGTCTTTGATTTCGATGACTGCGGTTTTTTCTTTAAGAAGAACTTCGACTTCGACGTCGCCCGCGTTTTTATATGCATGAACCACGCAATTGGTTACAGCTTCCGAAACGGCGGTTTTCACGTCGTTGATTTCTTCGATGGTGGGGTTGAGCGCAAGCACGAACGAAGCGACCGCGCTTCTTGCAAACGATTCGTTTTCCGATATGGCACCGAACTTCATATATAATCTTTTATCCATCTTTTCTCCTTTTCAGCCGATTCGTGGCATGACCTGATATAATCCCGACGTTACGAGAACCTTTTCGATGTTGGGCTTGGGGTTTTTGATAAACACCGCCGCACCCTTGCTTTTGAGCTTTTTATATCGCCCCAGCATAAGACCTATGCCTGTCGAGTCCGTGAAGTTAAGCCCCGACAATTCGTATATCGCGCTTTTGATATACAGCGAGTCGATAAGCTCGTCAAGCCGCTCTCTTGCGGGCTTTGCCGAATGCTCGTCCAATTCCCCGACGAAATATAAAACGAGGGTTGAATCGGAGTAAGAATACTTTATTTCCATAAATACCTCTTGTTTGCCGCAAAAAATATTATCGCGGACTTTTTGATAAGATAATGATAGCACGATTATTCAATCGGAAAATGGGAGAAAAGCTCGGTACGTGTCTATTTTCGTCGAAATTTCTTTTCGCATAAAAATTTATTTTTTAGCATAATAATTCAAATAATCGAAAAAACGTCGAAAAAATCGTTGACAAACTTTCTTAAGAAGAGTATTATTGTAACAAGTTAGCGTGCTAAAGTGCGCTAAAAGAGGAAACGCAATGAAAAACGTATTTTACTTTTATTACTATTATTACTTTACGGAGATCGAGTAAATAATTGCTGCGATAATTTTTGCGTTATATAAAAACGGAACACAAGGACTTATCGTAAGGTAAGTCCTTATTTTTATTCGATATTTCGTCAAAGCTTAATTTGCTTTCGAAAAAAACGGACAATTTTTTAGGAGAATATATATGAAAAAGTCAGGAAAATTAACTAAAATCGTAGCGATCGCCTTATCGGTATTGCTTCTTGTTTCTCTTTCTGCGTGTTCTAAAGAGCCGAAGAATAAGGATCATTTCGTTGTAGGCATATGCCAGCTTGTAACTCACGACGCACTCGACGCGGCGACAAAAGGCTTCAAAGACGCTCTCACCGAAGAGCTTGCCAAAGAGGGCAAGACCGTTGAATTCAAAGAGGGCAATGCCGCAGGAGATTCGAATACTTGCTCTACGATAGTTAACAGCTTTAAATCGCAAAAGGTTGATCTAATTATGGCTAACGCTACCGCAGCTTTCCAGGCTGCATATAATGCAACAGAAGACATCCCTGTTCTCGGAACATCGATAACGGCATACGGCGTTGCTCTCGGAATGGATGATTTCGACGGCACAATCGGTGGAAATCTTTCGGGAACGAGCGACCTTGCGCCCCTCGAAGAGCAGGTCAATATGATGCTTTCGTTAGTCCCCGACGCTAAAACGGTTGGAATTTTGTATTGCTCTGCAGAGGCAAACTCCAAATATCAGTCAGATGTTGTTGAAGATCTTTTGAAAAAAGCAGGCAAAACTGTTATCGTGAGCACTTTCAGCGATTCTAACGATATTTCTCCCGTACTAACGGAGCTTTCGGATAAAGTAGATCTTATTTTCGTTCCGACGGACAATACCGTAGCGTCTAATACGGGAATAATAGATCAGATTTGCACCCTTAAAGGCATCCCCGTATTTGCCGGCGAAGAGGGTATTTGCAAAGGTTGCGGTTTTGCAACGCTTTCGATAAGCTACTATAACATCGGCGTAAAGACGGGCAAGATGGCGGCAGAAATACTTTTGGGCAAATCCGATATATCGGCTATGCCTATTCAATACGACGAAGCTCCCGTCAAGAAATTCGTTAAAGCTCGTTGCGATGCTTTGGGAATAACCGTTCCGTCCGATTATGAAGAAATAGAAGGATAATAAGATAAGGAGAAAAATATGGGTATATTAAACGCTATCCCGGGCGCGGTTGCGCAAGGACTAATATGGGGAATAACGGCAATAGGCTTATATATAAGCTACCGTGTGCTTGATTTTTCCGATCTTACGGTGGACGGCTCTATTTGCACGGGCGCATCGGTCGCCGCAATGCTGTTAATAAACGGCGTAAACGTTTGGATAGCAATGCTTGCGGCGTTTGTTGCGGGAATGCTTTGCGGACTTGTTACGGGGCTGTTTCATACTAAAATGGGCATACCGCCGATATTGGCAGGAATATTAACTCAGCTTGCTCTTTGGTCTGTAAACTTAAAGATACTCGGACAGGCAAATAGAGCGCTTAACTCGAGAACGTTGAAGCTAATAGTTACACAGCTTAAGATAGTTCCCTCGATACTTGTTTTACTCGGATTTGTTGCGGTTATAATAGCATTGCTATATTGGTTCTTCGGAACGGAGTTCGGTTCTGCGATAAGAGCGACGGGCGCAAACGAAAAAATGGCGCGCGCGCAAGGCATAAATACGAGTTTTTGCAAGATTTTCGCGCTTATGCTTTCTAACGGATTGGTGGCGTTGTCGGGCGCGCTTTTGGCGCAATACCAAGGCTTTGCCGACATAAACATGGGACGAGGCGCGATAGTAATCGCACTTGCAGCTATAATCATCGGAACGACGGTCGTCAAGATGATAAGCCACAATTTCGCAGTAAAACTTTTCGGCGCGGCGCTCGGCGGAGTTTTATATTACATCGTATATCAAGTTATAATCGCTTTGGGTTTCGATACAGACTTGCTAAAAATGCTGTCGGCAATCGTCGTTGCGATATTCTTGGCAATTCCGTATTGGAAGAAAAAAATGAACGAGAAACCGAAAGGAGAGAAAAATGCTTGAACTTAAAGGAATAAAAAAGACCTTCCATAAAGGCACTTCGAACGAAAAGGTCGCTCTCGATATTTCGGAGTTCAAAATCAACGACGGCGATTTCGTAAGCGTAATAGGCGGTAACGGTGCGGGTAAGTCCACATTGATGAACATCATAAGCGGTTCGCTTCTTCCGGACGAAGGAAAGATTACACTCGACGATGTTGACGTAACGACGATGAGCGAGCATAAACGCGCAAGATTTTTGGGAAGAGTTTTCCAAGATCCGATTATGGGAACGGCGGCGAATATGCAGATAGACGAAAACCTCGCCTTGGCAAAGCGTCGCGGTAAAAAACGCGGACTTAGCTGGGGCATTACGAAGGCGGAAAGAGAAGAATATAAAAAACTTTTAGAAGGCTTCGATTTGGGGCTTGAAGACAGACTTACGTCGAAAGTCGGACTTTTGTCGGGCGGACAAAGACAGGCGTTGACTCTTATCATGGCGACGCTTCAAAAGCCGAAAGTATTGCTATTAGACGAACACACCGCCGCGCTTGATCCGAAAACGTCTTTGAAAGTTATGTCGCTGACGGAAAAGCTCGTCAAGGAAAATAATCTTACTACGCTTATGATAACGCACAATATGGCGAACGCAATCGCATACGGCAACAGACTTATTCTTATGCAAGGCGGAAAGATTATTTACGACGTTTCGGGCGAAGAAAAAGCCAAACTTACAGTCAAGGATCTTCTCAATAAGTTCAGCGACACGGCAAAAGAGCTTGTCAATTCCGACAAGGTTATGCTCGGTTAATAAAAGAGAAAGAATACTTTCATTTTTTTTGTAACACACTACTTTTATCATATACCTTCATAAAGAAAAACGCGTAAGAAATTTTACGCGTTTTTTATGTTTGTGGATTGTCGGATATAACACAAGAAGTTTTTGTTTTATTTGCAAGGCACGAATACGCCGAAGTATTTCAAACTCGTAGGGTGAGGTACAATGTCAAGAGTAAGATTGTTAACAACTTGTGCAATGACATGGTATACACAATCGGTTTACATGATTGCACATATGGAAGCCGAACGAAGCGTAGTTGAGAGGCTTCCATATACGCTACACGTTTAAAGTCTGCGATTGAGTCGATATAGCTTGTTGTTTTGCTAAAAGAATACTTGTATATTCATTTACTTTGCGATATTTATAAAACCTCGTCGGTATTTTTTATGGCAACTTAGCGCAAGATATATTTTATGGAGAAAGGGAAAAAGTGCAATCCTTGGATATTGATGATTGGCGGCGCGATTACCGGGCTTGCGAACGGTTTGTTCGGCGGCGGAGGCGGAATGATTGTCGTGCCGTTTTTGATATATTTTGCTTCGCTCGAACCGAAAAAAGCGCACGCTACGGCGATAGCAATTATTTTGCCGGTAACGATAGCTTCTGCGATAATATATTTATTGAGCTTCGATATATCCTATAAAAAGCTCGTGCCGTCAACTATCGGCGTTCTTTTGGGCGGTATAATAGGCGCATACGTTCTTCCGAAAATGAAAAACGGAGCGGTTATGACGGTGTTTGCGGTGATTATGATTCTTGCGGGGGTGAGGTTGATTTTGGGGTAGATTTCTGGCTTTTTGTGGCGGCTGGCTTTGTCGGCGGAATACTCGGAGGAATGGGTATGGGCGGCGGAACGCTTCTCATTCCGATTCTGACCATTTTGTTGACGGTATTTCAGCATGAAGCGCAAGGGATAAATCTCATATCTTTCGTTCCGATGGCAATCGTAACGGTTGTAATGCACGCGAAAAACAAAATGATAGATTGGCGCTTGGTGTTATACGTCGTGATTCCCGCCGTCGTTACGTCGATTTTGTCTTCGCTTTTTTCGGCAAAGCTTTCGCAAAGCGTTCTTTCGACGTCGTTCGGGATATTCTTGATATTGCTCGGTATTTTTCAAATAGTTTGCGAGATAACAAAAGTCGTCAAAGGAAAAGTCGAAAAGAGTAAAGATTCCGTCCGCGATAATTAAGTCGCGGATTTTTTAATAAAAGCTTGATTCAAGATTAAAGGCAAGATCTTAAAGAATGTATATTTCGTATTCGTGAAAGCCGTTGGGATATAAAGAGAGTACGTGTATGAAAACTATTATAGATTATGTTTTTCGGTGAAAACACTTTTCTAATGCGCGGTGGATACATTTTTCACAAAAGAAAACAAAATGATACTTTTTATCGAAAAAGTGTCGTAAGGGTAAGTTGGAATGCGAAAAATTTTTCAAAAAAAAGGGGAAAACGGACAAAAAATTTCATTTTGGGTCTATACAAACCGAAAAATGTGTGATACAATATGGTAGACTAAGGTACAATATCAATTTTCAGAGACATAAATTTTTTTAGTGAGGATAGATAATTTTGGAAAAAATCGCAGTAATCGACTTAGGATCGAATTCCGCAAGGCTAGTTATAGCTAACGTCTTGGAGGGCGGATATTTCTTTATTTCCGACGAATGGAAAGAGGCGGTAAGATTAGGTCAAGACATGGAAAGAGACGGCTTTTTGAAGCCGCAGAGAATTCAGCATACGATAAGAACGCTTAAAATGTTCAAGCAGCTTTGCGATGCCGAAGGTGTAAATAAAATCGTCGCCGTAGCAACGGCGGCTGTTCGTCGTGCGAAAAATCAAAAGAGTTTCTTAGACGAAGTGTATTCGTCTACGGGGCTTATGTTCCGCGTCCTTTCGGCACAGGAAGAGGCGGCTTACGTATATCAAGGAGTAATCAACTCGATGGAGATTCCTAAGGGAATTATTCTCGAAATCGGCGGCGGCTCCACGAAAATAGTATATTATAACAGAAGAAACATTCTTGCATACGAAACGTTGCCGTTCGGAAGCGTATCGCTCACCGAGAAGTTTGCTATCGACGGGCTTTCTCCCAAGGAGCAGACTCAAAAGGTAGAGGAATTCTTCACGGAGCAGCTCGCAAATATTCCGTGGCTCAAGAACATCGACCCCGACACTCAGCTTATAGGCGTAGGTGGTTCGTTCAGAAACCTTGCGAAGATGTCGCAGAAAGTAAGAAGATATCCCCTTGATATGGTTCATAATTACCATATCCAGAAGCACGACTTCATAACGATATACGAGCTTATCCGCGGACTCGACCTTGACAGAAAGATGAATATCAAGGGTATGAGCAGCGGAAGAGCGGATATTCTCCCGTCGGCTTTTGCGGCGATGAAAGCGTTCTCCGATTATATCGACAACGAGGAGTTCGTTATTTCGTCGGCAGGACTTAGAGAGGGAATATTCTTCAATAACGTTTGCCCGCAGACTCTCGAAAAGCCTATTTCGGACGTTTTGGGACATTCTCTCATGACGTACATTCAGGGCTACCAGCTCGATTATAACCATACGGAGCACGTAATCAACCTTTCGTTGCAGCTTTTCAAGCAGCTCAGAGTTCTTCATAAGTTCCCGAGAAGTTACATAAAGATCTTGCGCGTAGCGGCTGCTCTTCACGACAGCGGAATGAGAGTTAAGTTCTATGACCACCAGAAGCATTCGACGTATGTTATTTTGAACTCCAATCTTTACGGCATAAACCACAGAGATCTCGTTATGGCTGCGTTCGTCGCGGGTTGCCACCACAAAGAAAACGTTCAAATGCAAAACTGGGTTCGCTATAAAGAGCTCGTTTCCGACGAAGACCTCGATGCCGTCAAGAAGCTTGGCGTAATCATTCGCTTGGCAGAAAGCCTCGATAAGTCTGCAAGAGGACTCGTTAAGTCCATTAACTGCGACGTTTTGGGCGATTCCGTTATTATGAAACCGGAAGTAGAGGGCGATGCGACTATGGAGCTTAAAGACGCAATGAACGCGCTTCCCGAGTTCAAACGCGCATTCAAAAAGAACCTCAATATTTTGTAAGAATAAAGAACAAAGACTCTTTGCAAATTTGCAAAGAGCCTTTTTGTTTTGTTTCGAATAATACTTTTTTTAGAAGATTATACTTGACCGATAGCTTAAATCTATTTGTTTTTATCCGATGAAAGCTTTGAATATTTTTTCGGTGAACTGCCGTAAGCTGACCTAAAGTTTGCTATGAAGTAGTTATAATCCATAAATCCGCACTTTTCGGCAACCTCGCTTATTTTCATATCGGGGTTTTGCTCCAAAAGCTCTTTCGCTTTTGAAAGCCTAAGCCGTTTGACGTATTCTGCAAGTCCGCAGTCCGTGCGTTCTTTTATTATGGAATATAGCTTTGTTCTTCCTATCCCGAAGCTTTCGCATAAAACGTCTGCAGAAATATTACTCAAAAAGTTGCATTTGATATAATCCGTTATCGCTTCGCCTAAGTCGCTTTTTGCCGTCATGGCGATTTTTTGCAGACACAAATATGCCGCGACCGCAGACAAAAGGTTTGCGGAGGCGTTTATGTACTGGTTTGATTTGACGGGCAGTTTTTCGCAAAGAGAAAACACCTCTTTTTCCGCAAAGCCGTATTTTGAAATGTTCTTATAAATCTCTTTAACGCCCTCGTCGAGATTTTCGAAAGAAAAAATGTTGCCGAAAAACAAATACCCGAAAACCTCCTTGTTGACGATAAGGGGCAAAATAATTTCCGTAAGACCCAAGTGGCACTTATAAATATACGGCGTTTGTCCTTTGGCGGCGATTTTGCAAGCATATTTGTCGCACTCGCGGCATTTTGCGTTGATTTCGCTTAGGCTTCGTGCTTTTTCGCAAAGAGCGGGACGCCTTTTGGGATATGCCGTAATCTCGTTGAAGTCTTCGTCAAAGACTGTGATTCTTATTTCCGTCACGGTATAGTAATCTTTCAAAAGCTCGTCTAATTTGTCGAGGTCAAAAATTGATTTCATATATCGATTATAACCGCAAATGCGTACAAAATCAATACTTTTCGTATAGATTTCTATATACACGGCAAAAAAAATATTATATAATGATTATAATGATTCTTTTATGAATAGGAGGGGAAAATATGGTGCGTGCGGTTAAGCTTGGAAACAATGCAAAAAAGATTTCCGACAGGCTTTACGGTGTTTTCTTGGAGGACATAAACTTCGCCGTAGACGGCGGTCTTAATGCTAATATGGTGAACAACTATTCGTTCGACGGGGTTTATATGAATACCGACTTGTCGCACTTTAGCGATCCGCTGAGATATTGGATAAAAGAGGGAATCGAGCTTTCGTCGGCAAGATAAAACGGCATTTCGGAGAAAACGGGTTATGCTAAAATTTCCGTTGACGGAAAGGGCGTTCTGGAAAACCTCGGATATAACGGCAACAAGGAAAACGCGAAAAAATGTGCCATGAATATAGTCGCGGGGAATGAGTATGAATTTTCCGCATACATAAAAAGCGAGGGCTTTGACGGAAAGGTTTACGTTTCGGTTTTGTCTGACGAAAACGAACTTCTGACCGACGAAGTCGAGCTTTCTTTGACGGATAGCTGGAATAAAACCGAAAAGGAACTTTTAGGCAAAAAGAGCGGTTACGGCAAGCTTTCCGTTCGTTTCGAAGGAAGTGGAACGGTTTGCTTCGATCTTGTTTCGCTCTTGGGAGATTATCTAGGGAAAGGCGATAAAAAGTGGAGCGGCGGCAAGTTTAGGCGTGACCTTGTCGAGTCGTTAAGAGCGCTTCATCCCGCGTTTATGCGTTTCCCGGGCGGATGTATTGTCGAGGGAACGATCCCTAAAAACGAATATAATTGGAAAGACACGGTCGGAAGACTTGAAGACAGAATTCCTAATTATAATCTTTGGAGCGAGAAGCTTTCTGACGGCGGATACAGTCAAAGCTTCCAGATAGGCTTTTATGAGTATTTCTGCTTGTGTGAAGAAATAGGCGCGGCTCCTCTTCCGATTCTTACGGCGGGGCTTAATTGCCAAGTTAGGTCTTGGCAAAGAAAGGAAAAGGAATGTCCAAATATTCCCGTAGGAACGAAAGAGTTCGACGAATATATCGTTGCGAATTATCTTGACCTTATCGATTTTGCAAACGGCGAAAAGGGAACGTCCTATTGGGCGGATCTTCGTTGCGAAATGGGGCACGAAAAGCCTTTCGGCTTAAAAATGATAGGCGTCGGCAACGAAAACTACGGCGACGATTATCGTAATCGTTTCAAAATAATCAAAGAAGCGATTGAGAAGAAAGATAAAAACATCGAATGCGTTCATTGCTCTGGGCTCGGACTTCTTGAGTTTAAGGTCGCCGATATGAGAAAGTACGTCGCGAAAAACTATAGCGGAGTTTTGGTTGACGAGCATAAATACAGAAACCCCGGCTGGTTCTTTAATGGATATAATTACTTCGACAAGGCAAAGAAGCAGCTTGGCGACAATAAGATATATTTCGGCGAGTATGCAGCTAACGTCGTTTTGAAGAAGAACGCGACGATAAAGGATTATAACAAATGGAATACGGCGCTTGCCGAAAGCGTATTCTTGCTCGGCGTCGAGAAAAACGGAGACGTTGTCGAAATGACGTCATATGCGCCGCTATTCAATCTCGTAACGTCGTTGCAGTGGATGCATAACCTCATCGATTTCAATCCGAAGACGTATATAGAGAATGCAAACTATAAGATTCAAAAACTTTTCGGAACGCACACGGGCAACGAATATATCGAAAGCTTCGGAAAGCTTCCTAAAAAAGTATATTTCTCCGTGACAAGAAGAGGAAACGAATATTATTTGAAACTTGTCAACGCGTCGAAGAAAAACGAACTTATAGAAATCGAAACGCCGCTTAACGCAAAGGAATACGAGCTTATCTCAATCGGCGGCGAGGGCGATCTAAGAAACGATCTCGACTTTTACGGAGAACCTAAAATCGAAGTCGAAGAAAGAGTCGAACGAAAAAAATTGTCAGGCAAAATATCACTTTCGGCAGAAAGCGGAAAGGTATATATCATAACGATAAAGGAGGAGTGATATGGCAAATGCAAAAGACCTCATAAACGAGGGAAAAACGTATCTCGGAATAGAGCTTGGCTCGACGAGAATCAAGGGCGTTTTGATAGACGACGAAAACAAGCCTATCGCGCAAGGTTCGTTTACTTGGGAAAATTCTTTTATTGACGGCATTTGGACGTATTCGGAAGAGGAGGTTCTCGACGGCATCAAAGAGTGCTATAAGAGCCTTAAAAAAGACGTCAAAGAAAAATACGGCGTAACCCTTAAAAAGCTTGGCGGAATGGGAATTTCCGCTATGATGCACGGATATATGCCCTTTGACGCAAACGAAAAGCTTCTCGTTCCGTTCAGAACTTGGAGAAATACGATTACTGCCGAGGCGGCGGAAAAGCTTTCCGAAAGCTTCGACTTCAATATTCCCGAAAGATGGTCTTCGGCGCACTTATATCAAGCGGTGTTGAAAAAAGAGCCGCACGTTAAAGATATTTCGTCGATAAACACTCTTGCGGGATACGTGCATTTCCTTTTGACTGGCGAAAAGGTCGTAGGAGTTGGCGAAGCGAGCGGAATGTTTCCCATCGACGAAACTCTTTCTTATGACAAAGAAAGACTTAATAAGTTCGACGAGCTTTTGAAAAAAGAGGGCTTTAATAAAAGTGCCGAAGAGGTTTTGCCCAAAGTCAAGCTTGCGGGCGAAAACGCAGGATACCTTACTGAAAAAGGCGTGAAGCTTCTCGACGAAGAGGGAGACCTTTTGCCCGGCGTTCCGTTCTGTCCTCCCGAGGGAGACGCGGGAACGGGTATGGTTGCCACAAACAGCATAAGAAAAGGCACGGGCAACGTATCTGCGGGAACGAGCATATTTGCGATGATTGTTCTCGAAAAGGCATTGAAGAATCGCTATAAAGAGATAGATATAGTAACGACTCCCGACGGCTATCCCGTCGCAATGGTGCATTGCAACAACTGCACCAACGAAATAAACGCATACGCGAACCTTTTCAAAGAGATTTCCGAAAGCTTGGGCGGCACGTCGGATATGAACAAGGTATACGATATGATTTTCTCTCTTTCGAAGAATGCCGACAACGCGTGTGGAGGACTTACGGTATATAACTATCTTTCGGGCGAAAGCGTTACGGGCTTTTCGAGCGGCAGACCGCTCTTGGTTAGGGGCGAGAACGCGGAATTCAATCTTCCCAATCTTTTGAGAGCAAATATATATTCTTCCGTTGCGACGTTAGCAGTCGGAATGAAGATACTCAAAAACGAAAACGTCGAAATAACATCTATTTGCGGACACGGCGGACTTTTCAAGACGGGCGACGAGGGCGCAAAGGTTTTGGCTTCGGCTATCGAAACGCCTATCACCGTTATGGAGACAGCCGGCGAGGGCGGCCCTTGGGGTATGGCTATCTTGGCGAAGTATTCAGTCAACGGCAACGGAAGAAATCTTCCCGATTATCTTGACGAAGAGGTGTTCGCGTCGGCGAAAAAGGTTACCGTTTCTCCCGACGAAGGTTATACGGACGGATTTAACGAGTATCTCGACCGCTTCGAAAGAGGACTTGATATCGAAAGAAAGGCGGTGGAAGTATTATGAGTATGCATGAATTGAAAGAAAGAGTTTTTAAGGCGAACTTAGACTTAGTAAAGCACGGACTCGTCGTTTTGACTTGGGGTAACGTAAGCGGAATCGACAGAGAGAAAGGCTTGGTCGCGATTAAGCCGAGCGGAGTTTCTTACGATTCCATGACGGTTGACGACATAGTCGTCGTTGACTTGGACGGGAACATCGTAGAGGGGGCTTTGAGACCGTCATCCGACACCCCCACGCATTTGGAATTATATAAAGCGTTCCCCGAAATCGGCGGAGTTGTTCATACGCATTCGATAAACGCGACGGCTTTTGCGCAAAGCGGTAAGCCCATTGTCGCTTACGGCACGACGCATGCGGATTGTTTTTACGGCGATATTCCTTGCGCGAGAGCCCTTTCGAAAGAAGAAATCGAAAGCGAATACGAAAAGAACACAGGCAAGGTCATTATCGAAACTTTCGAAAACTTGGACGAAAATGCAATCCCAGCGGTACTAATCAAAAATCACGGACCTTTTGCTTGGGGAAAAACTCCCGAAAAGGCTGTCGAAGCGGCGGTTACGCTCGAAGCGGTTGCGGAAATGTGCCTCAAAACAAGGCAGATAAACCCAGACGTCGAGAGGGTTGACGGATATCTGCTCGACAAACATTATTTAAGGAAACACGGCAAAAATGCCTATTACGGACAAGGAGATAAAAAATGAAAAAAGTTTGTTTTTTAACGGGAAGCCAGTTTTTATACGGCGAAGAAACGCTTAAGCAGGTCGAAAAAGACTCGCTCGAAATGATAAGCTTTTTGAACGAAGCGGTCGGCGGAATCGAGATTACATTCGGCGGCGTTATGACGACATCCGAAAAGATCGAAAAAGCAATCAAAGAGATCGATTATGACGACGAAGTTATCGGCGTTATGGTTTGGTGCCATACGTTCAGCCCTGCGAAAATGTGGATCAAGGGATTGAAGATACTCAACAAGCCTCTTTTGCACTTGCATACGCAGTTCAATGAAAAGCTTCCGTATGCAACGATCGATATGGACTTCATGAACCTCAATCAGGCTGCTCACGGCGACAGAGAGCTCGGATATATTCTCACTCGTATGGGCATCGTAAGAAAGAGCGTTGTCGGATATTATAAGCACGAAAGCGTTCTTAAAGAAATCAGATCTTGGGTATCTGTCATTAAGGGCGTTGATTTTTCGAGAAACCTCAAGATTTGCCGTTTCGGCGACAATATGAGAGAGGTTGCCGTAACGGACGGCGATAGAGTTCAGGCTCATATCGATTTCGGTTGGCAGACGGACTATTACGGAATCGGAGACGTTGTCGAAGAGATAAACAAGGTGACCGACGAAGAGGTCGATGCGCTTTATGCCGAGATTTTGGAAAAGTATGACCTTAATACAGATAATATCGCTGCCGTTAAGGAGCAGGTTAAGTATGAAATCGCATTGAAGCGTTTCTTTGCGGCGGGAAATTATAAAGCATTCTCAACCAACTTCCAAGATCTTCACGGACTTAAACAGCTTTTCGGTATGTCCGCACAGCGTCTTATGGAACAAGGCTACGGCTTCGGTGCGGAGGGCGATTGGAAGATTGCGGCTTTTTGCGCTATCATGAAGAAAATGGCAGAGGGTAGAGAGGGCGCTACGGCGTTTATGGAAGATTATACTTATGACCTCACCGAAAACGAAGAGCTCGTTTTGGAATCTCATATGCTCGAGGTTTGCCCGACGCTGGCAGGCAACAAACCCAAAATCGAAGTACATCCTCTCGGAATCGGTGGAAAAGAAGATCCCGCGAGATTGGTATTCGACGGAACGACCGGAGACGGAATCGCCGTTTGTATGGTCGATATGGGCGAATGGTATAGAATCATTTGCGCGCATGTCGAGCTCGTTAAGCAGCCCGAAACTATGCCCAACCTTCCCGTTGCGAGAGTTATGTGGAAGATTAAACCCGATTTCAAGAGCGGCGTAAAAGCATGGCTCGAAGCAGGCGGAGCGCATCATACCGTCGTTTCGACGTCGCTTACCGCAGACGAAATGAGATTGTTCGCCGAGATTAACGGCGCGGAATTTGTCGAAATAGGATAACTCCTTCCCCGAAAGAATAACGAATGAGAAAATAAAAAGCGGCTTGCGTTTATAATGACGCAAGCTGTTTTACTTTGCAAAAATGCGACTTAATTATATTGAGCGTAGTATATGTGTTTTAACTTCTATTTTCCTGATTTTCTGCGATTGCATTCCATGCAGAGCATTTGACAGTTTTCAGCGTTGGTTTTACCTCCTAAATGCCAAGGTGTTATATGATCCGCTTCCATTTCGTACAACTGGAATTGTTTACCGCATTTACTACAAATACCGTTTTGACGCTCGTAAGCTGCTCTTTTTTGGTTCTCAGAAAATGTTCGTATGTTTAAATACTTTTCTTTCCCGGTTAAAACATACGGATATATGCCTTTTTTATTTGTAACATCGTCGTCAATCATAAGAGTTTTTATTTTTAATTCAAGAGCAGTCGGATCTAATTCAATATCTTTATATGCGTTATATAATAATCCCCATTCAATTCCTTTCATCTCCTTTCTTTTTTGTGGAAAAATCGTTTCAACCCATTCGATAATTCGCTTATAATAAATCCACATTTGATTTGCGTTTTCATCGTGTTGATGAAGAGCCATATATTCTTCCACAGAAGATAACCCGTCGCGTGCTGCGATCCATTCAATTGCTTTTTCTAAATATTCCTGTCGTATGGGGGAGCCGCTGATATAGTCTTTTCCCATATTGTATGCGGCACAAGTTGGTTTTGAAAAATGTAATTTCGCATCCGACAACCAACTTCCTGTATATGCGGTGTTTCTCAATTCTTGTGCGGTTAAAGGTTTTCCGGCTATATTGATAACCTTAAACCACTCGTGAATTTCGGATGGGTTTCCGTCGCAAATATATATATCTAACATATAATCGTTGATTTGTTTCTGAATATCTTTTTCTAGATTAAAATAATATTTTTCATCAACGGTAAAAGTACGTTCGCTTTCAGCGGCATAGCGACATATAGAAATGGTTCGTTGTTGTCCGTCCATTAACTCGTAGTATCCATCTTCGCTTTTTGCCCAATACATAATATTGAGCGGGAATCCTTTTTTAATCGTTCGTATTACTTCGTCACGTTCTTTTTGAGCATACACATATTCTCTTTGATAAGGAGGACGAACGTCTAATTTGCCGTCATATGCAACAATGCCCTCAACGCCGTCTATGCCATTTTCCTCATAACCTTTAACCAATTCTTTGATTGGGATTTGTGCTCTTTCGATTTTCATAATTTTTTATTCCTTTTTGGGGTTTATATTTTGTATTAAAATTCGGATATACTTATTCTTACCATTTATTTTCGGAAAGGCGAAATCATATTTATTCCCTGAACCGGTATGTAATTCTCCGACGATTCTAAACTGTTCTTTGCAATGTTTTGCCAAAAACGTTAATGGTACACCTATAATTTTATCGGTGTCATACGGGATATCTTGTACATAACCGCAATCTATCGCTTCATAGGTGTCGTATTTCGGATAATTTTCTGGTGTATACTTTTTATATAGGTCTAAAGGGATATGTCTTATAGCAAGATCAAGATTTGTAAACCAACAAATATTTCCTAATCTTCGCCATTTTTGTCCAGTATCGTCTTGCTTATAATCAGTCCCTTTTGCTTCATAATAATCAGGTACTTTAAACCAAAAATGTCCGCTATTAACTCCCAACCATACTTTGTTTTCTATAAAATATGGAAATGTTTCAGCCCAAGTTGCATGATTCATGTTTCCTAATATTATGAATTTCTTTTGCTCGTTGACTAATAAAGGTAAGTATTCTTTCAATAAAGAAAAGGGAGGATTTGTAACGACAATATCAGCTTCTTTCAAAAGCTTTAAACATTCTTCCGAGCGAAAATCACCATCGCCTTTTAATAGAGTTAAAGCATTTTTGTCGTTTTTTAATAAATAGCAAACATCTGACAAATCAACCGTATCGTTCCCGTCGGAATCTTTGACTTCGGTAATTTCGATTTTATATGGCTTTTTCCCCTCCTGTATTAATTTAATGTTTTTGTTTTCACCGAAGATATTTAATTGAGTGTAGAAAATAGGAGAGGTCGCATAACACGTAGTTATTAATTTTTTTAACCCTAATGCATTAAAGTTTAGGGCGAAATACTTAAAAAAATTGCTTTCATATGGATCGTCACAATTACAAAATACAATTTTATCTTTAAAATATTTGCGATAATGTCTTAATTCGTCTTCAATGGTAGATAATTGTGTATAGAATTCGTCGGTTTTCCCTGCTCTTGACATTTGCAGATTGCTGTTTGTCGCCATATTCTTGATGTTCCTTTTCCATAAAGTCGCACCTTTATAAATAAAAAGTGCGCAACCGAAGTTACGCACATAAAACGCAAACTCCGTGTTGCGACACAATTAAAACAGCATGGGAATAACCACATTACCATAATAAATCGGAATTTGCATTTTTGACAAATTCAAATATTATGGCAATGCAAAAAAAGGTATATTATTCCCATATGCCTTTTGTGCTATTTAATTGTGTCGCAAATTTAGTATATCATAATTTCCCGTTTTATTCAATACTTTTAAGCTGAAAAAGAAAACTCGACTTTTATCAAGCCGAGTTTTATAAATTCATTAATTAAATTAATGTGTCAGAGCGGCAAAAAGTCGTTTGTGTCGATTATACTTCTTCAAATACTACTTTTTGGAATAAATGGATGCTGCTGGTGGATTATGGGGAGACAGTAAATGGTTGTTTCATCCCAAAAGCTCTTCTTTTTTCGAAAGAATGTTTTCGCAAGCTTTGCAAGCGGGGCAGTCGCAATATTTTGCGCCCGACGCTTTAAGCTCCTTTGCGTGCTCGAGGAACTTTTCCGCACCCTCTTTTCCGAAGACTTTTTCGGCAACGGGAGAAGATGCGAATGCCAAAAGTCCGTCGATAGGCTCGATGTCCTCTTCAAGCTCTTTTAGGTATGCGATAGTTTCGGCTTTTTCGTTTTCCGTTCCGACCGCTTCAAGCCATTTTCTTGCCGCCTCTTTGACCTCGGGACATGCAGAATGGGCTGTAAGAAGCGCGTTTGACTGTTCTTTGACGTATTCGAGAACTTCTTTGTTCATAAAGTTTCCTCCGATTATTTGTTTTATTGAAAAAATTATACTACTTGAATGCGTTCGTGTCAATATCAAATATTGCGCCTTTTGCGTTGTATGAAAAAGATAGGTTTAGACAAAATTCTTCGACTTTTTGATTTATTATCTTGTTTTATCGCTCGCGATTTGCTAAACTTTAATTATAGTTATGAAACGATAAAAAGCATTACGAGAGGATATAAAATGAAAAAAAGCATAAAAAGAATTTTGACGGCGTTTGTCGTTATCGCGATAGTTCTTGCTGTCGCGTGGTATCTTTTTTCTTATTATAAAGCAGTCGACGTCGAAGTATATCTGTCTTCAAACAAAGAGGTATTTGTCGAAGAGAAATCTTACGGACTGTTTTTCGACGGTGACGGAGACGAAACTTTGCTGATATTCTATCCGGGTGCAAAGGTCGAATATACCTCTTATGCGCCTATTATGCACGAATTAGCGAAAAACGGCGTTGACGTCGCGCTTGTCAAAATGCCGTGCAATATGGCGATATTCGGAATAAGCGCTGCCGATTCCGTCGCGGAAGCGGGAAGTTATGAAAAAGTGTTTATCGGCGGACATTCGATGGGTGGTGCGATGGCGGCAAAGTACGTCGAGATAACGGAAAACAAAATCGACGGGCTTATCTTTTTCGCCGCATATACGGCAAGCGACTTGACCGAAAAAAGCATTCCCGTTCTTTCGCTTTACGGCGAAAACGACGAGGTCTTGACTATGTCTAAGGTTGTTGAGAGAAGAGAGCTTGTGGATAAAAGCAAATATAAAGAGATTTGCATAAAAGGCGGAAACCATGCGTATTTCGGATCTTACGGCGAGCAAGACGGAGACGGAGTCGCTACTATATCAAATGGCGAGCAGTGGTCGGAAGCCGTCAAAGAAACGCTTGCTTTTATCGAAAGTATTGCGTGAGACTTGCTATTTGAATAAATTAGTGCTAAAATGATTTTCAACAAGACGTAAAGTCTGAAACTTAGGAGAGGTATATGCCAACTATTGACAGAGTAGCGTTTTCGATTTTCGGTATAGATATATATTGGTATGCGATTATCATCGTATGCGGAATGATCGTGGGGGTATCGTCGATACTTCTTTTGGCAAAGCATAAAAAGCTCAATCCCGACGATCTTTTAGACATAATACTTTTTGCTATACCTATCGGAATTATCGGCGCAAGATTATATTATGTTATAACGGACTGGGACGAAACGTGGACGTTCGCGAAAATATTCGCCATTCGTGACGGCGGACTTGCCATTTACGGCGGAATTATCGGCGGACTAATAACAGGAATCGTCATAGCGAAAATCAAGAAAATGACGTGGCAGGATATGCTTGCCATGCTCGATCTATTCGCCGTAGGCGTTATCATCGGTCAATCCATAGGCCGTTGGGGCAATTTCGTCAATCAAGAAGCTTACGGACAGCTTATCACAAATCCCGCGCTCCAGTTTTTCCCGTTTGCCGTAAACGTTCACGGCAGTTGGTATCACGCGACGTTCTTCTATGAATCTATGTGGAACTTAGTGGGGTATATAGGACTGTTGATACTCAACATCAAAAAGCCCGACTGGAAAGGCATAAGCTGCTGTTCGTACTTTGTTTATTACGGACTGGGCAGAGCGTGGATAGAGGGACTTCGTTCGGACAGCTTGTATTTCTTGAAAAACATCTTGGGCGAAACGATAAGGATTTCGCAAGCACTTTCGATTATTTTGGTATTGGCGGGAATAGCTTGCATAATCGCGATAGTGAAAGTAGACAAAAAGCATCCCGAATTCAATCTTATGGGGCATGCGGTGAAGCCTGAACCTATTTTGGTGACGGCTGACGGCGCAAGCGAAAACGTATCGGCGGATACTTCGAATGTCGAAAAAGAGGATAATCTCGAATATGAAAACCCGACAGCCGAAAACTTAGACGATTTGGGTAAAATCGAAGCGGAAAATAACGCGGAAGCTATAGATATTGCAAGCGACCTTTCGGAGGAAGAATAATGAAAAAGCGCTTGTATGAATTATGCGTAGCCGTCGTTGCTCTTATCGCGTCGGTGCTTTGGCTTATCAGTACGTTCGTCGAGGGCTTCGATTTCGGAATACTCGGCTTTTTCTCGGTAATGTTCTTTGCCGTCGGCGTTGTCGGAATCGTATTCGGAATCATAGAGAAAAAATATTGGCGAATTGTCGCGGGCGGAACGATGTTGTTTTTCGGAGCTATTTCGATACTTGCGAAATTCAACGTTTTGAAATTCGTCGCGATTGTTTGTATACTAATCATCGTTGGCGCGATAACGTCGATACTTTCGATAATTGTAAATAAAGGAAGCAAGTGGGACAATGGAAAAAACGACTAAAATAGAAAGAAACCTTTCGATGCTGACGGACTATTATCAGCTCACTATGGCAAACGGATATTATCTCGAGGGCAGAAGCGACAGAGAGGCGGTATTCGATATTTTCTACAGAGAAAATGCTTTTAACTATGCTATCGCCGCTGGACTCGAACAAGCGATAGATTATCTCAAAAATCTTCGTTTCGAGGAGGACGACATCGAATATCTCCGCTCGACGGGCGACTTCGACGAGGGCTTCTTGAATCATTTGAGAACGTTCCGTTTCACAGGCGACGTATATGCCGTTCCCGAGGGTACGGTCATTTTCCCGATGGAACCTATTTTGACGGTCAAAGCTCCTTTGGAGCAGGCGCAGATAATAGAAACGGCGCTTTTGACGATAATAAATCATCAAACGCTTATTGCGACAAAGGGTGCGAGAGTCAAGCAAGCTGCGGGCGATACGTCTGTGCTTGAATTCGGGCTTAGACGCGCGCAAGGTCCCGATGCTGGTATTTACGGAGCAAGAGCCGCTGTTTTGGGCGGTTGCGACGCGACGAGCAACGTTCTTGCCGCAAAGGAATTCGGAATCCCGTGCAAGGGTACGCACTCTCATTCGTGGGTAATGTCTTTCCCCGACGAGATTACGGCGTTCAGAGAATACGCAAAACTTTATCCCGATAACTGCCTTTTGCTCGTCGATACTTACGATACGTTGAAAAGCGGCGTTCCTAACGCCATAACCGTTTTCAAGGAGATGAGAGAAAAGGGCTTGGAACCGTCCGGGATCAGACTTGACTCGGGAGACCTTTCGTACTTGTCCAAAAAAGCGAGAAAAATGCTCGACGAGGCAGGCTTTGAAAAGGCGAAGATTTGCGTTTCTTCCGATCTTGACGAAACGCTTATACAGTCGCTTATCCACCAAGGCGCGAAAATCGACATCTGGGGCGTAGGCACAAAGCTCATAACGTCATACGATATGCCGTCTCTCGGCGGAGTTTATAAGATGAGCGCGATTTATGAAAACGGAGTTGAGATCCCTAAAATCAAGCTTTCGGACAACGCGATTAAGATTACTACCCCCGGTTACAAGTCGGTTTATAGAATTTATAATAAAGAAACGGATAAGGCGATAGCCGACCTTATCGGCTTAAAAGGAGAGACTTTCCCCGAAGACGAGCTTACGATTTTCCACCCCGTCGAAACGTGGAAGCAAATGACGCTTACGAATTATTACGTCAAAGATCTTCACGTCGAGATTATGAGAAGAGGCGAGGTGGTATATGACTTCCCGACGCTATCTAAGGCGAGGGAATATTGCATCGCGGACAAGGATACGTTCTGGGAGGAATATAGGCGAATAACCAATCCGCAGACGTATAAGGTTGACCTTTCGAAGAACCTTTATGACCTTAAAACGGCGATGATCGCAAAGATACGACAAGTCAAAAAGCACGACTGACAGAATATCGATTGAGATATTCGCAATTAAGTTTTTGGTGCAATCAAATCGCAATATTTGCTTGTAACTTTTCAATATGGCTAATTAACGAGGGAAAATGAAAGAATTGCAGGACAGAAAATATTCCGCGCAAGAGGTCAAAGAGCTTTTGCGTGAAGAGGCGTTTGAATACGAAAACACCCTTTCCGACCAAAAGGAACGGATTTTTTCGCTTGTAAAAGAAAACGAAACGCTTAAAGAAGAAGTAAAAAAATATAAAGAAAAAGAGTCCGCGATTTCGGAAGCCCTCGTTTCTGCGATAAGTAAGTCCAAAGAAATCGAGCTTGCCGCGAAGAATAAGTTCGAGGGCAATCTGATAAGACTCAAAGTGTTCGAGGGAAAGCTTGTTTCTTATTATAAAAGACTTCTTAACAAATATCCGCTTGACGATAACCTTTTGAGCGCAGAGGAGTTTTTGCACAAAATGGACGAGATTTTGGGAACGGACTATATGAAAGCAGACGTTTTCGACAAGATGTTCAAAGAGCAAAATCCCACCATGAGAAAAGGCGGCGTTGTCGATTACCGTATGTACGAGCCGTCGGAGTCGGGTTTTGACATCAACGAAGCGTTGAACCCGTCCGAAGACTTGGAGGCAATTTGCAAAGAGCTCGGATTGATTTGAAAAATAAGTAGAGCTTTGGATTTTCGAAAAACACGTAACAAGAAGTTTCTGTTTTGCTAACAAAGAATAGAAACGCCACTGTATTTCTAATAGGTTGTTTATGAAAACGTTGAAAAAGTATATTTTGATTTTGGTTTGCTTGACTCTCTTGCTGTCATTGGCGTCTTGCCAAAAAGGCGAGTTGAGTTTTTCTTCGGATGATGGAAAGATGAACTATTCTCTTTCAGGCTTCACGGGCGAAGACGTAAGGACTTTTGAGGGCGAAAAGGGAATCGAGCTTGAAGTTCGAATAGAAAAAAGCGGAGGGGAGCTCGATATAAGAATATCGGGAGAGAACGGCGAAAAGGTATATGTCTCAAACGATGCCGATTCTGGAGCGTTTTATCTGACTCTTCCGAGCGATTGCAATTACGAAATCGCGATTTCTTCGAAAAAAGCGACTGCTGAAATTAACATCAGATACGTCGAAAAAACGATTGCAGATTAAAAAAGAAAGGATAATAAAAACATGATTACTAAAAAAAGTGTGCGAAAAACGCACACTTTTTTATATGGGAATATCCCTATATATAGCGATAGTTTTCTTTTTCGAATAATCGTCGGTTTTCGCTGTATAACCTATAAGAAGTAATCTTTTGTCTAACGACAAAATCTTTGCAAAACAAGAATGTTTTGCCTCAAAACTAAAGGCTCCTTTAGTAAGGGGGCTGTCGCCGAAGGGGACTGAGGGATTGTTGAGGTTTAGCAAAACTTTGAAATTCCAAACCCTTGCAAGCAAGTTTGATATTTTTGGTGTTATATATTACGGTGCGTATGAGCTTTTTACAAAAACTTTTTATTCTTGATGAATTTGATTGCTGTCGATATGATTATCGATTTTTCTAAAAATATCGAGATAGAGAATAATTTGAAATATATCGTAATAATTTGCAATAATTTTAGAAAAGTTGCAATACGAAAGAGAATTTATGCTTTATAATGCATACAACGAAAAATATAAGGAGAATGAAATGAGGGCAATTAGGCTTAGAACGGAGTATCTTAAAAACCCGAT
This sequence comes from uncultured Clostridia bacterium, assembly GCA_964541255.1. GTDB lineage: Bacteria > Bacillota > Clostridia > Christensenellales > CAMQZB01 > CAYOSU01. Next base: position 5,683 of record CAZIPL010000005.1, on the reverse strand, counting down.
GGGGCTCGGTATAAAAACTCCGAGATTATTTTGGAACGACGAGGGGCTTGTCGAACAAAAAAGCTATGAAATAAGATATTCCGTCAACGGAGTTAAAAAAGACGTTAAGAGAGAAACTGTGGAAATGTTCTGCGATCTTCCCGAAAATTTAAAAAGTAGGGATGAGGTTTCTTGGCAAGTCAGAATATCCGACGAAAACGGTAACCTTTCCGACTGGAGCGAAAAGGCGTTTTTCGAAATGGGCTTGTTGGAGCAAAGCGATTTCAAGGCAAAGTGGATAAGCGGAAACTATAAGCCGAAAAAGAGTACGAGATATCCCGTTGACTGTTTCAGAAAGACCTTCAAAACGAGCGGTAAGATAAGAAAAGCAAGGCTTTATATGTCGGCACTCGGAATTTATGAGGCGAAAATAAACGGTAAAAACGTAAGCGACGTTGTTTTGGCGCCCGGCGCGACGGATTATCGAAAGAGAGTTCAATATCAAACATATGATGTTACGGAACTATTGCAAAACGACAATGAATTTACCGTAGAGCTTGCGGACGGCTGGTATAGAGGAAGCGTCGGAGCATACGGCAAAACCGCCGTATACGGAAGAGAGCTTGCGTTTATTTCGCAGCTTGAAATATATTACGAAAACGGCGAAAAAGAAGTTGTTGTTTCCGATTCTTCTTTTGATTGGTCTAACGACGGTTGTATTCGTTTTGCAGATCTAAAGGATGGCGAAATCGTAGATAGAAATATGACGCCGTCATATTCGGGAAAGGCGAAAGAGGTTTCGAAAAAAGCGAACCTCGTTTCGTCGGACAACGTTTCTGTCAAAAAGCACGAAAAGTTCTTGCCGAAGCTTATCATTACGCCGTCGGGCAAAAAGGTGCTTGATTTTTCTCAAAATATCGCTGGCTTTATCGGCTTTAATCTTACCGCTAAAAAGGGAAGTAAGGTAACGTTACTTGCCGGTGAAATAATGAAAGACGGCGAGTTTACGCAAGAAAACTTCCAACTTAAAAAACTCAATTATGAGTGGAATATCGTTGAAGAATTTACCAAAGTATGCATGAGTAAATACGGTGAAAAGGACGAGAAAAATCTCGTTTTGACGCCGCTCCAAAAGGTTGAGTATATTTGCAAAGAGGGGAACAACGATTACGAAACGAAGTTTGCTATTTTCGGATTCAGGTATGTTCTCGTCGAAACGGATGTTGAGTTTTCTCCCGAAGATTTCTATGTAACCGCCGTTTATTCCGACATCGAAGAAACGGTTAAGTTCCGTTCGTCGAACGAAAACGTCAATAAAATAGTCGAAAACACTCGTTGGAGCGTCAAAGGTAATTTTGCCGACGTTCCGACCGATTGCCCGACAAGAGAGAGAATGGGCTGGACGGGCGACGCACAGATTTTCTATAACGCAGCGAACTACTTCGTATACGGCGCACCGTTCTATCGCAAGTTTATCCGCGATATGTTAGACGAAAGAAACGGCGGCGGTATGGTCTCGGCTGTCGTTCCGATGAACGGTCTTGAATGGATGTATTATTCCACAGGCTCTTCCGCGGGTTGGGCGGACGCATTGGTCTTGATTCCGTACCGTCAATACTTGTTATATCGTGACGAAAGAGTTTTGAAAGAAAACTACGAAGCGATGAAAAAGTTCGGAATGTTCTTGATTAAGAACGCGGGCGGAGACAAAAAGAGCGACAATCCTTATAAAGAATATCTCTATTGCCACGGCGTTCAGCTCGGCGAATGGCTCGAGCCGAAAGAGTATGAGGATTTCAACAGAAACAGCGTTGAAAAAAGAACGGAGGAGCCTACCGCGTATTTTGCTTATACGCTTTCCGCGCTTTCCGATATTGCAAGGGTACTCGGTGAAAAAGAAGACGAAAAGCTTTTTGAAAAATATAGCGACGGTGCGAAGAAAGCGTACCGCTATAAATACTTGAAAGAGGTTCCCGATACGGATAGGCAAGCTAAACTTGTTCGTCCGATCGCGTTGGGACTTTTCGAAAACGATGATATGAAAAAAGCACTCGCCGCACGACTTGCTCTTTCTGCAAAAAACAGAAATTATCACGTTGCAACGGGATTCTTGTCTACGGTATTCTTGCTCGGAAGTTTGTCGCAAAACGGCTATACAGAAGAAGCGTATAAGATTTTGCTAAACGACGAGTATCCCGGTTGGATTAACGAAATAAGAAGCGGTGCAACGACGATTTGGGAGGATTGGGAAGGAAAATCCTCGAACAATCACTATTCCCCGGGTGCCGTATGCGAATGGATTTTCTCCGAAGTCGGCGGCGTTAAAGTGGTCGGCGCAAGAAAGTTTGAAATTTCTCCTAAAGTCGGCGGTGGATTGAGCTATTCCGAAATCGAATATCAAAGCCCTTACGGAAAAGTTGCGTGTCGCTGGGAGAAAAAAGAAGAAAAGGTTACCTATAAAGTCGTAGTTCCCGCAAATTGCAAAGCGACGTTCTCCGTTGGCAATGTTACCGAAAACTTGACAGCGGGCGAATTCGAATTTATAGTTTGAAAATCTGCCATATCAAATTGTGTGTATAAAAAGGTAAAGACTAATTAAAAGTATAAAACTATGGCTTAAAACTTTATTTGAAACATAAAGCTAAAAAAAGATTATACTTCTTGTGAATGAGCTTTTGAAATGAAGTGAACTCAAAAGTTTAGACAAAAACTAAATCTATTGATGACAAGCTCGGTTCTTTATCGGGCTTGTTTTCAACTTTATTATGATACGTTCATTGATGAGTGTATAATAATAGTGAAATATAGTTATAAATGCGTTAGCTTGTATGCTTTAGAACCGAAATTTTTTGCTGTTACGTTTCTAAAACAATTCGCATAAAAAGATTATTTGAATATAAAAACGCCATGATCTCTTTCGTTAAAAGCAAGTTGGTGTTATGTTTTTTGGTTTTTGAGCAAAAATATCACAATAACAACATCTTGTGACGAAAGTGTCTTTTATTCAAAATCTTGCCTTAAACGCCGCCTTTTTTGTTGACTTTTTTAATCAAGTAGTATAGTATAAAAGTATCAATTGAATATTTGCCAATATATCTATAGATGATAGGGTCTGTAAGTTTCTACCGCAACGCCATAAGGTGCGACTATTGGAAAAAATATTGTCTGTCCGATTCGGGTGGTCATATTTGTTATTAGGGATATGCGCTTTTGATTTTTGAAAAGTTGCGCCCCGTGAAGATGTTTTGGCAACAAGTTTAGTGAATAAACTTGTTTTTTTAATTGTAAAAATGCTTATTAAGTCAAGGAAGATATACCGATGAAGATGCTCGAAGAAAAAATTTTAACAGAGGGGAAAGTGCTCGAGGGCGGCAAGATTTTGAAAGTCGACGGCTTTTTGAATCACCAGCTCGACGTGAAACTTTTGTCTTGCCTTGGCGAAGACGTATATAATCATTTCAAAGACTGCGAGGTTACGAAGGTTCTGACGGTGGAAGCATCGGGAATAGGGCTTGCTTGTATGACTGCGCAGTTTTTTAATTGCCGTGTGCTCGTTGCGAAAAAAAGCAAATCTTCCAACATCGCCGACGACGTATATTCCGCAAAAGTATTCAGCTTTACTCACGGAAATGTCAACGACGTACTCGTATCGAAAGAATATTTGAAAAAAGGCGATAAGGTTCTTATCGTAGACGACTTCCTCGCAAACGGCGAAGCCGGAATGGGACTTATCGATATATGCAAACAAGCGGGCGCCGAAGTCGTGGGCTTCACCGCTGCGATTTGCAAGATATATCAAGGCGGTTTCGATAAAATCAAAGTGGCGGGCGTTGAGACTTATTGTCTTGCGAACATCGCTTCGATGGACGAAAACGGAATTGAATTTTTGAACTAATTTTTTGCCGAAAAGGCATAATGGAGGTATATATGAAAAAAGTATTGAGTATTGTGCTCGCGATTGTTATGATGATGTCTCTTACGACAGTCATGGTTGCTTGCAACAACAATGATGACGACACCCCTGTTGCAGGTCTTATCTGCTTGCACGGCGATTCTTCTACCTATGACAAGAACTTCATCGACGCGTTCAAGGCTGCTTGCAAAGCAAAAGGTCTTAACGAAAATCAGTACGTAATCGTAACCAACATTCCCGAAGGTCCCGAATGCAAAGAACAGGCACTCAACCTCGCGGATATGGGATGCAAAGTAGTTTTCGCAGATTCTTTCGGACATGAATCCTTCATGATCGAAGCTGCTACTGAAGCAACAGACGTTCAGTTCTGCCACGCTACGGGAGTTATGGCTCACACGAAGAACCTTTCCAACTACCACAATGCATTCGCAAGCATTTATCAGGGAAGATATTTGGCCGGCGTTGCAGCAGGTCTCAAGCTTCAGGAAATGATCGACGACAACAAGCTCACTTCTGAAAACTATGACGAAAACGGAAATATCAAAGTCGGTTATGTAGGCGCATTCACCTATGCGGAAGTTGTTTCCGGTTATACCTCTTGGTTCCTCGGAGTTAAGTCCGTTGTTTCTAACGTCGTTATGGACGTAACCTTCACGGGTTCTTGGTACGACGAGCAGGCTGAAAAAGACGCTGCTAAGCTCCTTATCAACAGAGGCGCTGCACTTATCAGCCAGCACGCAGACTCCATGGGCGCTCCTACCGCTTGCGAAGAAGCAGGTATCCCCAACGTTTCTTACAACGGAAGCACGGAATCCGCTTGCCCCAACACATTCATCGTTTCTTCCAGAATCAACTGGCAGCCTTACTTCGAGTACATCATCGATTGCGCTATGAACAACAAGTCGATCGACACCGATAAGCTCGGAACGCTCAGCGACAACTCCGTTGTTCTTACTTCTGTAGGCGGCGCTGCTGCAGCAGGAACTCAGGCAAAGCTTGACGAAGTTAAGGCTAAACTTATCAGCGGCGAAATCAAAGTATTCGACTGTGCTAACTTCACGGTAACCGTAACCGCAGACAAGAATACCAACGCAACCGTTGACGCTAACGGACATCTCGTTGCTTACAACGCTGATACCGACGGAGATTATGTAGGCGACACGAATGTAGTTAAGACCGAAAACGGTGTTACATACTTCGACGAAAGCTCTGTCAGATCCGCTCCTTATTTCGACGTAAACATCGACGGAATCAATCTTTTGAACACAGCTTTCTAATATAAACATAATTATACAGTCACTTTTAGAGGCGGAGAATGGTTATTCTTCGCCTCGACAAGTTATTTTTACGGAGGTATTTTTGTGTCGAACACTCCACTTTTAGAAATTAAAGGCGTAAGTAAATATTTTGGCAAAATCGTTGCCAATAAAAACGTCAATCTGACGCTTGAAAAGGGCGAAATATTGGCACTTCTCGGAGAAAACGGCTCCGGGAAAACTACCCTTATGAATATGATCGCCGGAATTTATTATCCCGACGAAGGACATATATACATCAACGGCAAGGAGGCGGTTATCAAGTCCCCTCACGACGCTTACGAGTATAAGATCGGAATGATACACCAGCATTTCAAGCTTGTCGATGTCTTTACCGCAACGGAAAACATCGTTTTGGGCTTGAAAGACAAAGGCCGTTATAACCCTAAAGCAGACGCGGCTAAGGTTGCGGATATAGCGAAGAAATACGGTTTTGTCATCGATCCGAATAAAAAGATATACGATATGGCGGTTT